>NZ_CP039694.1:0-300000 GCF_005145045.1 Agrobacterium larrymoorei
GTGAACTTGATCGATAGGCACCTCAACAGAGCCGCTACATCTGCACATATCACGCAGCGCGCGGAAGCGCTTTCTGCGCGACTTCGTGCCGTCGGTGAGCGAGCATTTCCGCCAATCGCGCAGAAGTCGCTTCGCTCATTCACTTCAGGCGAGGTCGCCGAGATTGTTGGTGTGTCAGACGGTTACCTCCGTCAGCTATCATTGGACGGCCTTGGCCCTGCACCCGATATTGGGACTGGTGGGAGGCGATCCTATACCCTTGAGCAGATCAATGGGTTGCGACAGTACCTGGCTGAAGCGCGCCCTAAAGAAGCAGCGCGTTTCTGGCCCCGTCGCAAAAAGGGCGACAAACTGCAAATCATTACTGTTGCCAACTTCAAGGGAGGCTCGGCCAAAACGACTACAGCTCTGTATCTCGCGCAAGGATTGGCGCTTCATGGATATAAGGTTCTAGCGATCGATCTCGATCCACAGGCCTCGTTGTCTGCAATGTTTGGCTATCAGCCAGAATTTGACGTTGCCGAGAATACCACCATCTACGGCGCTATTAGATACGATGAACAGCGCGTGTCGATGAGCGAGGTAATCCGCCCTACCTACTTCACGGGTATCAGCATCGTTCCCGGCAATCTCGAGCTAATGGAATTCGAACATCAGACGCCACGCTTTATGCTACAGAACCGTGGTCGTCCAGAAGATCTTTTTTTCAGGCGTGTTGCAAGCGCAATTCAGCAGGTCGAAAGCGAGTACGACATCGTCGTCGTCGACTGCCCGCCTCAGTTGGGCTTCCTGACAATGGGCGCTCTGAACGCCGCGACAGGGATGATCGTCACAGTCCACCCGCAGATGGTGGACGTGGCGTCGATGAGCCAGTTTCTCCTCATGACGTCGGATCTTGTTTCTGTCATCGAGGAAGCAGGCGGGCAGCTCGATTATGACTTCCTGAGATTTCTCGTCACCCGCCACGATCCACGAGATGTTCCCGAACAGGAGATCGTTGGCTTGCTGCGCGATGTCTTTGGCACCGATGTCATGGCAGCGGCGGCTTGGAAATCAACAGCGATCGCGAACGCTGGATTGACGAAGCAATCGCTCTACGAGTTGTCGCGAGGAGCGGTTGGCAGAACAACATACGATCGTGCCATGGAATCCATCAACGCCGTGAACCATGAAGCAGTCGGCTTAATCAATGAAGTGTGGGGCAGATGATCATGCTTCATTCTTTAAGGAATCAATCGTTTAGCTTGTTGTCAACTGACGACGTGTCGGCACACTTTCGAGATAACGATTGTTATTATTGGGGAGATGTTAGATGAGCAAGCGAACGCAATCCGTGCGAAATCTTTTCGCTGCGGGCCCGGATGTAGCTCTGACTGCAGAGACGCGCCAACCAATGCAGCGCGTTGCCTCGGGTGCGGTACGGTCACTTAAGGACACCTTTTCGGAGGTCGAACGAGACTACGAAGAACTCAAACAAAGAGTTGCCGACGGGGCTCTACCGCTAGACCTCGATCCCACACTCGTAGACCCCTCCCCTTTTGCTGATCGTTTCGCCGATCAGGATATGTCGGCTGTTGAGGCATTAAAGACCTCTTTCCTGGAGCACGGCCAGGAGATCCCGATCCTGGTGCGCGTACATCCATCCGAGGCAGGTCGATACCAAATCGCTTACGGGCACCGCCGATTAAGAGCTGCGAAAGAGCTTGCCATCCCGGTGAAGGCCTATGTGCGAGATCTCAGCGACGATCGCCTGGTCGTTGCACAGGGTATTGAAAATTCTGCGCGAGAAGATCTCACGTTCATCGAACGCGCGGTGTTCTCCCTTAAGCTTGAAGAGGGTGGCTTTCAACGGTCGCTTATTCAAACCGCTCTCAGTGTCGATCGGCAAGAAGCCTCAAAGCTCATCATCGTAGCGCGTGCGATACCCAGCTGGCTGGTTGGTGTCATCGGTCGCGCGCCGAAAATCGGCCGGCCGCGGTGGCAGGAACTTGCCGACCTGTTAAAAAATGAGGGCTCGGAAAGCATAGCGCGCAAGACGTGCGATGATAAGTCATTTGGTCACAAGTCGTCAGATGACAGATTCCTTGCAATCGTCAGAGCCATCAAGTCCTTCGATAGGCCGGCCCAGGCGACAGCAGATACACTGGTCGCGAAGTCCGTTGATGGTGCCGAGATTGCCAAGATGGCGATCTCTGGAAAGGTCTGCAAAATTCAGATTAACAGAGATCGTGACGAGGCATTTGCCAAATTCGTGATGGACCAGATTCCTAGTCTTTACGCGAACTTCCGGAACACCGAAATAGAAAACTAGAAAAGGACGTAACAGCAAAAGAAAAAGGCCCCCAAACGACGCTGTCGTGGAAGCCTCTCTCATTGGTCTCAGCAACCTGAGAATCGCATTTCCACGAATTCTAGTCAAGAGTCTTTGGCACCGTTTTTGGTGAGCGGATTTCTTTTGCCGATCGAAAGGTGAGAGAAAAATGCAAAGTGGAAGTGTAACGACGCCATTTGGGCGGCGGCCAATGACGCTTGCGTTGGTCAAGGCCCAACTCGAGGTCGCAGACATCCATAAAGGAAAAGCTGTCGACAAATGGAAGGTTTACCGTGATGCGTGTGACGCGCGTTCGCTTCTTGGGTTACGTGATCGTGCACTTGCCGTTCTAAATGCGCTTCTGTCGTTTTATCCAGAGACTGAACTCAGCGAAGATAAGAACCTTATTGTCTTTCCGTCAAACGCTCAACTGATTGCCCGTGCAAACGGAATTGCAGGAACAACCCTGCGAGAAAACCTGGCTGTGTTGGTGGAGGCGGGGCTCATCAACCGCAACGACAGCCCCAACGGCAAGCGGTACGTAAGGCGCACCAAAGATGGCGCCGTGGAAACCGCATATGGCTTTGATCTTGCTCCTTTGCTTGCGAAATCAGCCGAGCTCGCTCACATGGCACAACAGGTCACCGAGGATGCTAGGCGACTTAAGGTGCTCAAGGAACGGATGACGATCGCTCGCAGGGACGTCCGCAAGCTCATCACAGCCGCCATCGAAGACGACACTCCTGGTGATTGGTTAAAGATGGAGGCGATGTACGTAGCCGCTGTGGCGAAGCTCCGACACGCGAAATCGATTACTGATTTCGAGGGCATCCTCGATGAGGTAATGATTTTGCGCGAGCACGTGGTCAATACATTGAAAGACCAGCTTTTTTCTACAAAATCCGACGGCAATGATAACGTCATCCGTCAGCACAAACAGAATTCAAATACCGATTATAAAAATGAACTTGAACCTTGCTCTGAAACGGAGCGGGGCGATATGGCGGCGCAAAATCTCAGTCGGAAACCCGAGACGCTAAAAGCTTTTCCAATTGGGCTAGTTATGCGTGCATGCCCGGAGATAGCTTCCTACGGCCCCGGAGGTGAGGTTCGTAGTTGGCGGGACCTCATGTCGGCCGCGGTGGTCGTCCGCTCGACTTTGGGCGTGAGCGCGTCGGCCTATCAGGATGCATGCGAGGCGATGGGGGCCGAGAACGCCGCGGTTGCCATGGCAGCAATACTCGAGCGAGCGGGACACATTAATTCGGCTGGGGGATACCTCCGCGATCTTACGTCAAGGACACGGCGCGGAGAGTTTTCGCTCGGACCGATGCTGATGGCGCTTTTGAAGGCAAACTCCGGGGGTCGGAACTGGGCGTGACCTGAAGCAGATCGTCAGGTTGGCGGAAGGTCGGCAGAGAGGTTGATGTCGTCAGCTGACTACAAACTAACAATCGGATTTCTGTACTCTTTGGCGGGTTGGAAGGGGCGGACGTAGCTATCGCCTAATTCAAAGGAGAGAGGGTCTAAGATTGAACGGCTGACGTGCGGAGTAAAGACACGAACAAGAGAGCTATTCTGACATATCGATAATTGACCTGAATTGGTTCTCCACGCTCAGTTCATCGCCGACATCGATTTCGCGCCGTTGAGCCCTTGCCGACTTTGCTGACTCTGCCGCGCAGTTTTGAAACAGTTGCGACATCAAGCTGGCACCGACTGTAGAAGCAATTTCGAACCTCGCATTTGAAAGGCTGAGGTTCAGCAGTCCAACTTCCGCCGTTCGTTATCTTCGCGGTGGTCTGAGCGAAGCCGATGTGAAATTTCTGTCGTTTAAGGTATTGCTCCATTGTGAACGCAGAGGCTAAATATCCCCATACATTTTATGGGCCAAGCGTTACACGAGGCTGGAATAGCATCAAATTCAATATTGGTTTGGGAGAAGATATTTGAATGAGACGCCTTACCTCAGCAGTCAGGAAATTCGCGATATTGTGACGGCTATTATCTCAGTGTTGGGGTATAACGATCTGGTACAGAGATCTTTGATGGCCAACCTGGACGATCAATACGTTTCTTCCATCACCCCGACGGCGATGGGATCGCACATGGCGACGTTGATCTATATTCTTGATCGGATGAACAAGACGCCGCGTCTGATTGACGGAACGGTCCCGATCCAGCGGTTTCTCGAGAATGCGGCATTTCTCTCCGGTCTGGATTCACGAGCGTCCCCGATCCGAGATGGGCTCGCAAATGTAACCAGCCGTACTGCAGGCTTTGTCTACCCCGCAGAGGATCGGTTCACATCATTCGATGAGAAGATTCTTTTCCAGAATGACATGGTTCCTATGGAATTCATGTCGAAGGGCCTTGCGGCATCAAATGCTGTTGCCAAGCTGACAGTGACAAGAGTGGAGGACGGAAGGCCCGCTTTTTCTAGCGCAGGCGTTTTAATGCGTTACGTTGGTACAGGATGGCTGCTTTCGCCGACGTTACTTATGACCAACTATCATGTTATCGCTGCCCGCAATTCAGGTGAAACTCCGCCTAACGCGACGGACTTGAACGCGCAAGCGATGTCAGTCGAGGCCGAGTTTGACTTCAACACAGATTCGATCAACCTCGCTAGCGTGGTCAAGACCGTTAAACTGGTGATCTCGGACAAGCATCTTGACTACGCCGTACTTCGCTTGGAGGAGACCGGGCGCCCAGGTCTTGTGGTCAGTTCGGATGTTCGCAACCTTCGTCCAGGATCGCCCGTAAATATCATACAGCATCCGAGGGGTAATCATAAGCACTACGCCATTCGGAACAACCTTGTTGAGTCTGTTACTGACACCCAGCTACGGTATTTTACTGACACGATGCCAGGTTCATCGGGTTCACCTGTCTGTGATGATGAATGGAGGGTTCAAGCGCTCCATCGTGGCTCAAGGTCCGTCACAAACGCCAAACTTCACGGCAGAGTGACTAACTATATCAACTACGGCTCACTGATGTACGCGGTGCTGCAGCATCTGAGCTCTAATGATCCTATCACTCTAGGCGAAATCACGACGGGGTAGGAAGCGAGCGATGGACGATTTCGATGGCTACTTCGATCCAGAGGAGCGAAAGAAAATCCTGGCAATCGCGCGCAAACTGCGATTTCCGACGAAGAGGTTCGTGTTGATCTCTTGCCTCCCAGAAGCATACGCGCAATCGCTACACAACCTGCCCGACGATGATGCCCAGCTGATCGCAGATATCGATCTGCTGCTTCGACCGTTGTATTTATTGGACGACAGTAACCGAACGATAGTACCGATTGTGGAGTGGCTGGAGCGCGCTGCGTTGACATTCCCCAACTTCCCCGAGGCGGCTGAACTAAAAATGTTCGCCGAGAAGGCAAAAGCGAGAAGCGCTACGCTGATCCCGTTGGCCGAAGATGCTTTGAAACGGCGCCTTGGAGACTCACTTAAGAAGAGCCTTAGGCTCTTCTACATGCCGTTCCTGACTGATCATCTCATCTCAGAGAATGCTCAAATCAATGTTCTGGCGCATGCCCTTGAAGATGCTATCAAAAGTCACTTCAAATATGAGAAAAACGTGTTTGTTCGCGAACTTTCCCGAAAGATAAAAATCGAATGGGATGATGAAGCTCGAACAAGAATCAAGGTGAGTGACCACTCAGTTTTTGAATTCGTTCCTTTTAACTATGAGGACATCACCTGGAAAACCGAGCGCTACGCGACGGGTGAGCTTTCTACCTGCGATTATGAAATCCGGCGAGATGACGTCTGGTTATCAGGACGGATGCTTGAGGCCGAGGTTTCCGTCAACTACGAGAAACAGCTTATGACATCAACATATGGTATTGATGTGAAAGATCCCGGGCCGTTTAAAATCAAGGCTGTTAAAGAAACCTGCTGGTTCCTCGATTCGGATCCGGTTTTCGAGCAAACTTCGCCCTACGTTGTTCAAGGCTGCAAGCTCGAAATCCAAAATAGTGCGCCCGGTCTTCGGGTGGTTTTCCACGACGTGGGTGGTGCTAAGTTGTTTTCACCTGATCCGGAATTTTCTGGTAGCCACAAGTGGGATGTGATATCCTTTGGCTCTAGCAGGTCGTTAGACTCAGTACCCGTTCTGCTTCCCGAGCAGGGTTACATACTGGTAATGTCTCGCACGCTGGCGGGCCTTGACGACAGCGCCGAGAAGGGCCATGTTAGTCCAACTGATAACGCATGATTGGATAAGCGAATGTGCAGGATCAAAGAAACAATCGTCTGAAGCCGTTGGTTTCAAGAGATACATCTTGTGTCCTGGCAATGATGTTGCCGGGATATTGTCATTTGTGGGAAAAGCGAAGTTCGGTTGATGAAATCCGCCTCCAAGTTTCGCATTGTCTCTTGGAACAAGGCTCCTGAGTGCGCAGGGCTAAATTTTTGTTGCGCCGATATACCAGCTCTATTGGCACCTGCGAACCACGGCGGGACTGCTCCATGGCAGCAGCTCCAACAGAGACCTGCGTGGTTGAGCGTGGAAACCCGCACGTCGTTTGCTCTGCCACTGAACTAGCCGGACCTAGCTACTCTCCTCTCCGGGTATTGATCGCAGCTTGAGGGTCTAAACCGGATCGTCCTGCTAGGGTTGTCCATTTAGTCCGAGACGGTCTGCGGTAGAGGTAAGGGGAATAAACGAACGAAGTTCGTTGAATGCACAAGATTACAGGCACGGATCCATCCGTACATCGCTGTGCTGGGCTTAATACTTCCCTATGGTCAACGGCCGTCACTCATGAATAGCCCGGCACCGCTGGCCAACCCTCCACCGGTATGGCTATCCCTAGCCATACCGGCCATTGGCGACCTCGCCTCTCTCAAGAGGGTTCAAAACCGTCCGCTCTCTTTCTCCGCTCGAAGAGGTTTCGGCAGTTCGCAGAAAGACGTTGCATCGAAGAATTAGAAGAGCTCTGTTATAAGAAGTTGCACGCAAAAATATGTTAAAGGGTCAACACAACCGTATTGTAGTGCGGTCATTTTCGTGATTAGCTGTTCAATACTGTAGGGGGAAAGCAGCTTTGCTGCTTAATTTATTATATCGTTGTCCAATAGCTAAATTTACAGATCGTGCTGTGCTTTTCGGAGCGGAGCTCAAATCTATTCACGTTTAACGGACCTTGCTGATGATCAGTTTTGCTTCGAGTAACATGAAGTTTCCAAGCAACCTCTTTCGTGTTTCTTTCTTGCCCATTCTGTTGCTAGCAAGTTGCGCCAGCCGGCCAAAAACCGATGACGTCGCGCAATTCGGAACGGCCACAATGAACGCGGTGGCTGTGATCAGGGAGCCGGGCCAACTGGAGAGCGATTTGGCTATTGCCTATTCCACTGAGACCAATCTCTGTCGATACGTGAGCTTATCCATACCGGCTTGCGGCACCTCGTTCGCAAAATCCTGTCGAGCGTCTTGAAGATCGAGCAGCCTTCCTCGATGCTCTTAGTGACTACGCGCAAGCACTCGCCAAAGCAACTGATCCTGAAGCAATTTCGAAGCTAAAAGCTGCAGCGACCACATTAGCAGGCAGCGCTGCGAAACTATCGACAGCAGCATCTGCAGGATCTCCGGGTTCAGCGGTAATCGGCCCAGTCGTTAAATTCACAATCCACGGTGCCGTATATCTTTCGGAACGAGACCGCATGCGGGAGATCCGCGAAATTGCGGTGGCTGTACAGCCGCTCCTTTTGGACGCAACGTTCCTGATCCTCAACGAAGATACAGACGACCTCCAGCTAATCGACGACAGGCTGAAAGCTTGGGAGAGTGGGGCGCGGTGTAGTCTGGACCAGGCTAGGAAGCGGGGAGGGGCCTATGAGCAATACATCTCCATTGACAAAGCAAAGCGCGATTTCCTGACGCGCCGTCAAATTGTCACCAAGAGCGTCGCTGCGATCAACAAGGTGCAGGAGGCGCATCGGAAACTCGCCGATGGCTCGCCTGACCTATCCAGCTCCGTCGAGGACATCAACACGTTCCTGGATGATATCGCCGAACTGAAAAAGGCGATCGAGAGTAAGGAGTAAGATCTTGAGTGTCTCAAACACCGATGCCGGCGACACAATAAACGACGCGATTACAAAGCTCTTGAACGCTTATGTATCGGCTTCGGCTACTGATAAGGCACGCTTAAAATATGCGGCAAATCGTTTGAAGGAAGAATACGATGCCATAAGGGGACGATCCCCATCCGCTAGCTATCGCGAGATCACCGGCGGGATTTCGCAAGCCGCCGGTCGACTTAAAACGATCGCCAAAGACCGCGAGAGGTTGGCAACGAATATGGCGACGGCCGCATCCATCCTCAACACGATTACAAAAGTCCTGGGCCTTGTTGGAATGAAGGTTTCTTGATTGGCCGACCCCAGCGGACCGGAAAGGCGCGCGACGCATTGGGAAACGTTACCAACCCAAATTGCGTCGCGACCATAAATGAGGAGCCGCCACTGCCCACGCTATGACACGTTTTTCCAGCCGACCACGTATGAAGTTTCGAGCTCCAGCACCCGTCTCTTTTGGGGGACACCCCGAAAATAGCCGGTTAGGCCGCCTGGCAGCCTTCAACGAGGCGATGCCCGGAAGCACTCGCCCTCAGGGGCCGCTCGGCTCACCTGGTTTGTCTTCATTGTCATCGGTTGCAGGTTCGTCGATGTCGGGTCCGTAGGATGCAAAGAAATGCTTAACTGCGGCCTCATATTTGAAATCCGCCTTAGAGTCCCCTGTAGCGACGATAAGCTTCGAGAGTTGACCTGGATGCGCCTTTGAATATATCATCGACAACGCTTCCTCTATCGACGTCGCTCGCGCAGCAAACGTGTCATCCGTGGAGGCCCGATAAAGATAAGACGCGAAGTCGATCGTTCCTTGAAAAACATTTGTCTGGCGTTCGTCTCCAACATTCTCGATGGGTTTTACAAGAACCGGAAGCGGGGCTGCGATCGCCACGTCACCATTCTCGTAGAAAATGTAGGCTGAAGCGCAATCGTTTTGGCCCAATTTCTTCTTCTGGGAGCCGCGAACCTTGTGGGTCTGCGAGACGTTGGCCAATGGTCTCACATATCGCTTGCCTTGAAAAATAATCGGTACGATTCGGGGTTCGCTGCGGCACGTTTCCGGTTGGAACGTCCTCCCGTCAAAATCAAGGATGAGCGCGAAATCGCCGCCGGTCGCTTGCTCTCCGCCCAATCGTTCCAAGTCGATCTGATGAAATGCGAACGACGCGCCGCGCCGCTTCAGCAAGGGAGCGAGCAGACCAGCCCAATGTCGACCAGCATGCTTCAATTCCGTCGTAAACTCTCCGGAAAGACGCATCTCGGTTTTCGGCGGTGCTGATTGGCTTGTTTGGAACTCGAAAGATGCGTTCAACGCGCCAAACAACAGCCACCAATCGGCGATATCGGCGTGCGTTGGCGGAACGGCCATGACTTCCTGAAGAAGTGTCATCCAACGCTTCCCCGACGGCGCTTTTCCTTGCTCCGTCAACCTGAATGCGGATTTCAGATTAACGGGACATCGATTCCGGTAAATCCCGGACAGTCGTTTCACTAAATCGCGGACAGTCCCGCGGGATTGACTTTCGTTCGCCTGGTTGATGTCATTGGTTATTGATTTCGGCGTTTTACGCTTCGGTCAAGAGCGGTCTTGGTTTTTGCTTCCTCATGCTGTCTCCCTCGAGCGCAATTCGATGGGCGTTATGGACGATACGATCGAGGATGGCGTCAGCGATCGTTGGTTCGCCGATCATCTCGTGCCACTGCGCGACGGGAAGCTGGGCGGTGATCAGAGTGGATTTCCGGCGGTAGCGCTCTTCGAAGATTTCCAGGAGATCGAGCCGCTGCTGATCGCTGAGCGCGTGGGTTCCCCAGTCATCAAGGATGAGTAATTGAACACGCGCGAGCTTGTCGACCAATCGGGGAAACCGCCCGTCGAGGCGCGCTAGCGCCAAATCCTCGAAGAGACGGGGCATGCGGACATAGAGAACGGAATAATCGAGGCGGGCCGCTTGCCGTCCGATGGCGCAGGCGAGCCATGTTTTGCCCGTTCCCGTTTGTCCGGTCAGGATCAAGTGCTCATGGGCCTTGAGCCATTCGCCTTGGGCAAGCGAGAGGAGCTGTCGGCGGTCGAGGCCGCGAGGGGCGGCGAAGTCGATGTTCTCGATGCAAGCATCGGGGAAACGCAGTTTGGCGATTGCAAGCCGGTTGGTCAGTCGCTTGTCGCCGCGCACGGCCATCTCCCGATCAAGCATCAGGCCGAGCCATTCATCGCGGTTGAGATCGCTGCCCTCAGGTTGATTGGCCAGGTCGCGATATGCTGCCGCCATGCCGGATAGGCCGAGCGCATGCATCTGGTCGAGGGTTGGATGTGTGAGCATGTGAGTATCTTCCTTTCTTCACTGGTAATAGGAGCTGCCGCGGATGTTGCCATGCACCGGGGTGGGCTTGACTGGCTCAGCACCAGGCGGGGCCTGATCGAGACCGGATTTGAGGATGGTGCTGACGGAGGAATAGCTGAGCGCATTGATCGTCAGTGCCCGATCGCACGCCGCTTCCAGACGCTCGGGGCCGTACCGGCGCGCGAGCGATAGAACGCCTTGAGCGGCGCGGTATCCCTGCTGAGGATGAGGTCTATCGCGCATCAGCCGCTCGATCAGGATTGCAGCGTTGCGGCCAATCTTTGCAGCTTGCTTGATGAGGCTCGCAGGCGTCGTGTTGGCATAATGCTGATGTGTCTTCGGCATATGCTCGTTGACGGTGACATGACCGCCCCGCTGCGACGTCCGGCGGTGGCTGGCGACACGTTGGTGATCATGGAGGATCTCGACGATCCGGCTTGTAAGCCGGACATCGACCTGGCGGCCGATCAGGCGGTGCGGCACGGAATAGAAGGCCTTGTCGACCTCGACATGGTAGTCGGGATGAACCTTTGCCGACTTCCATTCGGAATATTCGAATGGCGTTGCCGGCAAGGGCGCAAGCGCGTCTTGCTCGATCTCCTCGAAGAGCTGCCGGCGGGATTTGCCAACCCGGCGCATCGGCCGGCTATTGAGATCGTCGAGAAGCTGGCTGATCCGCACGTTGAGATCGACAAGGCTGAAGAAACGGTCGTTTCTCAGCCGCGCCAGGATCCAGCGCTCGACGATGAGAACGCTGCCTTCGACCTTGGCCTTGTCCTTCGGCCGTTTCGGACGGGTCGGCAGGATCGTCGTGTCGTAATGCTCGGCGAATGCCGCAAAAGTGGCGTTGATGGTCGGCTCGAACCACAAGGGCTTGGCAACGCCGGCCTTGAGGTTGTCGCAGACGATGGCTTTCGTCACGCCACCGAAGAAACCCAGCGCCAGCTGCTGACCCTCGATCCAGTCGGGCAACCGTTGAGTGAAGCTTGCATAGGCGAAGGTGTACAAGGAGGCTGGCAGAACCGCGACGAAAATCTGCGCCAGCCGGATTTCGCCCGTCACCGGATCGATCACCGGGACGGTTTGGCCGGCGTAGTCGGTCTGCATCGCCGCGCCGGCAGTGTGGCGATTGCGGAAGGTGGCGCTGGCGCGCTGCTCGAAAGCGGCAAACCGCTCGCAGAACCACGTGTATCCCTAACCGTTGGGGTGCCGTTCGCGATATTCCTGCCACAACAGCGTCAGTGTCACGCCCTTCCGCTTCAATTCACTGGCGATCTTGCCCCAGTCGGGTTCGTGCATGTCCTGGGGCGGACGGCCGCGACGATGGAACAGGCGGCGCTGCAGAATGCCATCATCGTCCAGCCCAGGCGGTAACGGCCAGCCCGTCAGCCCGGCCTCACGCGCCCGCAGCAGGTAGGTCGAAATGGTCGTTTTGCTGATCTTCAGCCGTTCCGATATCGCACGAACCGAAAGCCCCTGTTCGTGCGTCAGTCGCAATATCGATCGAATGTCCTTCACGTCAGTAAGTCTCACCTGCTTCCGTCTCGCCATTCATCAGCCCCTCGTTCAAATCGAGGTCCAGAATGGCAAAACGGCGCGTGCGAAAGTCGATCTTTATGCCGAAAGACTGTCCGGGATTCACCGGAATCGCTGTCCGGGAATTAGCGGAAATGCTGTCCGGGATTTAATGGAATCCCTGTCCGCGAATTACCGAAACCCGCAACCTGAACAGGGCTTTACCGGTATTGCCAAAGCTTCCATCAAAGGAGCGAGCAATGAGCGCGTTGTAGAAGGAATCCGTTGAGCCTGGTGTCTCAACTTCCACCAGCCTCAGCGCCGCTTGGAATTCCTTATTCTGAAGCAGTGTCAACGCGGCGTCATGGCCGTCCATTACCTCGTTCGGACGCAGACCTGATGCTGCCTCGAAATCGCCGATCTCTACCCGTTCGCCACCCATCTGCTTTCCCTCATTGCCTTGTCCTGTCTCGGAACATCGCAATAGCAGGGAGGAATTAAAGACCTACTGCCTTTTAAGGTGAATCCGGCGCTAACGCTCGCTGTGGTTTAAAAGCCGCCACCATTGTCACTAGGAGACTAACGCGAACTACGCAGCGCCGTGACACTTTTTGTATTTTTTGCCCGAACCGCAGGGGCAGGGGTCATTTCGGCCCACCTTCTTCGGCAAGGATAAACTGGGCTCAGGACGTAATCGCTGGCGCGATGATGCGCGAACTCGCATCTCAGAAATGCGGCGCCGGTGATACTCGACATCGCGTAGAACGTCTGCTTCCAGACCAGCCTCGTACGGCGCGAGCTTCGCCATCTCACGATCAGCTGCGAATAAGTCCCCACATAACGCCAGCACTTCGGCATATTGCGCACGCACGGGCACGAGTTTAGACGCCATCTTCAAATGAATGACGTTTGGTAGCAGGCTGGTTTCGATCAACGAGCGGGCCGTATCATACTCATGTCGTTTGATACACTCATCAACAAAGTCTTGGCCGAGCCGGATCAGGGAATCGGGGGCTTGCGCGAGTTCGTAGAGCTTCATTGCATTCAACCGCGCTCTGCCGGCATCACGGCCAATCGCATTTATGGCCTTTGCATGGAGGTCGAGAGTATCGGCCAGGTGTTTAAGGTCGTCGACAAGCGTTTCGGACTTCACCAACAAAGGCCAGATTTTATCACGATTGCGGAAATCGAGGTCGGTAGCTCGGATCCCCAGAAGTCCGAAATATTCGCTGGCAAGCTCCTCAGTCTCGGAGATCGTGGCATCGTAAGCCTGCAGGAAATATAGTGCATTCGCGGCATTGTATCGGAAAATACGCCGATGAGCTGAACTGTCGGGTAATGAATCGTCGATTGACGCGATAAGCTTAATAACGGCGGCTGAATCCCTTTCGGCAGCAGCGATGTTCATCCGCTTCATCGCCTCGGCCAGACGCTCCTCCTCGCCAAAAGTATAAACATCAATAAGTTGGCTCATTCCATCGACGTAACGCCTTGCCGAAGCGTAGTCACTGCGTTTCATTGCACCGAAGACCAGCCCATCAAACGCCCAGAAGCGGTCTTCAGGAGCCGTCTCTTCTGATGATGCAGCATGAACCAGGAACGGATGGACGTCAGACCAAACGCCAATCTCATGGAAAAGCTCATCTGTCGCTAGCTCGACTAGTGGCTTGATATCACCAACGGCGGCAAGAGTTCGCAGATAGAGCCCGAAACGCTGCAAGTCAAACTGGTCGTTGATCGTGTCGAACAGGACGTCTTTCAGGGCTGTTCGTGCCGACAGGAGCTTGTCCTCGCCAGTGTCGGTGAGATACGACAGGCCGACAAGACGCAGGGCATCATGGACTTTGAGACGATCGCCCGCATAGATCTCGAGCGACCCCGATGTGCGAAGCTGCCGCAATGCCTGTGTGGCACCTACGGCATCTATTCCCGTTGCGCTCGCAAGCAAGCTTGTAACCTCCAATCGCGTTAGAGGAATGTCGGATAAGCTAAGAACTGACAACACCTCTCTGTTTTTTGCAGAAAGCGCCAGCAATACTCGCTTGAGGATCAATTCCTGAGCGGTCTCGACCAGATGCGTCTGTGATTCAAGACTGTCACAAAGCTCCCTAATCGAGCCAGCATATTCCTGTGCCGCGATGGAGACGGCGTTCAAGACGTAAAGGGGGAAACCGCCCGTTAATCTCAGAAGCCTTTGGCACGCTGCGACATCGGCAACGCATCCACCAGCATTCGATGCGGCGGCGACTGTGTCGATGCCCCAGCCTCGCAACGGCTCGGCAGCGCCCCCCACGAGGGCTTCCAGTTCGGCAACCTGTGGCCCCGGATGGCTGAGAAGAACGAATTTGATCGCCGTCAAGGGCTTTACGACGGCGTGGATATCCGATGGTTCGAGCCGGTGTGCATTATCGAGCACGAGCGTGATATCCATCCCGTCCCTTGCGAGGCGTTCGCTAATACGACGGAGAATTTCGATGCCAGACGCACCTGGCATCAGAACATCGCCTAACCCACCTCGTTGATTGCCAAACAGAGTCGCCGCGAGTTCCCGCGCCAGAGAGGATGCAAGGGACTGGCCGGGTGTGTCGCTAACATCATAATAGACTGCCGGACTTGTCGAATGAAGGGCGGCCTGAGCAACCCATGCAGTTTTTCCCGCACCAGAATACCCGATGACGATCCGAACCTGCGCAGTGCTTGAGAGAGGTGGTTCGTTTTCCTGTGCCCAATAGGTGCGCGGCGGGGCAGGGAAGTCCTGAAGTTGAACAGCGAGCTGGTCGAAAAGCTGCGGTAACTCGGTGCGCCTGAAGATGTGGTCCGCGCGAGGCGGGTATCCTGCTGAGGCTAGCGCAACAGCGCCTGCGAGTTTCCAGACGAGAATTTCAGGCGTCAACTGACCAAAGGGCAGATCGCCGGCAAGTGTCGCACACTGCTGGATGGCGCCAGATATGTCTTCAGCCGGCCTGGGGAGTGCGGCGTCAACCGAGCCCTGCATTTCCGGCCAGTGCAGCTCGACATCGGCCGGCCAGTTTGGTGCCCTAAGGCGTGCCAGCAAGGCCTTGTCTGGCGCGGTGTTCGCCGCCACCACGAAGGCGGCTGACCCTGTCCTATCCCCGCGGGCATGCGCAGCGCGCAGGTCGTCAAACCTGCCAAGGGCAGACTTGATATCGGCGAAGGTCAGAAGGCCTTTTCGTGTCTTGACCTGGATATATAGTCGGCGTGCACCGATCACGACCTCGATATCTTCGTCACGTTCAACGCAGATCAGTTCTACGGCAGCCGCCGCCGCCAATAGTAGACAGTTGGCGGCGTAAAGATGTTGGTAAAGGAATCCGCGGTGTAACGCTTCGATCCTGATCAACTGTTGTGGATCGAGGACCGGCGGTATCTCTATCGGGTGCATCGGCAATCTCTGGTCTCTTCTGCAATATGTTGTCCGCCTTCGCTCTGTCTGCAAGAATTATCGGCGGTAGGTGCATCGATCTCTTAAGCGAGATTCGTACAAAAATTGAAAATATCGATGACAGATCGGCTGCAATCGCATCGTGGGCTTCAGTCACCTTGGGTATGCTATGCCTTTTAGGACATTCGAGCGGCTCGCCCACTCCTCATGATCCTAGTACATAGTCGCCAGGCTGGAGCCTGCATGGAATTCTTTTTGCTGGGCGTCACTGGACGACATTGCTTTGAATGTGGCGTTCAAGTTGATCTTTCGACGTAACGAACACGTGTGATGGTAGAAATGCTAAGCCAATTATCCAATACGTTTGACGGCCATCAAGATGGCGTATGCCATCTTGATGGCTCTCCCTATTTCCATTAGATTGGATTCGGACGAAGGAGCATTCAATGGTAACCCCGCAACTATCTGTTCGCAGTTCCAAAGCACGCGATCTTGCCCACAAGCTTGCTCGACGAGAAAATCGCACGATCGCTGATATCGTCGAGCGCGCGCTCGAAACCTACGAGGCTCGTGAGGCGGGACGTGAACCGGCTGCGAAATTCTATAGCCGTCTGTCATCGCAGTCGGGTACGGATATCGATTTCGGTAGTATCATCGATGAAAACAGACGCGCTCACAAAGGCGTCGAGCTTTGATTTTTCTCGACACGAATGTGATGTCGGAGACCTTGAAGAAAGCTCCCGATTCTGCGGTTATAGCATGGCTGGTTCGTCACGACGCCGAATTAGCATTGCCGACGGTTGCAGTTGCTGAGATCGCTTTTGGCATTCAAAAGATCAGGCCGGATCAGCGCGCAGATCGCCTGGAAGAGGGACTTGTGAGCTGGCGCCGCCGGTTCTCCGACAAGATGTTCGCCTTCACGGAAGAAGCAGCGTTGGCCTACGGCGATATCATGGGAGAGGCTGCGCGGCAGGGGAAAGGAATGTCGGCTCCGGACGGCATGATTGCGGCGATAGCGCGGATTAATGGTGGCCGGTTGGCAACCCGAAACCTCAAAGATTTCGAGACAACAGGGCTCGAATTGATCTCGCCCTGGAAATTCTGATAGTGAGAACCTGTCCTACAACAATCGGAGCCGCTCGCCCGCTTCTGCGTGTAACACTGTTATAATAGCTGGATGCTTGCTGGACGGATCGGTGGCGTGATTGCTCCATCGCCTCAGGGAGAGGGATGCCTCGGTTGGCCGCTTCGGTTAGATAGCCTGACCGCATATGCGCCGAAAACTCCCCACTGGCAGCCCAGCAATCTCTGCCCTCTGCTTCTGGATTGCATTGATACTGCCGATCGAGCGCCCGCCGCGACACCGTCCCCCAACGCCCGATTCCCTGAAACACACTGCCCTTGTCGATCTTAACGGCCGCCACCCAGGCGTTGAGCGCCTCGACGGGCCGACCGGTCAGATAGACGATGTCGTCCTGCTCGCCGGTCGTTTTTTGGTGCGGCCGAGATGAGTGGCCAAAGAGGGGAGGGGAGGGATGTCTTCGGTCTCAATCGGAGCTTCCACGGTCAGTTGTTCCAGGCGGAGGCCTGCGATCTCGCTGCGCCGGCCGCTGCCGGGGGGAAAGGCGCCCTTCAGGATCGCCCGGTCACTGACGTCGCGTAGGCTGCCAGCAGCTTGGCTAGCACGTCGCCGGTCACCGCTTTCGCGCTCTTGCGACGACGCTGTCTCAGGACGGCCCGCACGGCGAGGCGAATGGCGGACTTGAGGGAAGCGGGACTGACCGCGCCCTCTATACCCGGAGCCATGATTTTCGCTTTGATGTTCGGCTTGGGCAACGTCCCGCTGAGCATTGTCAGCGGCACCCTGCCGCTGGCGCTGTTTGGCAGCGAAGGTTGCGGCAAGCTGCAGGGGAAGGTGATGGCCGCTCGACTGATCGTTTCGGCTTCAGCCCCCTTCGTCACGGTATTGGCAATGGAAGGGCTGGGGTTCTCGTTGTCCCTAGCAGGGATCGTCGGCCTCGGCCTGCTGGCCCTGCCCTGTTCGTCCTGCTTGGGAGCTTTCGCCGCCAAGGCATGGTAGGCTGATCGCATGTTGCATATCCTCTTTGCCCTCTCGCTGGCGATCGTCGCTCTGCTCTGTCAATCAGCACCGAACATTCACCCCTTTTACTTATCCAATTTTGACCCCCCTGTATGCGATCAGCGCTTGGCCTGCCCGGCGCTGGCCGGGGTTGCAGAGGGTAGGCCAAGTGCGGGTGATGGGTATCTTCGGCTTTAGATCCCATGAGGAGTGAACAGCGGCCGCCGCTCTGGCAGAGTGAGGTTGCATCAAAACACTCGCTCAGGAGGAGCAGTTTATGGAACCTGTATCCATTCATCCGACCGCTGTCCGCATTGATCTTGGCGCAATTTTTGTATCATTGGAACTGAGCCGATCGACCTGGTTGATCACTTCGTTGTCGCCGGGCAGTGGCGAGAAGATGTCGAAGCACGTAGTGGCCGGTGGCAATATAGCCGAGCTACTGGATCGATTTGAGCAGCTACAACAAAAGGCGCGGTTGAGAACAGGGAAGTTATTTCCCATCGTGACGATCCAAGAGGCAGGATTGGACGGCTTCTGGATACACCGCGTGCTGGAGAGTTACGGCATCGAGAGTTACGTCGTCGACGCAGCTTCGATCGCGACTTCCCGTCGACGTCGGCGTGCCAAGACCGACAAGATCGATGGAGAGGCTCTGACGCGCACATTGCTTGCGTTCAAGCGCGGCGAGCCTCGCGTCTGTGCGATGGTCAGAGCGCCAGATCCGAGGGACGAAGATCGGCGTCGGATTTGCAGGGAACGTAAAGTTTTGATTGCTGAGCGGGTCAGGCATGTCAATCGCGTGAAGGGGCTACTCTTCGCTCAAGGCGTCAGCGGCTATCAACCGCTCCGTAAGGATCGCCGTCAGCGGCTAGAGGAACTCCAGACCGGAGATGGGCGCGAGTTACCGAAACACCTGAAGGCTCAAATCAATCGCGAACTCGACCGTCTCGAGTTGCTGCTAGAGCAGATCGCTGCAGTGGAGAGCGAGCGTAATGCTCTCCTATCGATGGACGAGCAGCCAGCGGTTGAGGCAACCTCGCCCGCAGCGATGCTGCTGTCCTTGAAGGGCGTTGGCGCTGAATTTGCCGCCGTTCTTTGGACCGAAGCCCTGTCCCGGCATTTTGATAATCGGCGGCAGATTGCCGCCTATGCAGGTTTGACACCAACCCCATGGATGAGCGGGACCATCGACCACGAACAGGGTGTCTCAAAGGCAGGAAACCCTCGGCTGCGCACCACGATGATCCAACTGTCTTGGTTGTGGCTACGCAATCAGCCAGCATCAGCGCTTAGCCGTTGGTTTGTGGATCGGGTTCAGTCGAATGGTGGACGCTTAAAGAAAGCCGCGATAGTGGCCCTGGCGCGCAAACTCCTTATCGCGCTGTGGAAGTTTGTCACTGCGGGTGTTGTCATCGAGGGGGCTGTCATGAAGACCGCCTGACGACCCCAAAAGATTGCCGAATACACAAATCTTCCAGGACTGATCACTCCTGGCGGATCCAGGTGAGCGAACCGCCTCAAAGTCGGGCTTTAAATGCCGCGCTTTAGATTGGTCCCGTTCTCCTGAGCCTTGCCGCTACGCAAGCGGGATAATGGTGCTGCCGGGCAAAACGGCGACCGTATGTGAGTTTGAACCGGTAACGGCAACGTGCCGCGTCATGCAAGGTGGCTCAGACCATGGGTTCGATACAAAATCGAAGGGGCAAGCTATGAAACTATGATTGAACTTGACGGCGAAATCCTCATGTGAGCTTTGAGAGCGGTTTTTGAAGCGCCAAGATTCGTTTCCGGTTTCCACGATTTCGCAGTGATGGGTGAGACGGTCGAGGAGTGCGGTTGTCATCTTCGCATCACCAAACACCGACGGCCATTCACCGAAAGCCAGGTTTGTCGTGACGATGATAGAGGTGCGCTCGTAGAGCCTGCTGATCAGGTGGAACAGGAGCTGACCTCCGGCCTGCGCGAACGGCAGATAGCCGAGTTCATCGAGGATGATGAAGTCGAGGCGCGTAAGGTAATCGGCCATCCGACCTTGCTTGCCGTTGCGTGTCTCTGTTTCTAGCCGGTTAACCAGGTCAACGACATTGTAGAAGCGTCCACGTGTGCCGTTACGGATGAGCGCGCGGGCAATTGCAATGGCGAGATGGCTCTTGCCCGTTCCTGTACCGCCGACAAGGACGACATTGCGCTGGTCGGCGACAAAGGTGCCGGTGGCCAGCTCCCGCACCAGGGATTCATTGATGGGCGTATCTGCAAAATCAAAGTCATCGATGTCTTTCGCCAGCGGCAGCTTGGCGATAGTGAGCTGGTAACGAATGGAGCGTGCCTGCTTCTCAGCGATTTCCGACTGCAGGAGGTCACCGACAATGCGTGGTGGTTCGTACTGCCGCTTGATACCGTTGCCCATGACCTCATCATAAGCGCTGCGCATTCCATAAAGCTTCAATGTGCTCATCAGTTCAAGAACCTGTGTGCGTTCCATCAACTAGCCCTCCTGAGCCTGTCGTAACGGGCGCAGTCGGCGACCGGCTCATGGGCAAGCCGAAGCGCATCCGGGATTTGAAGTGTTGCCGACGGAGCCGGATCGCGGCTTCGCGCCAGAATGTTGATGATCACCGAGGCCGAGCAGACGCCGTGATCAAGCGCTTCCTGGCAGGCAGCTTCGACGGCGGTAAGACCATCAGCAGGAACGCATCCGAGTATGGTGACCATCTGTCGATCACCGTCATCGGCGCTCTTCAATCGCTTGCGGACCTTCTCCATCGCGGTTGGCAAGACCCATTCGCGGAACGGAGCGCCGTTACGCAAAGCACCGGGTTTGCGAGCAAGAACAGGAACATAGTGCCAAGGGTCGTAGATGGTGTCGCCACGACCAAAGCTGCGCTGGTGTTCAGCGACCGTCACTCCATCCTGCTTTATGACGACCCGATCAGCGTAAGCGTGAACCTCGACAGGGCGGCCGACAGCTGTCGACAGGACGGAATATTTGTTGTTGTCGAAGCGGACGGTACAGGTCTTCGACACCGAGGCTGGGACGCTGTGGAACCCGTCGAATGGACCGACGTAGCGCACAAGGCTGCCACGCTCGGCCTCGAACATCTGCCAGATCGTCTGCACCGTCTGTTCGGGATGACTATGGGCCTTGGCATAGCCAACGCATTTATCGAGGAGCCAAGCATTCAATTCCTCCAGGCTTTTGACTCTGAGACGCGGCGTGAAGAAGCGCTCGCGCACAAGGCCGACCTGGTTCTCGACCTGACCCTTCTCCCATCCCGATGCAGGGGTGCAGGCGACCGGTTGAACGAGATAATGGCTGCACATTTGCAGGAAGCGGCGATTGTACAGCCGCTCCTTGCCGATAAAGACCGCCTCGACCGCCGTCTTCATATTGTCGTAGATGCCGCGCGTGCAGGTGCCACGGAAGAAGTCGAAGGCCTTGTCGTGGGCGTCGAAGACCATCTCCTGGCTCTCACGCATATAGGCTCGGGCAAACATCATCCGGCTGTGGCAGAGGCGGACATGAGCGACCTTCACCGTGGTCGTCACACCGTTGATCAGAACGATCTCATGGCTCCAGTCAAACTGATAGGCTTCACCGGGCGCGTAGTAGAGCGGCACATAAGCTTCGGCCGTCACGGCACCTCGATCCTTCGACCATCCTTTCGCGTAGCGTCGGATAGCATCGTAGCTGCCGTCATAACCCAGCGCCCGAAGCTCCTCGTAAATCCGGATCAGCGTAAGGCGTTCACGAGAGGGCTTGCCTTCATTCGAAGCGAGGAAACGCTCGATCTCGGCCTTCCACCGACCCGTCTTCGGTAACGGTTGTCGCTCTCTTTCGTAAGAAAAGTCCGTCTCATCGGTCCGTAATATCTTGCGAACCGTATTGCGGGAGACATGCAGTTCCCGGACTATCCTCTTTACCGACCAGCCTTGAACATGAAAGGCTCGACGAACACGTGCAATCGTATCCACTCGCTTCAACTCCCCCTCCATTCGCCTTCAAGAGACGAACGGACAGATGAAACAGGAGGGGGGTCAAAATTGGACGCCGATCACCCCGCCAGAGGGGTCAATATTCCATGCCGAAACACAACGAAGTTGCTCGAACAGATTATTCGCCAATAGTCATCGTCATTTCAGTCCTCTGTCCGAAGACCTGAGACAGACTCAAATCTAAGGCCGATTACTACACGGCTTTAGTTCATCTGTATATGAGAATGTTCGTATGGATCTGCTGCGGTTTGAAACTTCGATTGTGCCCTGCTCGGTACAGCTGATGAGCTTCGATTCGGTTTTAGGGTCTTTCAGGCCGATTGCGCTGCCAGCGTCATAAGGATCATCGAGGAAATCCTGCAATGGGGCTTGGTCATCGAAACTCATACGCCCGAAATAATGCACGACCGAAGCTTGCCCAATTGGTGCGGGACCAATTCGACCACTATCGTTGTTACCTCAACAGTGCGGCTTGCCGACGCCGAGGCCTCAAACGCAGACGTTCTTTTTTATTTGGGCCGCTGAACGCATCGTGTCGTGGCCGTGATACGGGCGCTTGTGGCGGGTCGGGGCCAGTTGCTGCAGGTCCAGTCGCACCCTCTTTATTGGCGACCTCTCAGCACCGTTCCGTATCCCCGCCTTTATCGATCTCCATCGCCTGGAGATGGTTCGACTGCTTCAGCGCCAGCGGTTGATCGTGAAGGCTTACGCCTTGCTTTTTCACCGCCTTCGGAACTGCCAGGAACAGCCGCTCGCGCTAAATCCCGCTCTATAAGACCTGGAGATCCCTCAGCTGGGTCTTGGTCCGGACGGCGGTTCGAACGCTTTGATCGATCGCCTCTCATCGCATTTTCGATACCCTTTTCAGCATGTGTTTTTAGATCTTCGCGAGCACGGTCGGCATTATCCGGGTCGCTCCTCGACGCATCGCTTCCCTGATCTTTTCTATCATACGTCATTGAATACCTCCTGTTGAGTTCGTCGCTCAGTAATGGATGGCTAGTGAAGGGCCACTACTTGCCGCTTTGCGTGATCCATTGGTTCGACGTGCGTTTTCCAAAATGCCTCGGCCCCGGCCGAGGCGTCTTCCTGGCCCACGCACTGATTGTATCATCGTCAACCTTCGCACGACGACGACCACCCAGCCGCAAATATTCCATCGCGGTCTTGTGCGATGGGTGTCTGTCGCATCTGGCTAAAGTGCGATTGTCCAAGAACCTGAAGGAGCGGCATGCTCTGGTTTACCGACGCTTCGTTCCAGGAACAGAGTGAAAGGCGTCCTGGTTTTATGCTTACCCGATGTCTCGTTGCTCGTGCTTATGACAACAGTCTCTCATCTGCGGTACAATGACTATTGATTGGCGTTGGCGCTGCTCGGGAATTGCTTGGTTTCACTCATTATGGTTGCCTCCGTTGGAGCTGAATGAGCCGTTTTCGGAGGCATTGCAGTCAGCGCGATCGTCCCAGAGGGGTAACGTTGATCAAGGCCTCGGTCCGCGTGATTGCTGTTCGGTCGGCTTGAGTGATCAACCTGTGCTTGCCCAACCCCCTCTCGGGCAATTGGTTCCTACCTTTTCAACGGGTGCGGACGAAGCAAACGTCCCTCGTTAGAACATCAGGCTGGGAGTAGAGCCGGAGTTTGACCCCTTTCGGCGTGGGGCGGTCCAAAAGTTGGTGCCCGAGATCTGACTCGCAGCAAGACGCAGCGGCCCCTTAATAACCGAGCGGCGGTGGTCAGCGCCGTGCAGCTACTCATCTCCGCACACTCCGAACATTAAGGCGTTCGCGAGCGGACATGGAAATCTCGCACCTGTTGAGATGAGTATGGCGCAGTACTCATCAGCCAGGGACTGGTCGCCGCATTGCGATCGATACCTTCAAGTAGCAGTCGCAAGCACTATTTGCAGCATGTCGAAAACGCTTCGCCATTCTGCTAGTTGCGAGACGATGTTACGGCCTTCATCTCTGGGACGTCGGCGGTCGAATGGCCGGAGAAGAAGAAAAAGGGAACACTCCTTTCCTCAAGAACGGCTGCCAGGCCAAATGTGGTCTCACCGTCAAGCTGGACGTCGAGGATATCGGATGTGCCGTTTGCAGGGGCCGTCTTACGCGAACTTCTGCTTTCGCCCTGTCGTTTGAACTAAGCGTCCTTTTCCAAATCCTCCATATCATTTGAAAATCTATTCCTGTCCAAAATTCAAATTGAATTTAGTCTATAAATAATATGGAGAATAAGGAGTTTCAGATGACTGGACCAACCATCCTCGGCCTATCGGGGAACGTCAAACGCCCGTCACGTACCGCCTCGCTCGTTGATGCTGTCGTCTCTTTGGCTGCGAAGCGTTTGAGCGGGAACGCTCGGCTGATAGAGTTGGTCGACGCTGCTCCTATCCTTTTCAAAGCGTTGCGCACCGACCAGCTCGATGCAGAGGGCCGTGCGATCATTGAGGCCGTCGAGGCGGCCGACGTTCTCGTTGTCGGATCGCCCGTTTACCGCGCGTCTTACACCGGCGCGCTGAAGCATCTCTTCGACCTTGTCGATTACCGGGCGCTAACCGGAAAGCGCATCATCCTCGTGGCGACAGGCGGAACACCGCTGCATGGTTTGATGACCGAGCATCAACTTCGGCCGCTTTTCGGCTTTTTCAACGCACTCACTTTGCCCACCGCGATATACGCTACAGAGGCCGACTTTACCGCCTACAACATCAGCAACTCTGCAGTGCACGGACGCATTGAACGCGCGGTATCTGAGCTGGTGCAGATTCTGCCCGCCGCCCGTCAGGTCGCTTCCGTAGGCCATCGCCCAGCGCTCGTCGTGGCCTCGGCCTGAGAATTTCGAAGAGGGAGAATATCATGTCTCATGCGAGCAGAGAGCCGGTCAAATTTGCCTACTGGGTTCCCAATGTCTCAGGCGGGCTGGTCATTTCGAACATCGAACAGCGCACAAGCTGGACGATAGAATACAACAGGAAGCTGGCGCAGATCGCTGAAGCTAGCGGATTTGATTATGCCCTGAGCCAGATTCGCTTCACGGCAGGCTATGGCGCAGAGTACCAGCATGAATCCGTATCCTTCAGCCATACGTTGCTGGAATCGACGACGACGCTCAAGGTCATCGCCGCTATTCTCCCTGGTCCGTGGAATCCAACCCTGGCCGCAAAGCAAATCGCCACGATCAATCACCTGACCAATGGACGCGTAGCCGTTAATGTCGTCAGTGGCTGGTTCCGCGGCGAGTTTCATGCGATCGGCGAGCACTGGCTGGATCACGACGAGCGATATCGTCGCTCGGAAGAATTCATCCGCGCGTTGCGGGGCATCTGGACGGAAGACAACTTCACCTTCCATGGCGACTTCTATCGCTTCAACAACTATTCACTAAAGCCCAAGCCGCTGGATCCGCAGCCGGAAATCTTCCAGGGCGGCTCCTCGCGCGCGGCCCGCGACATGGCTTCGAGAGTCTCTGACTGGTACTTCACCAACGGCAATACGCCGGAAGAAATCCGGAAGCAGGTGGACGATATACAAGGTAAGGCAAAGGCTAATGGCCATTCCGTCAAGGTCGGCGTCAATGCCTTCGCAATAGTGCGTGAAACCGAAGAGGAAGCGCGCGCCGTTCTTGCCGAGATCATTGACAAGGCCAATCCAGAAGCGGTCAACGCCTTCGGTCATGAAGTGAAAAATGCCGGAAAATCATCGCCGGAAGGCGAGGGGAATTGGGCAAAATCGTCGTTCGAGGATCTGGTCCAGTACAATGACGGCTTCCGTTCCAACCTGATCGGTACGCCGCTTCAGGTGGCCGAGCGCGTCGTCGACCTGAAGCGCGCTGGTGCCGATCTCATTCTTCTCGGCTTCCTGCACTTTCAGGAAGAGGTGGAATATTTCGGCAAGCACGTCATCCCGCTGATCCGGGAGCTTGAGGCGGTAAGAGAAACGGCTGTCGCAGCCGAGTAATTGCCCATGAGCATTGTCGGTCGGTAGATCCGGCCGCTGGTAATAACAGAACGCGATCCGGTCCGCGGTTCGTGGCGAGGAAAGTGTGCGCCCATCAGACCGGAAGGCCTGGTGGTACGCGACGGAGAACAGGGGCATGCGCGTAATGACATTTGCCTATAGAGGTCTGGGATCAGCGCCGTTTCCGTCCGACGTTCAGGAACATCTGGCAGCGCTCGAAGGGCCCGAGGTCAGGGCATCTCAGGATGCCGCGGGAATGGACAGGAACGTTCTCCAACTGTCCGGTGTCAGCCTGTCCTTCGGCGGTGTCGTCGCCTTGAAGGACATCGATTTGTCCGTCGGACGCGGCGAAATCCTCGCGATCATCGGACCGAATGGCGCGGGCAAAAGTTCCATCCTCAATGTGATTAGCGGTGTCTACAGGCCGGATCGCGGCCGCATCAAATTGGCCGGGCGCGACTATGCCCAAGTTCCGACGCAGGCACTCGCCCGCCACGGCGTTGCGCGCACTTTCCAGAACCTGGCCTTGTTCAACGGGCTGAGTGCCCTTGACAACATCCTGTCGGGCCGCGCCTACGAGACCCGCTCCAGCTTCGTCGAGCAGATCGTCGGCATCGGCCGGGCAAGGACCGAACAGTTGGACGCGCGCCGCCGCGCCAAGGATGTACTCGACTTCCTGCATCTCTCGCATGTCGGCGACAGGCTGGCCGGCACGCTGCCCTATGGTCTGCAGAAGCGGGTTGAGCTTGCGCGTGCGCTGGTTGCCGAGCCAAATATCCTGCTTCTGGACGAGCCGATGGCGGGCATGACGGCGACGGAGAAGAACGAAATGGTCGGTTTCGTGCGTGCTGCGCGGGACACGCTTGGAACGACGGTTGTCCTGATCGAGCACGATATCGGCGTCGTCATGGGACTGTCCGACCGGGTCGTCGTCCTTGATTACGGGCGCAAAATTGCCGATGGCACGCCCGACGAGGTGCAGGTCGACCGGCGGGTGGTCGACGCCTATCTAGGCGTGGCGCCCGAGAATGAGGACGGGGAGGATATCTGATGGCCGATTTCGACTGGCTGTTCTTCACTGAAGTTCTCGTTGGCGGTCTTCTCTCTGGCGTCATGTATTCGCTGGTCGCAATCGGCTTCGTGCTGATCTACAAAACCTCCGGCGTGCTCAATTTCGCCCAAGGTGCCATGCTGCTGTTTGCCGCGCTGACCTTCGTCAGCCTTACAGAGCGGGGCATTTCCTTCCCGCTCGCCTTTGCCATCACCTTCGCGATCATGGTGGTCATCGGCGTGGCCATCGAGCGCACAGTGCTGCGACCGCTGACCAACAAACCACCTATTACGCTGTTCATGGCGACTCTCGGTCTCTCCTACATCATCGAAGGGGCGGCGCAGCTGATCTGGGGAACGCAGGTGCACGGGCTGGATCTAGGCATCGAGGATGTGCCTTTCGATGTCGGCGGCATCTATATCAGCCAGTTCGATATTTTTGCAGCTGTCGTTGCAGCTGGCATGGTGGTCCTGCTTTCTGTCTTCTTCCGTTACACCCGCATCGGTCTCGGCTTCAGGGCCGTGGCGGACGATCAGTTCGCCGCACTTGCCGTTGGACTCAGGTTGTCGTGGATCTGGGCTGCGGTCTGGGCCGCCGCCGGCCTTGTGGCTCTGGTCGCAGGTCTCCTTTGGGGAGCGCGGGTCGGCGTGCAGTTTTCTCTGTCGCTGATCGTCCTCAAGGCGCTGCCGGTTCTCGTTCTCGGCGGGTTCGATTCGATCCTCGGCGCGATTGTCGGCGGATTGGTGATTGGGGCATCCGAGAAGCTCGCCGAGGTCTATATCGGCGAATATTTCGGTGGCGGAATAGAAGGCTGGTTTGCCTATGTGATCGCGCTCGCTTTCTTGCTGGTGCGTCCCGCCGGACTGTTCGGTCAGAAGCTCGTGGAAAGGGTCTGAGACATGTGCGTAATCGCGTCTGGTCTGCCGCATGAGCATTTCTCCGCACGCTGGGCCGTACCGCTGGCCTTGCTGGCAGCCGCCTATGCCGGTGTTCCGCTTGTTGCCTCCAGCTATCTGTTCGAGGCTATCCTTCTGCCTTTCCTGGCGCTCAGCCTTGCCGGCGTCGGGCTTAACATCCTCACCGGCTATGCCGGCCAGGTGTCGCTGGGAAGCGCCGCCTTCATGGCGGTCGGGGCCTTTGCCGCCTATAATGTCAATTTCAGGGTCGATGGATTGCCGCTGATTGGCAGCATCGTGCTGGCGGGATTTGCGGCCGCCGCCATCGGCCTGGTGTTTGGCCTCCCAAGCCTCCGCCTCAAGGGTTTTTATCTCGCGGTATCAACCCTTGCGGCGCAGTTTTTCGTGCAATGGGCGCTGACCAAGTTCAGCTGGTTTTCCAATGACTCCGCCTCCGGCGTCATCGATGCTCCGGCGCTCTCGGTCGGCGGCTTCGTCTTCGAAAGCCCCGTCGGACGTTACTATTTTGCGTTGAGCGTCGTCGTGGTGCTGACTGTGCTCGCCTACCGGCTGGTCAATTCCCCGACGGGACGCAACTTCATCGCCGTGCGCGACAACGAGACGGCTGCCCGGATCATCGGGGTGCCAGTGCTCAAGACCAAACTGCTAGCGTTCGCCGTTTCTTCCTTCATCATCGGCGTCGCCGGTGTTCTGTGGGCTTTCGCTTACCTTCGCACGGTGGAACCGGCCGGTTTCAATCTCGATCGTTCCTTCCAGATTCTGTTCATCGTCATTATCGGCGGGCTCGCCTCGATCCGCGGCGCGTTCTTTGGTGCCGCCCTGATCGTGGTGTTTCCGTTGCTGCTCTCGCGGCTCGGGTCCTTCCTGCTCGGTAATGTCTTCGATTCCGGTGTGCTCGAGATGAGCCAGCGCATCATGCTCGGCGTGCTGATCATCCTGTTTCTGATCCTCGAACCGGATGGCCTTGTCGCCTTATGGGACCGGGTCCTAAGACGCATCGGTTCCGCTGTCAGGCGGACCTGAGCCCACCAGAGCCTCGTCGCTCTTCATCCCGCAGTCATCCTTTATCGATTAACCCAGAACCGGTGCCTTGCCCGGTCGATACCCGGAGTGTGTCCAAATGACGTTCCTCAGCAAATTCAAGATCGCGTCGCTTGCCGCAGGTGTTGCCTTCACCATAGCCCTGCCAGCTGCCTACGCCGACGAGCAATACTTCCCGCTCCAGAGCTACCGCGTCGGTCCCTATTCCGCCGGCGGCACGGGCTTCTTCGGAGGCTTCATCGACTATCTGAACCTGATCAACACCCGCGACGGCGGCGTCAACGGTGTCAAGCTGACCTGGTCAGAGGCCGAAACCCAATATGAAGTCGAGCGTGGCGTCGAGGCCTATGAGCGGTTGAAGAGCAATCCTGATGTCGCTGCCTGGAACCCGCTCTCTGTCGGCATCGCCTATGCCATGATCGACCGGATCACGCAGGACAAGGTTCCGCTGATCACCATCAACCATGGTCGCACGGATTCGACCGATGGCCGCGTCTTCCCTTACGTCTTCCCGCTGCTGCTCAACCCCTACAGCGAGACCTCCGGCATCGTGAACTATATCGCCTCGAAGGAGGGCGGGCTTGAAAGCCTCAAGGGCAAGAAGATCGTCGTGCTTTATCATGGCTCGCCCTATGGCAAGGAAACCATTCCGATCTACGAACTGCTGGCGAAGAAATACGGTTTCGAACTGCAGCAGATCGAAGTTCCGCATCCGGGCAACGAGCAGCAGTCGCAATGGCTTACAATCCGCCGCGCCAAGCCGGACTACGTTGTCTTGCGCGGCTGGGGTGTCATGAACCCTGTCGCCCTGAAGACGGCAGCCAAGACCGGCTTCCCGGTCGATCACATCATCGGCAATGTCTGGTCGAACTCGGAAGAGGACGCCATTCCTGCCGGAGAAGCCGCCAAGGGTTATACCGCGATCACCACGCAGGCATCGGGTGCCGAATATCCGGTGGTTCAGGAAATCGTCAAGACGCTCTACGACGCCGGCAAGGGCAATCTGGAAGACAAGAAACGTATCGGTTCTGTCTACCACAATCTCGGCATCGTCAACGGCATACTCAATGTCGAGGCGATCCGTATAGCGCAGGAAAAATTCGGCAAGCGCACGCTGACCGGCGATGAAGTCCGTTGGGGCTTCGAGCACCTGCAGCTTGATCCGGCCCGCGTCGAAGCGCTTGGCGCCAAGGATCTGTTCCACTCGATCAACGTCACCTGGGACAACCACGAAGGCAGTGGCTATGTGACCTTCCAGAAGTGGGACGGCGCCAAATGGAACGTCGTCTCCGACTGGATCGCGCCCGACTGGGCCTTGCTGCGGCCGATCATCGAAAAGTCGTCCGAGGCTTATGCCGCCGAAAAGGGCATCAAGCTGCGCACGGCGGAAGATGCCGCGACAGCGACCAACTGATCCCTCCGGGCCGCGCGCGCCCCTCTTCATGCGGCCTTTTGCACGCAGACAGGAAGATGATCATGGCTCAAGAGCACATCCTACTGACAGTTGCCGATGTGAGGGCGACCTACAACCACGCGATCACCGCACTCCACCGCGTCAGCTTCAGCCTGGCGCGCGGCGAGATGTTGGCCTTGCTGGGGGCCAATGGTGCCGGCAAGACGACGGCGCTCAAAGCAGTCTCCAATCTCCTGCCTGCCGAACGCGGGCAGATCGTTTCCGGCAGCATCCGATTCGACGGGCTTGACGTTATCACGACAAGCCCCGCCAATCTGGTGCGCGCAGGGCTTATTCAGGTTCTTGAGGGCCGCCATTGTTTCCGCAGCCTGACGGTCGAGGAAAATCTTGTGTCCGGAGGGCTTGGCCGCAGCAGTAGCCGTGCCGAGATCACCGACGATCTGGAGAAGGTCTACACACACTTCCCCAGGTTGAAGGAAAAGCGGCGGGCCCTGTCCGGCCTGACATCCGGCGGCGAGCAGCAAATGACGGCGATTGCCAGGGCGCTCATGTCGCGCCCACGTCTCCTCGTACTCGATGAGCCATCCATGGGGCTGGCGCCGATCGTCGTCCAGGACATTTTCCGCACATTGCGCCGGCTCAACCGGGAGGAAGGGCTGTCCATTCTGGTTGCAGAGCAGAACTCCGCCGTCGCGCTGAACTATGCCGATCGCGCCACGATCCTGGAAAACGGCGTTGCCGTGCTTTCCGGCAAAGCTAGCGATCTGCGCAAACGTGACGACATCAAGTCCTTTTATCTCGGCAAGACGGCCGCCGCCCCAAACGTTCCGGCGCTCGCCAGCTAACCCCAATCCAAGAGGAGAAGTCTATGACCCTATCAAACGTCAATACAGAGAATGCCGCGAAGGCAGTGCCGCCGGTGCCTCGTTCCGCCGAGCCCGCCCATGTCATCAAGACCGATACCGAGGCGATCGCCGTCGCAAAGACACTTGCAGCCGAGTTTATCAAGGGCTCGGCGATAAGAGACCGCGATCGGATCTGGCCGGTCGAGGAACTCGACGCCTTCTCGCAGAGCGGACTGTGGTCGATCAATGTGCCGAAGGCGTTCGGCGGACCGCAAGTCTCCTACGCGACCCTTGCCAAAGTCATCGAGATCATTTCGGCGGCCGATAGCTCGATCGGACAGGTTGCGCAAAACCATCTCGGCGTCGTTGCTGCTATTCGTACCGTTTCGGATGAGCACCAGCAAAAGCTGCTGTTCTCAGAAGTGCTGAAAGGCACGCGCTTCGGTAACGCCTTCTCGGAGTTCGGCTCCAAGCGGGCAGTGGATTTCGAAACGAAATTCGTCGATGCCGGAGATCATGTCATCGTCAACGGAAAGAAGTTCTATTCTTCAGGCGCGCTGCTGGCACATCTGGTGCCGATCGTTGCGCTGGATGACGAGGGCAGGGCGTGGTACGCGATCGCCGATCGCGGCGCCGAGGGACTGACGGTAATCGACGACTGGTCGTCGTTTGGGCAGCGCACGACACTTTCTGGAACCGTATTGCTTAACAACGTCAAAGTTCCAAAGACGCATCTCGTGCCTGGCTATAAGGGCTATGAGGTTCCGACAGCCGATGGTGCGATCTTCCAGATCATCCAGGTTGCAGTCGATACCGGCATTGCGCAAGCGGCTATCGATGAAACGGTGAATTTTGTGCGGACCAAAAGCCGCGCCTGGGTGGATTCAGGCGTCGACAATGCCTGGGACGACCCCTACACGATCCAGGCGGTCGGCGATCTCACTTTGCGCCTGCACGCGGCGCAAGCCTTGCTGGAAAAGGCCGGGTACGCCATCGACCGGGCAATAGCCGATCCGAATGCGGAAACTGTCGCTGAAGCGCAGATCGTTACGGCAGAGTCTAAGATACTCTCGACGGAAATCGCCATTCTTGCCACCAACAAACTGTTCGAACTGGCCGGTACGCGATCGACCCTCGCCGAACACGGCCTAGACCGTCATTGGCGCAACGCCCGAACACACACGTTGCACGACCCGGTTCGCTGGAAATACGCCATCTTGGGCAAATATTTTCTGAATGGCGAGAAACCGCCCCTGCACGCATGGAGCTGATAATAAACGGACTGGCAGCTTCTGCTCTGGCCCGGCCTACTTCCCTTTTCGCTAGCATTGATGCAGCACTGCTCTGCAAACTGAGCCTGTTCCACTGCACAGACCGAATCGAAAGTCCGCCATTGAGCGGAAGATGATTGATTCGCGATAGGTGCCGCCCCTACCGCACGCCCCGATTTCTCATAAGCTATTTCTAATTAACAGCTCGCCGAAAGAAATGTGGTTGTCAAAGGTTCGAATCGCTTCAAGGCGTGGCTACGGCAGTTTTAAGCCAATAAGGACATTCAACTTCGCGTAACACTGACGTTGTCGATTTCCAGACACGATCTGTGATTCGACAGCGGCAGCCATGCATGTTAGCGTTCTTCATCGTCTGCAGATTAAGAAGGGCGCTGACGGCTGAGAGTCTATTTGCTCTTGCCCCAATGGGAGAGAGCTATGACCAGGACCCCTTATTCCCATTCGCAGAACCAGCTACTCACGATGTTGCCCGCCCCATCACGGCGACAGCTTTTTTCGAAGCTTGAGCTCGTGCCGCTGGTGCAAAACTACCGCATTGCGTCTAAAGGCGAGATCATCAAATACGTCTACTTCATGAATTCCGGGGTTGGATCAGTCATCGCCTCGTCAAGCAAGGGGCGCATTTCGGAAACCGGCATCATTGGGAACGATGGTTTTGCTCCCTTGGCGTTGAGCTTTGGAATTGATCGGAGCCCGTTCGACATTATTGTCCAATGCGAAGGCGATGGGTTCCGGATGAAGGCGGACGCGTTTCAAGAAATCGCGTCATGCGATCCAGTCGTTGCGCAGATGGCTCTTCGTTACGCTCATATTTTCTTGATCCAGGCAGCTTGTACGGCCCATTCCAACGCTCTCGACAGGGTCGAGGTCCGTTTAGCTCGTTGGTTATTGATGTGCCATGATAGGATTTGGGGGAACAAAATCGCACTTACCCATGAGTATCTTGCACTTATGCTCGCCGTTCGCCGTCCAAGCGTTACGACGGCGTTGCACGTGTTGGAGGGAAACGGCTACATTCGTTCAACGCGAGGCGAGATATTCATCCGGGATAGGAAAGCTTTGGAGCAGTTCGTTGGCAGCTCATATGGCCATCCCGAACAGGAATATGCCGATTTTGTTCATTGGATGGAAAGCGAGCGCCACACTTGGAACGTCGATTGTCACTCCAGATTTGCGCCGCAATAGCTCCCTCAAACATCGAGCGTCTATCAAACCACCATCCTATCTTCGGTCGCGTAGAAAATTCAGCGAAACCGGAAAATTCTACCATACCGAAGATGCGGACCGTAACGCTTGGCAGCTATTTCCGCGTCTGTTCAACACATTACTTATACATTGAATTTTAAATACCAGTCCTGCATAAAATCGTCCTCAGGTAAGTGGTAGCTGAGTGCTACGAATGCTTTCAAAAGCGTAGATCCTCAAGACGTGCGGCGAGCAGATGCCAATCAATCGGATCGGCATCATGCGTCCAAGAAATTCGAACGGTTCCTGCGATAATGTCCTCCGGTAGGCTCATTGCCTCCAGGACATGGCTCGGCTCATAGCGCGCTGAGGTACATGCTGAGCCGTTGGAGATTGCGACAATATCTTTGGCCGCAACCATAACAGCCTCCGAGTCGATCCCCGGAATTGCAAAGCTCAAGATGTTCGAGACCACCCCTTTCTCGATCCCACCGTGTACTGTAAAGCCGTCCATCACAGCGAAAGCCGAAATCGCTTCGCGCCGGATCCTTTCGCAGGCCTGGCGACGCGCGTCTCTTTCTTTCTCGGCGAGTTCGCATGCGAGGCCGAAGCCTGCAATCAACGGAGTCGCCAAGGTGCCAGGCCGCAACCCCCGCTCTTGTCCGCCACCGAACATCAGCGGCGAAAGGGGAGGGCGACGATCATCGCGACGGCGCGCAACCAAGGCGCCAATACCTTTGGGACCCATGATTTTGTGCCCGCTCACCGATATCAAGTCGATGCGAGAGTTACGAAGCTCTTCGGTCTCCTTGCCAAATGACTGAGCAGCGTCCACATGGAAAAGAATTTCACTCCCTCGTAAACGAGAAGCGATATCGGTGATGGGTTGGAGAGCGCCAGTCTCGTTGTTGGCGTGCATCACAGAACATAGCAAGGTGTCCGGGCGCAAGGCAGCGACCACTTCGGCGGCGTCAATGTGCCCGTTAATGTCAGGCTTGACCAGAGTGATTTCGAACCCGTTTTCCCGAAGATGCTCGACGGGTTCCAGAACCGCCTTATGCTCTATCGCAGTCGTAACTATGTGCCGGCGACCGGTTCTTTCCCCGTACGGCGCAAGTCCAAGTATCGCTATGTTGTTCGACTCGGTTGCCCCTGACGTGAAAAATACTTCTTCCTCAGAAGCGTCGAGGGTTGCGGCAACCTGGCGCCGGGCGCGTAAAACAGCATTGGATGCCGTAGCCCCATAGACATGGGTGCGGCTGCCGGCATTGCCGTATTCTTCCACCATCATTTTTAAAACAAGCGCGGCCACTCGCTTGTCCGTCGGTGTAGTGGCAGCGGCGTCAAGGTAAACGGGTGTTTTGTACGTTTCCAAAGAAACAAACTGCGTCTTGTTCATTGACGTTGTCCGTTAATATTTGTTATTGAATACCATGTCTCAACGAACGATGAAACAGGGTAGATTCGAATGAGAGGAACCCTCGAATTTCCTGCCGTCCGTGGTATTCAAGCAGGGAGAGAATACTACGTTTCAATGTGCCCTTTGGGGTTCGTCCACAAGATTTTCATCTTTAATGAAAAGAACGAGAAGGCGCTTACGCCGGAGATGCGCGTTCAGCGTCATCTAAATCGAAGCCGGGTTCCCGAGATCGCACGATACCTTGTTAGTAATCCCTCCAGCTATGTGTTTTCGGCCATAACGGCGTCGATCGATGGTGAAGCGGTATTTCGCCCCTTTGATCAAGACGTGTCGGGGCGTCACGGCACCCTCGAAGTCCCCATGTCGTCAAAGATCATTTTGAACGATGGGCAACATCGCCAGGCAGCCATCGCCCAAGCGCTGCTACAGTCGCCGGAGCTTGCTGACGAAACGATCGCCGTCGTCCTGTTTCACGATCGCGGATTGGCCCGCTGCCAGCAGATGTTCTCTGATCTGAATCGCTACGCAGTTCGCCCACCACGGTCGCTCAATGTTCTTTATGACCATCGTGACGATCGAGCACTGGTGGCTAAACACATTCTAAAAGGAATTCCAGATTTCGCCGATCTCGTCGAGCTGGAAAGGTCAAGTCTATCGGCGAGAGCCAAGCAGCTGTTCACGCTCAGCGCGCTCTACACAGCGACCGCGGCACTGTTTGTTGGCCACGATTTTCCCAATCAAGACGCTCGTGGGGAGATCGCCCTTGATTTCTGGCGACAGGTCAGCGCGGTTATGCCGCATTGGGGCGAAGTGCGCTCAGGTCAAACGTCGTCGGGTGCGTTACGGGACGAATATATTCATTCCCATGGGGTTACGCTACATGCGCTTGGACGCGTGGGAAACACTCTTCTGAAAGCAGGAATGGACTTGAGCGGAGCTCTTCCAGCCCTTGGCCAGATCGATTGGCGCCGGTCATCTCATCTTTGGAAGGGCCGGGCCGTCGTAGCTGGAAGGATGTCAAAATCCCACCAAGCCGTGATCCTAACCGGCAACCAGATTAAAATGGCCCTGAAACTTCCGCTCAGTGCTGAGGAACGGATCCTGGAAGACAATTTTATGAGGCAAGATCATGTCGCCTGACCCTAGCAGCAGAAATTCTGGGCGGGTGTCCGCTTTTCAAGAAGGGTTCAAAAAGACCATCACGGCTCTGCTTGAAGAGATCGTTGCGCTGTACAAAGCAGACCGCACACCATGGGTCGTGGGTTATTCTGGCGGAAAAGACTCGACCGCAACCTTGCAGCTCGTATGGATGGCACTTTCACGGATCGAGGCGGCTGAGCGACTAAAACCGGTCTATGTCATCAGTACGGATACGCTGGTGGAGAACCCCATTGTTGCCCTTTGGGTTGGGAAGTCACTCGATAAGATGGGGGAAGCTGCCGCAAACAACGGTCTGCCCTTAACGTCACATCGTCTCACCCCCGATCCGACTGAAAGTTTTTGGACCTCGCTTATCGGTCGCGGCTATCCCGCACCTCGTCCAAAGTTTCGGTGGTGTACCGACCGTTTGAAGATCAATCCTTCCAATCGCTTCATTTCGCGCGTCGTCAAGGCGAGTGGCGAAGCTATCGTTGTCTTGGGCACGCGAAAGGCTGAAAGCCGGGCCCGCGCGCGATCCATGGAGCGGTTCGAAGGAAAGCGAGTACGTGACAAGTTGAGCCCAAACGGCAAGCTTCCAAATTCATTCGTTTATTCGCCAATCGAAGATTGGTCTAACGATGATGTCTGGACCTTCCTGATGCAGGTGAAGAACCCCTGGGGGTTCGATAACCGCGATCTTCTCACCATGTACCAAGGGGCTTCGGCTGACGGCGAGTGCCCTCTCGTCATCGATGCGTCGACGCCAAGCTGCGGGGATAGCCGGTTTGGTTGCTGGGTCTGCACGATGGTAGACCAAGACAAGTCGATGACGGCGATGATCCGCAACGACGTTGATAAGGAGTGGATGCTGCCGCTTCTTACCCTTCGCAATGAGCTTGACGTTCGCAATGAGCAGGGCAAGAGGGACGATCGGCACCTGCGAGATTTTCGTAGGATGAACGGATCGATGCAATTGCACAATGGGCGAGTTGTTCCCGGACCTTACGTTCAGAGTGCAAGAGAGACTTGGCTTCGAAAAGTCTTGGAAGCTCAGGAGCATCTGCGTGCCAACGGTCCCGACGATGTCCGCGAAATTGAACTTATTTCGCTCGCAGAGCTTCGCGAGATAAGGCGCATATGGGTAACCGAGAAGCACGAAATCGAAGACAGCTTACCGGAGATCTACCAGGAGGTGACTGGTAATGCGTTTCCAGACGGACAACTCGACGAGACGACCCCGTTTGGACGCGATGAAATCGATATTCTCAGGGAAATTTGCGGTGAGGATGTCCTCCATTTCCAGCTGACACGGGAGCTGCTCGACGTCGAGCGTCAGCATCGCTCCATGGCGCGCCGGGCTGGTCTTTTCAAGGCGCTTGAAAATTCGCTCCGCCGCGGAGCTTACGGGAGTGCGGCCGAGGCCGAGGAGACGGCTATTTCCCGACAGGACATTATCGACGATCTGCGGGATGAGGAGGAGCTCAGTCTTTTCGAATACCAACCGCTTGGAGCTCCCGCCCCATGATACTCGACGAAATTGTCCTTCATGACTTCGGCGTTTACGGTGGTCATCAGAGCATCAATCTCGCGCCTGTCAGCAAGACGCAACCGATTATCCTCTTCGGTGGATTGAACGGCGGCGGCAAGACCACACTCCTCGATGCATTGCAGCTCTGCCTGTTTGGCAACATGGCAAAATGCGCGGGTCGCGGCCAGTTGAATTATGACGAGTATCTACGCAGGTCGATCCATAACCAGGCAATCGCGCCGGAAGCGGCGGTTGAGCTAGCTTTCAGACACAAAGTGGACGGCGAAATGCAAAATCTTCGCCTGACGAGGTCATGGTCAGTCGGTGAGACAGTGCGCGAGCGCTTCTCGGTCACACGCAATGGTGTTGTAGACAAAGCCGCGAGCGACCATTGGGGCGTTCAAGTCGAAGACTTTATTCCAGCCAGAATTGCTGATCTCTTTCTGTTCGACGGAGAAAAGGTCGAAGGATATGCGGATCTCGATCAGGCCCCTGGGTTGATCAAGAGCGCAGTCCAAAATCTGCTAGGGCTTGACGTTGTCGAGCGACTTGGGTCCGACCTCAATTCTATTGAGCGGCGAAAAAAGGCGGATTTGAAAACGCCAGAAGAAACGGAAGCGCTTGGGAGGTTGCGGGATGAAATCCAAAAGCTTGCCACCGAACGAGGCCGGCTTGTGGTGGAACGAGCAGCCGCTACAGTCGAAATTGATCGCTTGCGCAGACGTTTTGAAGACCTCGATGCCCAATACGATAAAGAGGGCGGTAGCATTTTTGAGGACCGGGGTCGGCTTGAAGCAGAGCTCGCCGTTGCAGAGCGCGGCCTCGACGCGATGGAACGCTCAATGCGCGAACTGGCCTCGGGCGCAGCACCCCTACGACTTGTTTCGAATCTCTTGGAGGGAGTGCATCAGCGCGCGATTGTCGAAGACCGTGCTCGTCGCAGCTTGCAGACAGCTGAAGTCGTTGCCGAAGAGCATGATGCGCTCCTTGGCCATCCCGCGCTCAGGGAACTTTCGAAAGATGTCCTCACAGATTTGAAAGCGCATGCCTCCGAGCGTTTGTCAGTCCTACGTGCTGCGGCGTCCGAGCCCATCCTGCTTAATCTCGAGGCCGGGGCGTCAACGGCAATTTCTGACTTGATTAGAACTGAACTCGTCGATATCGGGTCAGCCAGCGGTGACCTCTTAAAAGAAGAGGCCCTGATCAAAGAGCAGATAAGAGCCTGCAAAAGTCTGCTTGCTGCGGTGCCGAATCAATCTGCGATCGCCGAACTTCAGGTTCAAAGAGAAGCAGCCCGCGACAGCCTCAAGATCGCCGAGTACGAGCAGTCGCGGCGCGAAACTGACATCGGGCGTTTCGATCGAGATATCGCTGCCAAGCGCGAGAGGGAAACCAAACTCCTGGAGTCCTCCGCGCGAGAGCAATTCGAGCAGGATGATGTAAGGCGAGTTCTGATCCATTCCTCGCGTGTCCGCGACACACTCGAACTTTTCCGCGAAGCGGTGGTCAAAAGACACGTCTCACGTATAGAAGGCTTTGTTCTAGAGAGCTTCCAACACCTTATTCGCAAGCCCACATTGGTTTCCGGCCTGAAAATTGATCCTCACGACTTTACGATCGAGCTATCCGGGTCGTCGGGTCAGAAACTGACATCTGACAGACTGTCCGCTGGTGAGCGTCAGCTGCTTGCGATTGCTCTTCTTTGGGGACTTGCAAAAACCTCAGGTCGGCCATTGCCGACAGTAATTGACACGCCACTTGGAAGGCTCGACTCAGAACATCGAACCCGCCTTGTAAAGCGCTACTTTCCGTTCGCAAGCCATCAAGTCTTGCTGCTGTCGACCGATGAAGAGATCACCCGCGGTTACTATGATGCGCTCAAACCAATGATTGGTCGCTCATACCGACTCCATTACGACCAAGGACAGTCGCGCACCATTGTCGAGGATGGCTATTTCGAGGGTGAGGAGGGCCAGCAGTGGCAATAGAACATATCCGACTATCGATGCAGGCCCGCGAGCAACTCATACGCCTGAAGCGACATACTGGGATTGAACATTGGAATGTCCTCTGCCGCTGGGCGTTTTGCCGTTCTCTCGCCGAGGAGACAGTGCCGCCGGCCTCTAAAATTCCGGCCGATAGCAACGTCGAAATGTCATGGAAGGTGTTTGGCGGCCGTCACTCAGAACTTTACATGGCGCTTCTAAAGGAGCGGTGCCTGCGCGATGGGCTGGGCATCGATGACGAGACGCTCGCAATGCAGTTTAGACTTCACCTCCACCGCGGCATTGCATATCTCGCCAATGATCGAGACATGCGCGACATCGCCTCCATGTTGGCTTTGGCTTCCTGAGCCAAAGCAAATCGCTTCGGCTCCATTTTCCGTCTGTTAACGATCTGATTCGATCATGCGCAGATAGGTTTCAGAGGTGACTCGAATTTCGTCCAAGACCGGCTTTAGCATCGTCGATTGCTGATGTAGCGCATCCGCTTTCATGTCTTTTAAAGCCTGCAGAAGGGCGTTAAGATTTTGAACAGGGCTGAAACGTGCCTTGTGCTGGTCCTTTTGGAGTTTGATCTCCTTCAACGTCGGTGAATTCGCAGGATTCAAAACATCTAGTTCGATTGCGAAATTTGTCGAATTCTTGTTGTCATAACGTGAAAGCGCATTCCATTCTCGCATGTCCTCGGCTTTTCGCATGACGTTGGGGTTCAGGTTATCGTCGTCGTCCTCATCGCCGGCTCGAGGTTTGGAAAAGACCCACTGGAACAGTGCTTCTGACGCTTCCTCGGAAAGCTGCAGATCGTCAGCACCGAATTTCAGCTTTTCGCGGGGGTAAGGGTTCCTGAGGATCTGATCAAAATAGTAATTGTCTCGATCCTTGAACTCGTTACCCGCTGCTTCGACGCGCTCCGCAAACTCTGCTTTAAAGTGATCGAAAGCGCTGGCGGTCTGAATTCTCAATCGCGCATCCTTAGCCGTCATCGAAAATATCTCTGCAACTTCGGAGACAAGATCCTTTTCCAGCTTTAGCTCGCGTCCATCGATGTAACGCTTGCGAAACAGATCTTCATAAAGGAGGGTGATGTAGCGGTTCGTGGCATAGGGTCCCCAGTTCTTGGTGCCTGTGACGTGTCGGACACCGAGCAGTTTTGGCAACGTCGCATCTAGTTCATTTGCATCTCTTGCTTGGACAAACTGCACCTGAATTTGTGCCGTCGCATCCACCAATGCCTGTAGCTGGCGAAGATCCCGCTGCTGGTCGCGTGCGACGTCTTGAATGATACGACCACCAGATCGCGCCTTCCCAAGACGGGCTTGGGCGGCCGCCAGTCGAAGGCGCGCCCGCCTCAGAATTGCCGTCCGGGTGTTTCCCTCAACAACGACATAAGCATCTTCGCGGTCGGGGTGTTTCCAAACGATGATCGGGTCAATCGGGGTCCATCCCAGCCGCGTGATCGCCTGCTCTAGATCTTCGGCCTGATAAGCTTCAAAAACCTTCTGAGGAAGATCACGCTGGACGACTGGATCAAAAAGCTTGGTCGCATCGTCATAACCTGGGGCCGGATCTGGAGCGATGCGGGGATTGTTAGGGTCCAAGTAGAGCCTCTCGAAAGGCACAGTTTCCGGCAGGCTAAGATGCGGGATGGTCATAGTCATGATCGTATCTCCTAAAGAGCGAGAAGTCGCTGTCGGCCCGCGTTATCGAGAAACGCATCAAGGCGATTGATGAAATGAAAGGGGATCGGCAACGGTGCGCTCGTCGCGGTCAGCTTCGCAAACTCTGCGAAGCGGCTCTCTAGCGGGACGCCCGCTAGATTCGACGCAAGGCCCCTCAGATATGCTTCAATAAGCTGGAAATCATGCTTTTCTAGAAGCAAAGCCTCGTCGAACTCCGCGCCGGGTATCGGCAGTTTGAGAGCTCCGCCGAAGCGCTCCGGGTCAAGTAGGTAGTCTGCTTCTATGGCGCGATCGTTGTGGCAAGATGCGAGGAACGCCTGCAAAGCCGCAGGGATCGTCGGTTCGAAGCCAACCGTTGCATATGTTAGCCAGGTTGTTGGATCACCTTTCTTACGCGGAGGTCGGTTCCCTTGTATCGCAAAGGAGCGGTTTGGAACGATTTCCTGTCGGGCGCAGTGTGCGGATCCCAAAAGATCTATGAGCCGCCGCCACGTGCTTCCTCTCGTCATATCGCGGCGCAGGCCGAAAGAGTGGCCGACCTGTTCTAGAAATTCCGAGGGGTCTGACTGCAGTGCGCCACTCTCACAATAACCGTTGAAGCAGGCCATGAAGAGCGGGCGGTTATCCGGCGTCTCAAGAAAAACATCCCATTCGGCGCGAGTGTCGAAATCTTCAGTCGCGCCAAAATAGGGCTGACCATAAAATAACAATTTCAGGGGCTCAACCAGATCAAGCTGTGTGACCATGTCCAGGACTTCCTTCTTCCTAGCATCGGAAATCCGGTGTTGGGCAAGGAGCTCGGTCACTGCCGTAACTCGGTCAGCCGGCGCCGAGAACGACCGATCGATCAAACGGGGCAAGAGAAAATCACTGATCTCTTGATGTAGCCATCGGTGGTCGAAACGATAAGCAACGCCGGGATCGTCCACCTGCACGACAAAGGCGTTAGTTTTCTCTCCATCATATCTGACACAACGACCAGCCGCCTGCATCAGACGAATGATGCTCGAGGTTTGGTAGGTCAGTATGACGGTGTCGATCGACGGGTCGTCGTAGCCTTCTAGCAGAACCTGCGCCGAAATAAGGATTGCGCGCCGCTTCTCCGAAAAGCGCTCAAGGAAATCTTCGTCCTCGATGTCCAGCGAGTTGGCCGACCCATGAATGTAGCCTACATCATCACTTCTAAGTGGATGATCAACTTCTCCAAGCAGACGTGATGTCAGCCTGTCGTAGAGCAACTCGATTTCGCTGACTTGCGTCACCAAGATCAAGACCTTGCGGAACCGGCCCGATGTTTCGTCGATGATGTTATCTACAAAGTCATTGAGCTTTCCCTCGTTCGTCCAGTCGAGGTCCTTGCAAGCAAAAGGAATGAATTCGGGAATAATGATGCAATGACGATCGGCCAGTTCCCTATATGTTATCGTGTAAGCTATCTCATCGATACCAATCGGCAGGTTATCGGGACGGTTCGGTGTTGCGGTGAGGATCAAGAATGGTGCGCTCACCTCCGGGCGTAAGAGTGTCCCATAAGAGGGCGCCGCCGCGTGGTGACCCTCATCGAGAATAACCAGGCACGGCTTGCCGTTATTGGCCAGGTAAGCCTCTGCCTGGCTCAACATCATAAATGTTATGCGATTCGCAAGTTCTGCGGCATTGCGAGGCAATCCACTCGGCGCTTGCAATAGCTTGCGAAGCTGCTTTTCTGCTTGACGACGTAGGGTCTTTCGATGCGTCACCCAGATGATCTTAGCCGGCGCAGGGAATTCGCTGAGCCTCTCGAGGGCGACCCGCAACGCCACCCTCGTTTTTCCCGCTCCGGTCGGAAGGACCAACCCGATACGACCATTCGGACGTCTTGCGAAGGCGTCGAGCGCGCGCCGCACTGCCGTGTCTTGATACGACCAGTCTGGAAGACCGCCATTTTGGATTTTTACAGGTGTAGGCCGCAGTCCGAACGAGCCGGATGCAAACAATGCGGTCCGGATCACAGCTCGGGGAAGTGAAAGTGTCGCTGCGATTTCCTCAATTTCCCCACCGCGTTCTCGCATTGCGACCGCGCGTTTGCGAACGTCCGCGAGCATAGCGTCTCCACGAACGCGTACAGCCTGATCGACACCTTCAAGCCCGCTACGAGTAAGCTCCAGCGTGCTTTCGTTGACGCCGCGGCCCACGTCGTCGGACAGAAGCGAATGAAGGCGGTTGGGGTGCAGCTCTCGCGATTCCCCAGTGCGCGCCAATCCTTCATTCAGCGTCCGGCAGAGGCTCGCTACGCTTCCTGTTGCCAGATAGAGCGCGGCCAACGGGAACACGACTGACTGCACCTCTTCCATTTGAACGCTTAGCCGCGCCATCACCGCTCTCCACTTGGTTTACAAAAGAATTAAAATGGAATTAAAAAAAGGTCAATCCAAAATAATGGAATTCATCTCCGTCGTCGGTTTGACGTGCATGTCTGCCAGAGGCAGCCCGCGCGTCAATCCGCTGCCCGCACCGGCCGCGTTGCGGATGACACGTGGCTTCCGCCTCAGGCTCTCCACGCCAGCCAAACCGACGATGGAGACGAAAATGACAGAGTTGATAAGCAAAACGGAAAGAGAAGAGTTGATCGAAAATGGACGGAAGTCCTACCTTACCGGCGACGATGATTTCATGCCGGTTGTCAAACTCTTTCTGCCAGATGGAGCAGCGACGTGGCTGCTTACGGAAATCAGTGATGAAGACGGCGATCTCGCCTACGGGTTATGCGACTTGGGTCTAGGCTCGCCAGAAATAGGTCAGGTTTCACTGTCTGAAATCGATGCGATACGAAGCCCGAACGGGCTACGCGTGGAAAAGGATAAGAGCTTCCGTGCGAAGCGCTCTTTGCTGGAATATGCGAGGCTGGCCCGATCTGAGGGGATGATCATCGACTGATATCGGATGATCCGACGGCTCACCGTGTCGGATCACCTTCGCTCTTCCCATATCTTCTTGACCTCGGCTATTGGTTGATGTCGGTCAAGTCGGATCGGATCATGGAGTTTGCAAAAAACGGCGAGATTAGTAGGATTAGGGGAACCCTTCCAATCCTTCAGCGCTATCACCATTTCGGACGTCTGGGCCGTGTGGGTACATCCATCCTTGTGCTGGCATCGCTTCTTGAACGCAAGAAGTCTGATGGTCCAGAACGGATGGGGTAGCTCGTGAAGATGATGGACGCCCACCGAGAAGCGGCTGACCTGCGGAGGGACAAAAGTCGCCTCATAAAGTGACAGGCGCGAGCTTTTGTACCGGTTGCACCACCCGCAGGAGAGACGGAGATTGGCTTGTCCGTGCCCGCCAGACGCCACCGGGACAACATGTTCGATTTCGATGCCTACATCCCTGCCGATAAGTCCCCTCGGTTGGAGCACGTCTACCATTGCGGGGAGTTTGACGGAAGAACGTCCCTTTACCCTCAAAAGAGCGTCGATCGCCTCGTTCGAGAACTCATAGCCACAGATGTAGCATCTCGGTAGCGAGGTCGACGCCAGCAGCGCTTTTTTTGTCGCGATGCTCGCGGTGTCGCGGACTTTCGTCAGCCTCAGCCGTTCCACCTCACTCCACAGATGTTCGGTGATGTTATCGACGAGCGGCTTCAGGCTGTGCGGATCGGTATCCGCATGCAGCAATTTTATTCGGTCCGCGATCAGCTGATAAACGTCAAGACGGTCCAATGGTGGATTGAGGCCGGCTATCCGTTGGGGACTGATGAGACCTTCGAGATACCATCGAAGCCACAGACGGTGCTGATCACCGCGCAGCAGCGACTCCTTGTCACCGAGCATCTCGGACGGGAAAGGCGAAGTCGCAAGTTCGAGGATTGTCTTCTCGTCCCAGGCACTTGCTGGATCGTAAGAAACCCTACCGATGAAAGACGCCAGGATGTCGACTGCCACAGTGCGATTTCCTCACACGCTTTTGAACGGCTTGGAAAACTCTTCTGGCGCTGGCAATTTCTCGCCATTCTGGCGATGATTAACCCACAGTTTTGACCATTGCTTGCGAGTGCCGACCGCGTCCTTCTTCACGCCCTCAAGCTTCCAGTTTCGAGCAAAGTAGTTCTTTTTAACATAAGCCAGCCACTCATCAACGATTAGACCGATCTGATCGGCGGACTCGATTTTATAGCGTCGCTCTTTTAGATAGGCGAAGAAATCGGCAGACAAGATGTGGAGACTAGGCTTGTTAAATATGTTCGAAGTGCGCGTTCTGCCCCAATAATTTGGAGCAGCTTCATTCTCTGTGTCAGCCAAGCTGTCGCGCGTCTTAGCCCAGAACGCCTTGAAAATCTGCATCCAAGGACCGTTGATGTCTTGCCAGTATTCATAGGGAGAGGAGAATTCTCGTGCCTGCCAATCCTGGACGATAGGGGAATCCGCCAGATGATGCGACCGCCAGGTTTTGGCATGGTCGACACTGTCATGATAATAGCGACCTCCAACGAGGTATCGGAACATATCTGCAAGCGAGCCGAGCACGCTCCATTGGAGTTTGTCGATACCCTCCTGATCGAGCCCTTTCGCAACCAGATTTTTGAAGGGGCTATCGTCCGCGCGAGACAGGATGGAGATGATCCGCGATCCCTGCAGTTGGATGTCGGCATCTTCAAGCCGGTCAGCGATGGTTTTCAGCTCGTTGGCGGCAAGGCTTGTAGAAATGATAGTGCCAAGAAGGGCCCGTGGTACCGGCGTAGCCTTCTGGTTGACCAAAACATATTGGAAAACATGCTCAGCCGGTGAAGAATCCATCAAAAGTGATATAGGCAATTTTCTTGCCCGTTCGCGCATGAGCTTTTGTTTCGCCTCCCTGGCCGATTCGCCTTCGAGGATCATCGTCTCTGCTTCGTCGCTGGTATTTACCTCGTCTTGCACGGCAAGGACTGCGCCACGTAGTCTGTGTTGGCCATCTACAAGAATGACCGGTCTCAAATAGGATTCCAAGACCTCTCTAGAAAAGCCAAGAATCGCGTCGTTTGGGACGTTGGCAACAAACTTTGACAATATCTCCTCGCGAGCGCGCAGTTGGTCCCAGAAGTCAGTAATCTGGGATTCGTCGAACAACGCTTCCTCTGCAGGTTCTGTGGACAGCTCTACCTCATATGCCGCGTCTTCGGTCAGGTCCTCCACTTCCTCTTCTGTCGCCGACAATGAAGATAGGTCGGGCATCTGTTGTTGCAGCGTATCGACCAGATCAACAGGAGCCGGTCGATCTTTAAGGAATGGTGCTCGTTCTTCAACGTACTCGCGCGCTTCTTTCAAAAGATCCAACAGTGACTTCTGCTGGTAATCCGGAAAGGTGATTGTCACATATCCTAGTCCTGAGTCGCCTTCAGGTTCGAAGCTGACAGCAACGCCAGGGTCTTGACGAATGGCGCAAAGCAACGGGTTCTGGATGACATTTGCAGGCTCGGAGAAGAACTTCCGGAGAGCGGCTTCTCGTCGAGGAGACACAGTGCGCTGGAAACCAGCCGTCTCGCTACCTTTGAGGTCAAGTCTCTGTGGGATCCCAACCCAGGCGTCTATTTCGATAGCAGACGCCGAGAACATCAGAAGCTCTTTGGAGCCACCGTCTTGTATGACCTGGACGCACGGATAACGGTGACTGCTCATTGCTACCTCTTCCCATAAATGCCATGACTTTAGATCGCAATTCAGCGCGACGTATACTCTGGATCCGAAGTAAACTTTAAGGTTGATTCGTACCAGCCCTTTATGCAATCGCGTAGCGTCGTTGAATGAGCCCAATGCGGTGTTATTTGGCATTTGCATGTTCTTTGTCGAAGCAACTCCGCGCGCGAATCGACGCTCGACGAGCTAACCTTGAATGAGCCTAACGAGACGAGGATGCTCTCTCAGGCCGGAGTCCATACATGTTGGAAAAGGCCGCAGCGGTATCCTTTCGGAAGCTTGTTTCCAGCCCTCAACCTTCAATTATGATTGTACGTCTTTCCGGTCCGGTAGGCGCATCAACAAATGCGGCACGTAGCCATTCGGGCTGGGGGCGGTCATGATGTCAGCCGTGCGTCACAACGCACGGCGGTTGCATTCATTCGAGATCGGCATCCCCAAATTTTGCCCGATTTGGGCCGACTTCTGCAATTGCTAAATAGTCGAAGGGGGCCACGGGTCCTTTGAGCAGGTCCAGAATTTTCTCCGCGCTTTCAATGTGAAGCGAAATGATCCACGTTGACGTCGATGTATGCTTTTCCGCCGGCTTGAGAGACTCTAAGAGGGCAATCAACGCTGACCGGCGTTGCTCAGCCTTTCCCCTTTTTTTCGACGTAGAGTTCTTGATCCGATAATTGACCTGAAACGAGCGAGATTTTGTATTTGCCTTCACAGCCGCTACTTCAGCCGCAGCAAGTGCGGCGATCCATTGGTCAATTTCACGCTTGCGGGCGGCGGCTTCGGTCCTTGATGCCTCTTCCAACGCGGAAAGCGCTTTAGTGATGGCGGTCGCCCTGTTGCTTTTGCCTGTGTCCATCATAAAAAATTCCCTTAGTTTCGTGTCGCGATTGCTTGCAAAATTTGCATTGATGAAACGAGCCTCCTCCCCGCAATATCGCGTCAGCCGCGGATCGTGATCTCAATAGCGGCCTCGGGCACGTTGAATGTGACCGCCAATCCTGCCTTGGCTTCTGCGATCGTCAACCCCAGTGGCTTAGACGCAGCGATGGCTTGATAAGCCAGCCCACTGAAATCGATATCCGGGAAATCCCGCTCGCTCCAATAGGAAACAGGATTTCGCCCGGACCACTGGTCCGGGACGTTGGTTAGCGCGTACTCTCTTATCAGTATCAGCCAGCGATTGGGTGTTTCCGTCGAGGCGACAACATCTTTGACTTTGCCGACCATAAATGCGGTTCCGTGTGCCTCCGAGCCTCGCATCTCGCGAGCCTTGGCGTTTCGGCACATGACGACATAGTCGCATCGGGCAGCTCGGTTCCTGTCTAACGCCCAAGATTGGGTCCCGCCATCAGATAAAATCGTCTCGACGGACTTGCTAGTCATCACAGATATCACTTCGCTCATAGGAAATACCCCGATTCACCGAAGGAATTAATAGGTTACTTTCGCCAAAGTATCAATGCAGGTAATTTTCAATCTTGAGGCAAAATAGACTGTGAGACGCGGTGTCGCGAGTGACCTCAGGGCAGAGACCGCTAACCTGCCAAGTTGACTTTCGGTTGTTCGAAATCAGTATTCGATCTGCCGCGATTTTTGTTCCCGTAGAGATCCGGGCTGGATTGCCCTCGATAGTTCCACTATATTTGCTCCATGGCACAGGAAACGAAAATGAAGCGGAAGTCCTCTGACTCACCAACGAAACGCAAGTTTGGCGTGTCGGTAAGTCCACGTGAGTTGAAGTCAAAGAGTTATGTCACGGTCACCTTCGGTGACGTAACCATTGCAGGAAATAGGCCGAGCGCCGAAAGCATCAAAGCACACGTTGACCGAAGCACGGATGCGCTCGCGCGTGTTGGCAAAAAGCTCACTAAGCCAGGCGTAACCCTGTCCAAGAAGAAGGGGATCCCGCGGTTTTCTGTCGATGAGAACGACCCGACGATCTTTGTGAGGGTCTTGGACGGGCAGGTCGATCGCGGTAGGATGGTCAACGGCGAGTTCGAGCCTGTCGGATGAACAATCTCGCCAGCGCTGTAACGAGTATCGTAGATACTCAGCGCGAGACTAAGAAGCCGCTAGCAATCATTCTCGCTGGACACAATGGTTCCGGAAAATCAACGATGTGGCGAAAGATGCTCGCCGGTCAACTCCAGATCCCGCTTATAAATGCCGACCGGATGATGCTGTCAATCCTGCCTGAGCCTAACAGTGAAGGTGCTTTAGCTGACTGGGCGCTCGATCTTCGTGACAACGACCAAAACTGGATGCTCGTGGCTCAACGAGGGGTCCGAGCGTTTGTCGGTCACGCCATGCGGGCTCAAGTTCCTTTTGCAATGGAAACGGTCTTCTCCCATTGGAAAGACAAAGGAGATGGATCGTTTGAATCAAAAGTTGATATGATCCGTGACATTCAAGCTGCTGGCTATTTTGTTCTTTTGTTCTTTGTCGGGCTGACCGACACAGATCTCTCCATCCTGCGTGTCCGCACCCGCGTCGCCGAACACGGTCACGCAGTAGACGAGACAAAGCTCAGAGAGAGATTCCCTAGAACACAGGTGGCTATTCGACACGCTCTCGATGTCGCCGACGCATCGGTACTTGTCGACAATAGCCGAGATGAAAAACGTGCGTTTTCCGTATGTGTTGTAAGGCGACAAGGGGAGACGCTGTATGATATCCGAAACAGTGAACAAGCTGTGCCCTCAGGGATAGCGAAATGGCTGGACATCGTCTGCCCGAAAGAACAGCCGCTCTAGGTCCTGTTGACAAAGTACAAAAACTGCCGAGTGATCGACCAAACGCCTCCTGATAAGTCCCCCTTTTGCGCCCGAAGCCTGCGAAAGGCCCCGAACGGTGGTGTCGATCACGTGCTACCGGTCATCGGTCATCGGTCAACGCAACTCAAGAACCGGTTCGAGAAGAACGTCCCAGACACTTTGTTCGGCCATCGACGGAACCGGACATAAATCGAGTTTCACTTAGCACAACGCTCATGCATATCGCACCGGGGGCATCCGACGCGTAGGACATGCAGCATCCCCTTTAGAAAACACCGATTATCGTGAGCAGGGCGCGACTTACGCCCGCGTTCTTTTGGTAAGAATGGCTCGATGATATGCCATTCCTCTTCGCTCAAATCGCCTCGCGCCGACGCTACCTCCTGAAAGGCAGCTTTGGACCATATTCTCACCAATTTGAGAAACCCTGTGCACTTCGATCAAGTAGGGCACTAATCAACGTTTTGTGTTGCGGCCCACCTTCCATGTCGCGGTGTATGACATACGCCATGACAGGAACGACGAGCAGTGGGTCGTTGACCGGAGTTTGCGCGCCGGTGGAGATGGCCGTCGCCGGCCCGCCCTTGTAGACGTCGTAGACGCCGACGATGTCGGCGAGGAAGATACCGTCGAGCTTGCCCCGCTCGGCGGTGCGCGCGAGGTTCGCCCAGTATTCCAGGCTGGTATAGGACGTCGACTGATCCCGTGGGTGGGTCCACAGTCCATGATTGATGTGGCTGACACAGTTCATGTCGAACGCGTAGATGTGAATTTTCTTCGTCATACGACCCGCTGTTTCGCTGTGCTGCCGATGGGGCTCTTCATTCGGGCCACATCCACTTCGGGCGATTAGATAACGGTTTTGCGCAGGTTGCACCGGGCATAAATTTCTTTTGTCTATTAAATATATAGTTTTTATGTTCTTGAGGAAAATCCGGAGGACGCCCTATATCTCGTCACCCGCTGCTCCGGCCATGCGTCGAAACAAGCGTCTGAAAATATACAGTAATTTCGCAGGAGGACGCATGTCCGAGAAAATCACGGTGCTGGACGGCGGCATGGGTCGTGAACTTCTGAAAAGCGGCGCCCCGTTCAAGCAACCCGAATGGTCCGCCCTCGCGCTGATCGAAGCACCCGAATATGTCGAGAAAGCGCACGACGCGTTCATAACCGCCGGTGCTGATGTTATCACCACAAACAGCTATGCGGTGGTTCCGTTCCACATCGGGGAAGAGCGCTTTGCAGATCTTGGGTTAGAGCTGGTTGATCTGTCCGGCAAGCTGGCGCGTTCCGCAGCACAAAAAACCGGTGGAAGGGTTCGGGTTGCAGGTTCGCTGCCGCCGGTTTTTGGCTCCTATCGGCCCGATCTCTTCGATGCAGAACGGGCGCCGGAAATTCTATCCGTTCTGGTTCAGGGCCTGTCTCCTTATGTCGATTTCTGGCTGGCAGAGACGCAGGGCTCCTTGACCGAGGTCGAGGCTATCCGCCGTGCTTTGGGTGACGATCCGAGGCCACTCTGGCTGTCCTTTACCCTTGACGACAGAAACGGCGTCAGGGACGTGATCGCAGGAAAATGGCCACCGCGCCTGCGCTCAGGGGAGACGGTTGCCGAGGCTGCGGCCAAGGCGGTCGAGCTTGGTGCGTCCGCGCTGCTTTTCAACTGCAGCCAGGCTGAAATCATGGAGGCTGCGATCAAAGCGGCGCGGCAGTCCCTGCAGGACAGCTCCCTTCACGCCGCTATTGGCGTCTATGCCAATGCTTTCGTCCCCCGGCCGGAAAGCCAGGAAGAAATCAAGGCCAATTCAGGACTCGGTGATCTTCGCGAGGATCTCGATCCGCCGGGTTATCTGACCTTTGCAAGCCGATGGGTGGATGCAGGCGCGACAATCGTCGGCGGCTGCTGCGGCATCGGCCCGGAGCATATTTTCGAAATCAAGACAACATTCAAACCGGAACCTGTCGCTGCCTGAACCAGCACGCAACCTCGGATCAAGACCATGACATTTCAAAACAATAAAAACGTCGGCGGGATCGATCGCCGTACGCTGCTGAAGGCAGCCAGCGCGTTGGCGGCCGGCTCGCTCATCCTGCCCGGCTTCGCCCGCGCCCAGCAGCCGCAAAAAGGCGGTCATCTCATTCTGGGTATCGACAATGCGTCCAGCACCGATCGCCTCGATCCGGCTTTTTACTTCGAGGCTTACGCCTACAATATCGGTTTGCAGCTTTTTAACACGCTGACGGACCTTAACGACGACGGCAGCCTGCGCGCCGGCTTGGCTGAATCCTGGGAACCTGCCGCCGGTGGCAGCAAGTGGATTTTCAAGCTGCGCAAGGGCGTGCAGTTTCACAACGGCAAGGAATTGACCCCGGAAGACGTCATCTATTCCCTCAACCACCATCGCGGCGAAAAGTCGGAATCGGCGGGCAAGGGTTATCTTCTCAGCGTGACCGACATTGTGAAGTCCGCCGATCACGAGGTCACGTTCAATCTTTCCGGACCAAACGCCGACTTCCCGTATCTTCTCGGTGACGTGCATTTCGGCATCACGCCGGATGGCGTCAACTTCGATGACGGTATCGGCACCGGAGCCTTCATCCTTGAGGATTTCCAGCCGGGCGTTCGAACCCTGGCCAAGCGCAATCCGAACTATTGGGACCCCGAGCGCGGCCATGTGGATTCGGTCGAAACCGTTGCCTACAACGACAAATCCGCGCGTGTCGCCGCACTGATCAGCAATTCCGTGCATTTCATCAATAATGTCGAGCCGCGTGTTGCGCAGAGACTTACGGCCAATCAGGCGCTTGCGCTTCATCGCGAAGACGATAGCTCGATCGTGCTGTTTGCCGGTCGCGCCGATCGTGCGCCATTCGACAATCTCGATGTGCGCCTTGCTCTCAAATATGCGATCGACCGGGAGCAGATCGTCACCTCCATTCTCAGCGGCGCCGGCACGGTGTCGAACGACAATCCGATCTTTCCGTCGAACCGGTATTTTGCCTCCGATGTGCCGACGCGTGCCCACGATCCGGACAAGGCAGCGTTCCACTGGAAGAAGTCCGGCTACGACGGCAATATCGTGCTGTCGGCATCGGATGGCGCCAGTTTCTCCGGCGCGCTCGATGCGGCACAGCTCTACCAGCAGTCGGCAACGGCGGCGGGCATCCCCTTCGAGGTCAACCGCGTGCCGGCCGACGGATACTGGAGCGATGTGTGGCTGAAGCATCCTTTCGTCGCGTCTGGCTGGGGCGCACGCCCGACGGCCGATGCCATGCTTTCCCTGATCTACCTGTCGGAAGCGCCGTGGAACGAGTCCGGCTGGAGAAACAAGAAATTCGACGAACTCGTGTTGGCCGCTCGCGGAGAACTCGATGAGACGAAACGCAAGCAACTGTATCATGATGCGCAGGTGCTGATCATCGAGGAAAACAGCTCGGTTATTCCGGCCTACTCGGCACAGATCAGCGCGTCGAGCAGCAAGCTCAAAGGCTACAAAGCCATCCCCGGCCAAAACGGACCGAGGACAGCCGAAAAAGTCTGGCTGGAAAGCTAGGATCGCAACAGTCACGATCCGGCGGGCACTGCCGGGTCGTGACATATGGTCTTATGAGGTCGCTATGGCTGTTGTAGAAACGATCGAACTGAGCGTGCGGCCCCGATATCGGGATCACCACATCGCTCGCCTGACCGCCCGGCGGCTGCTGATCGGCCTGCTTTTACTGTTCGTGATTTCGACGCTGATCTTCATCGGCACGGAAATTCTGCCGGGAGACGCAGCAACGGCGCTTCTTGGACGTTCAGCGACGCCGGCGGCCCTCGCGGAATTGCGCCTTCAACTGGGTCTCGATCGGCCGCTTGTCGAGCGATATCTGCTGTGGCTCGTGAACGCGCTGCAAGGTGATTTCGGCGTCAGCCTCATCAATGGCCGCAGCGTTACCACCAGCCTCGGTCTTCGCCTGGGCAACACACTTGTTCTTGCGGCGGCGGCTGCGGTGGTGTCCGTGCCGCTCTCCGTGTTTCTCGGTATCCTGTCTGTTCGCTATCGCGGCACCCTTCTTGATCGCTCTGTCTCGGCCCTGACCCGCGGCATCGTTGCCTTGCCGGAGTTCTTCGTCGGTTACCTATTGATCTTCGTCTTCTCGATTACGCTCGGATGGCTTGCAAGCAGCGCCACAGTGTTCGAGACGATGAGCTTCAGTGACAGGCTTCTGGCGATGATCCTGCCCTGCCTGACTCTCACCCTCGCCGTCACCGGTCACATCACCACCATGACCCGGGCCGCGCTCCTCAACGTTCTCGCCTCGCCCTATATCGAAATGGCCGTCCTAAAGGGTGCATCGCACTCGTGCATCATCTGGCGCCACGCCTTGCCAAATGCGCTGGCTGCCATCGTGAACGTGGTCATTCTCAACCTCGCCTATCTCGTTGCAGGGGTCGTGGTCGTCGAGGTCATTTTTGTCTACCCCGGCATGGGGCAGTTCATGGTGGATAGCGTGGTCAACCGCGATATTCCGGTGGTCCAAGCGTGCTGCCTGCTGTTTGCCGCCGTCTATATCGGTCTTAACCTGCTTGCGGATGTGGTCTCGACACTGGCCAATCCGCGGCTGAGATATCCAAAATAAATGTTCAGACACCTCACCTTTTCGGCCTGCATCGGCCTCGTTTTCGTCGCGGCGTTTCTGCTTGTTGCATTGTTTGCGCCGTTCATCGCGCCTCACGGCGTCAACGATATTGTCGGCGCAAGCTGGGATTATCCGTCGTTGACCGCACCACTCGGCACCGACATGATCGGACGGGACCTCTTGTCGCGCTTCATCTGGGGCGCGCGAGTCACGATTTTTACGGCGGCCGCTGCCACCGGCATAGCCTATGCCGTGGGAACAAGCCTTGGCCTGCTGGCGGGGCTGCGCAACGACTGGCTGGATACTATCCTGTCGCGTATCGTCGATCTGCTGATGGCGATCCCGACGCTTATTTTCGCGCTCGTGTTGCTGACGATCCTGCCGCGATCGATCGTCGTTATCGTCGCCATCATGGCGCTTCTGGAGAGCACCCGCTTTTTCCGGCTTGCCCGTTCCGTCGCCGCCGATATCGCGGCGCGCGATTATATCGAGACGGCGATCCTGCGGGGGGAGACGCGGCTATGGATCGTCTACCGCGAAATCCTTCCCAACGCCCTCGCACCGCTGATTGCGGAAACAGGCCTGCGCTTCATCTTCGCTGTGCTGTTCCTATCGACGCTCTCGTTTCTCGGCCTTGGAATACAGCCGCCCATCACCGACTGGGGTAGCCTGATCAAGGAGAACAAGGACGGCCTTCTGTTCGGGGTAGGGGCTGCGCTGATACCCGGAGCAGCGATCGCGCTGCTCGCCATCTCGGTGAACATGGTCGTCGATTGGATACTTGATGCCGACGCGCGGCTGGAGCAGCATTGATCCCATGACGACTCCACTTCTGGACATTCAGAACCTTCATATCGGACGAGCGAACCGCTCGGAAACGTCGACAATTGTCGATGATATCTCGTTCTCGCTGCAAAAGGGCAGGGTACTCGGCCTCATCGGTGAGTCCGGCGCCGGGAAATCGACGATCGGGCTCGCTGCCCTTGGCTTTGTCCGGCCCGGTCTGGCGTTCGAATCGGGAGCAATTCTGTTCGATGGCGTGGATCTCGTTTCGATCAGTGAGGACGCGCGCAGGCAGTTGCGCGGGAACCGCATCGCCTATGTTGCCCAATCGGCGGGCGCGGCGTTCAATCCCGCCCATCGCCTGCGGGATCAGATCACCGAATCGTCAATCCGGTCCGGGCTCGTCAGCCGTGTTCGCGCGAATGCCCGTGCCAATGATCTGCTTCGCCTTCTCGGCCTGCCGGATCCGGTACGCTTCGGTGACAAGTTTCCCCATCAGGTCTCCGGTGGCCAGCTACAACGCGCAATGACAGCCATGGCCCTGTGTTCGAACCCCGATCTTGTCATCTTCGACGAGCCGACAACCGCACTTGACGTGACGACCCAGATCGAAGTTCTCAAAGCCATTCGCGATGCCATCGACTACGCCGGGGCTGCCGCCCTCTATATCAGTCATGATCTGGCGGTTGTCACGCAGATTGCAGACGACGTCATGGTGCTGCGGCACGGCAAGACTGTCGAATACGGGCCGGTCGCTCGCATTGTCGAACAGCCGGTGCATACTTACACCCGCATGCTTGTCACGGCCAGCCAACTGGAGCGGCAGTCTCAGCCGGTCCGCGAAACCTGCGTGCTCACGGTTTCCGGCATATCGGCGGCTTATACTGATGGATCGCCGGTTTTGTCGGATGTGTCGCTTGAAATCCGGGCCGGAGAAACTGCCGCCCTAGTCGGCGAATCCGGTTCGGGAAAATCGACCCTCGGGCGCGTGATCAACGGTCTATTACAGCCGTTGAAGGGTACCGTTCATTTCAGCGGCGAACATCTTGACGCACAGACTTCCAAGCGATCGTTCGAGCAGCGCCGGTTGCTGCAAACGATCCACCAGATGCCGGATACCGCCCTCAATCCTCGTCATACAGTAGAAGAAATCGTCGGGCGGCCGGTCACTCTCTATGAGGGATTGCGGGGCGCAGCCCGGCGGGAGCGCGTCAGGGAGTTGCTTACCCAGGTGGAGCTTGATCCGTCGCTGGCCAGTCGGAACCCGCGTTCGCTGTCGGGAGGCCAAAAGCAGCGGGTTTGCATCGCCCGGGCCCTTGCCGCTCGCCCACAGCTGATCATCTGCGACGAACCAACTTCGGCCTTGGATCCGCTAGTCGCCAAGGACGTCCTGGCCTTGCTTCTTCGCCTTCAGCGCGAAAGCGGAATCGCATATCTGTTCATCACGCACGATCTCAACATCGTCCGCGCGATCGCCGCGCATGTCAGCATCCTGCATCTCGGCAAGATCGTGCGCCGTGGCGAGACGGAAGACGTGCTGTCGCCGCCATTTGACACCTATACGGAGCGGCTCGTTAATGCTGTCCCAAAGATCGAGATTGGTTGGATGGACCGACACTTCTCCATGGCACTGAAGCAATGACGAAGCTCTTGGTCTGTTTTGAAATGATAGGGTTCTGCTTCGTCCCGGACTGGGTTCCCGGTTCATCCCCTCAATCCTCTAAGCCGCAGGGCTTACAAAAGCCGCATCGGCTATTACCGCGCGCAAGCCATTGATCGTGAATGGCTTCGATAACTCGCGAGCATCTGCAATACATACACGGAAGACGACAGTCTTTGGCAGAAAGCCGGTTTCGACGGAGGCGAGGCAAGGCTGACGAGGTCGTCCATCGCTGTATCGTACTTCCTCGACTACCCCAGCGCACCCGGGCCGGGCGAGTTTTACGCGGTTGTGGTGGGGCAGTTTGCTTTCCTAGGTCGGCATCGCGAATTGATCGTTGAAGGTCTACGAAATGACGATGCCAAAGTGCGCAGAAAATTCGTTTGCTGGCTAATTACCATAACCGTTTCGTAGCGAGTTTGCAGGCAAGCTGTGACCTTACGGGTTCCAATGGTGCATTTGAGGCGGAGCTTGGAATATCTACACAGGCAATGTTCGACTCTTTACCGATCGAACCCACTTGGGACCGCCACCCGGACCGCATCCACGCTCTTGCTGAGTCCGTGGCGGTCGATTGGTAGGCGGGTTTGGGTCGGACGAGGGCAGGCCTAACCTAGCGCACGTCTGAAAGCTCGCAGGTTCAGGGTGCTTTTGAGGATAAACGTGCATAACCTATTTCCCGTGAGTCTCCATCATATGCTTTGCCCGCTGGCAACGACGTTCTTAGTGGGTTGAGGAAACGGATGGGTTGGTGGTAGCAGCGATGCGAGGCGCAACTCCGTCTCAGGCGTGACGTGACGACAAAGACCAGAAACCGGCCCAATGCCATAGCGTGCGAAATATGGTTTTATAAGGTCGTACCCACGTTGATCACCCGTCTGATAGTGACGGAAGATCCAGTAGGCGATCAGGTCCGCCATTTGAATCAGGCGAGATGCTTTGGAATCCAGAAAAAGCGGGACTTCAGCAAAGTTCCGAAGTTGCCCGGTTGCATGCCCAACGTGCTTGAACACATGAGACAGCGTCTGGATTTTTTCCTCGTAGTTGCTCTTATCGAGGATGACCAAGCCGCGTTGCGGGTTCTTCTTCTTGTATAGCGTTTTCAGATATCCATCGAAACACGAAGCCACTTCTTCGAAACTACGAGCAAGAATATCGTTAGGGCTGAGGAGCTTCTTCTCGATGACGCAGGCGTAGACTTTCAGCTGCAGCTGCTTGTCGGCTAGTAGAGACAAGATATCGACGACGGCTTGAACCCTGTCATTTGGAGCCACGCCTTTCCAAGGTCCGCTGCCCGACCGCATCGGGTTTCCATGAAACTCAATGTCACGAGGATTGGCTGGGCTGAAGCGCGCTGCGACTGGATCTATCTGGCTTTCCAGCCAATGCGTCTGGCGCTCGAATATGCTGAACCCGGCGAGGACAAAGAAGTCGGAGCTTGGATCATGTGAGTGACCGGACTCGTCAAGATACAGTAGATGCAACAAATCCCCCTGAAACGAAAAAGCGGACCGCATGCGGTCCGCTCGAATTCGGTAAGCCGAGTGAAACAATCGTTCAACGCACCGACGGATCAGTGCTCTCGACTATGACCAACATATATCTGTTAGGTGTTCGCTTTTCAAGAGGGCGGCTCCGCACTGGTGCGCGCCTCACAATGGATCGCTCATCGCGTCTCGTCATTCCGTCACCTCTACACAAAAAAATAGGGCCACCGGAATACCGAGGCCCTTTAATTGTGAAGGTCAAAAACCTCCAGAGGGGAACAGCTGATACGATGGACCTGGGAGGACGCCATCGCGTGCATCAGCTATAGGCATACTGCCTACATATTATGCGGTGCGCAAACAAGAATTGTGCAACGCACCTATGCAAAAGGGGACGGTCTACCTAACACCCCCGAATTTGCGGTTGCTTGCCGCGTGCCGCTCCTTCTCAACCGTACGCCAGCATTGGCGGCGAGCTACTCCCAGACCGGTGTGGACGGACGACTAGAGTGTGGTGTGCGGTGACGTGTCCCGGACCAGCAAGATCTTTGAAACTCGAGGCCGGGCTCATGGAGGCGTTCCATTCCCGCTCTTAATGTATGGCTTCCTGGTCCAGCCCCGGATCTCCGTCGATCAACCCGCTGCGGGGTCCGCTACGCAAGCGTGCGGCCACTCGGCTTTGCCTTCGCGGTGATCGCGACCGGTTCCGGACACTGACGGGAGCCATCGAGCGGGAACGGCCCGCTCCAAGATGGAGCCCTTCGATGAACACAGATCTCACCGTCGCACAGAACCACGCCTTCCAGCTTTCCCGCACCCTTATGGTCCCCGTCACGCTTTTCCGCTCTGGCGACGAGTTCGGCGTCCTTCCGAGCGACGAACTCGATGACGGCGAGGTCGAGACCATCGCTGAGTTCGATCCCTTCGCGTACGGGCCGGCTCATTGAGCCGGCATTCCTTGCCGCTTGCGAGCTGCAGGCGGCAAGGGAAGCTTCGCCGCGGCTGGTGCGGCCCCTCGGTTGCCATGGTGCAGATCTGCAGGTTGCCAGCCGCGCCCTTGCCTCCTTTGCTCTTCGCGGACCGTCGGAAACGGTCCCGCAAATTTTGGGAGAAATGAATCGGACAAGAAGGGCGGCGCCAAGAGCGCCGGCAAAGGGATGGAAAAACAGAAACTGGAAGACCTACGGGATCGTGTGCCTTGCGCCGTCGTGCTGGAGCAGGCAAGGTTCGCGGTCGATCTGAAGGAATGCACACGGCGGGCAATCAAATACCGGCGCGGCCGGGAGATTGTCATCGTCATACACGGCGGCAGGGGATGGTTCGACCCGCTCTCCGAGGCCAAGGGCGATGTCTTCAGCCTCGTTCAGCATATGGAGGGCTTTTCCTTTGTTGATGCTCTCAATCGTGTCGCGTCGCTGGTTGGGGTCGACTTGCAGGAGCCAGAGTGGCGACGCTCGGTGCGCGATGCGGCTCCTGTAGCATCCATCTTGGAGCGATGGGACGGTCGGCGAAAGCCATGGCGCGGGTCAATGACATGGCGCTACCTTTCAACCGATCGATACCTACCGAACAGGATCATCCGGGCCGCTGTTGAGACCAACGTCCTGCGGGAAGGGCCTTACGGCAGCATGTGGGCGGCCCATGTCGATGACGCTGGTGCCGTGACCGGCTGGGAAGAGCGCGGCCCGGACTGGCGGGGATTTTCGACTGGCGGATCGAAAGTGCTGTTCCGGCTCGGTGCCAAAGACGCGCTGCGCTTATGCGTCACCGAAGCAGCGATCGACGCCATGAGCCTGGTCGCTTTCGAAGGGCTGCGCGACGGAAGCCTCTATCTCAGTACCGGCGGAGGCTGGTCGCCGACGACGGAGGTGGCCCTGCGCAAGCTGGCCGCGCGTCCCGGTGCTGTTCTGGTCGCGGCCACCGACGCCAACAGCCAGGGTGAAAGTTTTGCCGGCCGCCTTCGCGACATTGCCGATGAGACGGGCTGCGACTGGTTACGGCTGAAGCCGCCGGCCGAGGACTGGAATGATGCGCTACGCGCTCGCGAGCAAGGAAGGAGCGGAAGAAGAATGGAAAGAGATCGAGGGCTGCCGCATGCCCGCCGGCCGCGTCAAGGGTAAAGCTTCGCCCGGCCACGCCGGCCCTTGACCCGCCCGGACGGAGAGGCGGCTTGAGGGGAGGGGTCAGGAAGGGCTGAAGAGAAGATGGCGACCATGAGGATCCGCCGCACTCCCGCCCGGACGAGGCTGAAGGAGCCCGCTCATGACCTTCTCTCCTATCCGCAAAGTTTATCAGGGTGTCGCCGATCGCCGGCAGATGTTCCGCATGTTCGATCGACACGCGCAGCGCCCGAACCGTTGGGAGGGCGACGATGGTGCCCTCTACACCGGAGAGTGGTTCGAGCTCGGTGAGCGCGAGCACGATTACATGTTCGAGATCCTGCCCCCACTTTGGATGCGTGGCGATATGTTTGCCATGCGGGAATTTTTGACGGGCTCGGTCACTTCCGTCTTCTTCACCCTGAGGATTGACGGTCAAATCCGCTATTTTCATGGCTATTGCGACCTTGCTGATACGTCGTCGCTCCAGCAGATGCGCACCACGATTATCGAGCGGGAAACACGCCCCGTCCGGGCAATGACCCGTGAGGAAAGGCTGGAGCACATCTGGTCGAGCACCGCTGATGACTATCGCGGTTATGCTGATTTCCAGTTTTTTGGCTCCAAGCGTGGCAGGCGAAAGATCCGCATGTTTGGAACCGCTACGGTCAACGTCAAGCTCCTGGAGGATCTGACCGACGCGGAGATTTCAGCGAAGCTGCCAGTCCATCTGCGATATCTGCCCGACGCGGTTGCTGCATAAGGGAGGTGGGTCATGCTTTCCTTTCCGATCGAATCCGTACGAGCGGTCGTGGCCCGCGGTCGCACCGACGCAGAAGCTAACGGCGGTTTCCGCAGCCCTCATTACGGTCTTTCTCCCGGTCGGGATGAACAGCCGGGTGTCTGGCTCGTGGGTGATCACGGTGTCTACCTGTGCTCGAACGGCAAATTGCCGGACGGCGAAACGCCGTTCATCGCCTATGCCCTCGAATGCGATCCCCGCACGAACGACGACTGGTTCGAGGTCAAGCGGAGGACGTTCGTCGGAGATGACGGCGTCGAATTCATCGACGCGACGCAGCTGGAGGCCATGATCTCTGCCTGCCCAAACGCCCGGCATCTTGGCATCAGCTTTCAGGCAGACTCGATGGAACTCTTCATCATCGAGTGGTCATAACGTCCCGCCGCAGCGGGATCCCAACATCAATGGAGGTTTTGTCGCCCATCCCCTGTGGTGGGCCGATGAGGCATGCTTTCACAAGGAGATTTCATCATGAGCAACGATCCCTTCACGGTCGATATGTTCGGCAACACCGCTCTTTCCTCCGGCCTTGGCCTCGGTGTAACAGCCTTCGGGGGTTTCGCACCCGAGGCTGCCAACGACGACGATCCCGATCCAACACCGCCAACTCCGGCTCCGTCGATGCGGCTTGCCAGCATCCCGGCAGCTGGTCGTCGTGAACAATGCGACCGGTCGAACTTCTATTTCGAGGAGGGAGAAGATCGCGGTCTGGCCGCGTCGTGGAAAGAGCGGGCACGATTGAATGTCGCCGCGATCCTGTCGGCAAACGAACTCGAAAAGCTCTCCATTTCCGCGACACGCGAACAGCAGAGGCGATTGATCCGCTTTACCGGGTCGTGAAGTGGGCATACTGGGTGCAGCGCGACAGGCTGGAATAGTCACTCTCGGATACGGCGGTCTCGAGCGATGAACCGAGGTCGTCCCAGCCATCTCGGAAATCCGCCTCGCCCGGACGGCGGAAGATGCCGTTGGCGAGCTCGCCAGCGCCGATCATTATCCGGGCGATCTGGGCAGGATTGCAGCGCATGGGTTGCGCGGTGGCCGGGTGCTGGAACCGGGCATCGGCACGGGCCTGTTTCCGGCATTGATGCCTGAAGAATATCGTGGCTCCTCCTATGTCACCGGTATCGAGCTTGATCCTGTCATGACACGGATTGTCCGGCTTCTCCAGCCGAAGGCCCGGATCATCGAGGGCGATTTTGCCCGCACCGACCTTTCGCATATCTATGACCTTGCCATCGGGAACCCGCCCTTTTCCGATCGTACTGTCCCTCCGACCGGCAATACCGCGCGCTTGGTCTGCGGCTGCATGACTATTTCATTGCCCGGTCGATCGACCTGCTGAAGCCCGGTGCGTTCGCGGCCTTCGTGACCAGTTCCGGCACGATGGATAAGGCCGATATCACCGCCCGCGAGCACATCGCCAAATCCGCCGACCTGATTGCGGCAATCCGTCTGCCTGAGGGCAGTTTCCGCCAGGATGCCGGCACGGATGTCGTGGTCGATATCCTGTTCTTCCGCAAGCGCAAGGCGGGCGAGTCGGAGGGCGACCAGACCTGGCTCGACGTGGACGAGGTCCGTCCGGTCACTGAGGATGAGGGCGCGCTCCGTATCAATCGCTGGTTCGTCCGTCATCCGGATCTCGTGCTCGGCGATCATGCCCTGATTTCCGGTCCCTTCGGCGAGACCTATACATGCCGGCCGCGTCCCGGCGTCGATCTCGAAATCGCATTGAACGGCGCGATCTCCCTTCTTCCGGAAGATCTTTATGACGGTGAATCGACCGTAATAGACATCGATCTGGAGGACGAACTCGGCGATATCGTTGACCTGCGTTCGACAGGGTCGAAGGTTCGCGAAGGCAGCTTCTTCATCGATAAAGTCCGCGGACTGATGCAGATGATAGACGGTGCCCCCGTGGCGATCACCGTGCGGAGGGGCCGCTCAGCCGACGGTGTGTCGGAAAAACATATCCGGATTGTTACCAAGCTAATTCCAATCCGCGATGCGGTGCGGGAGGTGCTGAAGGCTCAGGAGCAGGATCGGCCGTGGCGTGATCTGCAGGTGCGGCTGCGCATCGCCTGGTCGTCGTTCGTTCGCGACTTCGGTCCGATCAACCATACGACCGTCTCGATTTCGGAAGACGCTGAGACTGGGGAGGTCAGGGAGACGCATCGCCGGCCGAACCTTCAGCCCTTTCTTGACGACCCCGATTGCTGGCTGGTTGCCTCGATCGAGGATTACGATCTCGAAGCAGATACTGCTCGTCCTGGTCCGATCTTCTCCGAACGGGTGATTGCGCCACCCGCACCGCCTGTTATCGCCAGTCCGGCCGATGCGCTGGCCGTTGTTCTCAACGAGCGCGGCCACGTCGATGTCGACCACATTGCCGAACTGCTGCATCGGGATCCGGATGCAGTGATTGCCGATCTGGGCGATGCGATTTTCCGGAACCCGGCCGATGGCGCCTGGCAGACGTCGGACGCCTATCTCTCCGGACCGGTGCGCACGAAGCTTACCGCGGCCATCGCAGCCGCCGACCTCGATCCGGCGTTCAAGCGCAATGTCAGCGCGTTGCAACAGGTGCAGCCCGCTGATCTTCGGCCGTCCGATATCACTGCCCGCCTCGGTGCGCCATGGATCCCGGCCTCGGATGTGGTCGCCTTCGTCAAGGAGACGATGAGCGCCGAGATCAAAATCCACCACATGGCGGAAATCGGATCGTGGACCGTGGAAGCCCGCCAGCTCGGCTATATCGCCGCCGGCACGTCGGAATGGGGAACGGATCGACGCCACGCTGGCGAGTTACTTGCTGACGCTTTGAACTCGCGCGTGCCGCAGATCTACGACACCTTCAAGGATACCGACGGCGAGCGCCGGGTGTTGAACGTGGTCGACACCGAAGCGGCCCGCGACATTCTTCAGAAAATCAGGACGGCCTTTCAGACCTGGATATGGACCGACCCGGATCGTACGGACCGTCTTGCGCGGGTCTATAATGATCGTTTCAACAATATCGCGCCGCGCAAATTCGACGGCAGCCATCTCCAACTTCCGGGCGCCTCAGGCGCCTTTACCTTGTATGGCCACCAGAAACGCGGCATCTGGAGGATCATCTCCTCTGGCTCGACCTATCTCGCCCATGCCGTTGGCGCCGGCAAGACGATGACCATGGCCGCCGCGATCATGGAACAGAAGCGGCTGGGATTGATTGCCAAGGCCATGCTGGTGGTTCCCGGCCATTGCCTGGCGCAGGCGGCACGAGAGTTTCTGGCGCTTTATCCCTCGGCCAACATCCTCGTCGCCGACGAGTCCAATTTTACCAAAGACAAGCGCGCCCGTTTCCTCAGCCGCGCGGCAACCGCCGTCTGGGATGCGATTATCGTCACCCACTCCGCCTTCAGGTTCATCGGCGTGCCCTCGGCTTTCGAGCAACAGATGATCCAGGACGAGTTGCAACTCTATGAGGATCTGCTGGTCAAGGCCGATGATGAGGACCGGGTATCCCGCAAACGGCTGGAGCGATTGAAGGAGGGATTGCAGGAACGGCTTGAGGCGCTGTCCACCCGCAAGGATGATCTCCTGACCATTTCCGAGATCGGCGTCGACCAGATTGTCGTCGATGAAGCCCAAGAGTTCAGAAAACTCTCGTTCGCCACCAACATGTCAACGCTGAAGGGCATCGACACGAACGGCTCGCAGAAGGCTTGGGATCTCTATGTGAAGAGCCGCTATATCGAGACGAAGAATCCGGGGCGCTCTCTGGTACTGGCATCGGGGACTCCAATCACGAACACGCTCGGCGAGATGTTCTCCATCCAGCGCCTGCTCGGCCACGAGGCACTTCACGAGCGCGGTCTGCACGCGTTCGACGCCTGGGCCTCGAACTTTGGAGACGAGAAGACGGAGCTGGAGCTGCAGCCGTCCGGCAAATACAAGCCCGTCAGCCGGTTCGCGAGTTTCGTGAACGTGCCCGAACTGATCGCCATGTTCCGCGCCTTCGCCGACGTGGTGATGCCGCAGGACCTGCGGCAATTTGTGAAGGTGCCGGAGATCGCCACCGGCAAGCGGCAGATCCTGACTGCGGCTCCCACGACTGCGTTCAAGACCTATCAGCGCATCCTCGAAACCCGCATCAAGGCGATCGAGCAGCGCGAGGGACCGGCGCAGCCTGGTGACGACATTCTTCTCTCGGTCATCACCGACGGCCGACATGCGGCGATCGATCTGCGGCTGGTCATGCCGGCCTTGGACGACGAGCCGGACAACAAGCTCAATCTGCTCGCCCGCAACGCGCACAGGATCTGGAAGGAAACGTCGGAGAACAGCTATCTCCGCCCCGACGGCAAGCCGTTCGAACTACCCGGCGCCGCGCAAATGATCTTCTCCGATCTCGGCACACTGAGCGTCGAGAAGACACGCGGCTTCTCGGCCTATCGCTGGATCCGCGACGAACTGATCCGCATGGGCGTTCCCGCTTCGGAAATTGCCTTCATGCAGGATTTCAAAAAGACCGAGGCCAAGCAACGATTGTTCGGTGACGTCCGTGCCGGCAAGGTCCGTTTTTTGATCGGCAGTTCCGAGACGATGGGCACCGGCGTCAACGCGCAGCTACGCCTCAAAGCCCTGCATCATCTCGACGTGCCATGGCTTCCCTCGCAGATCGAGCAGCGGGAGGGACGGATCGTCCGTCAGGGCAACCAGCATGATGAGGTCGATATTTTCGCCTATGCCACACAAGGTTCGCTCGACGCCACCATGTGGCAGCAGAACGAGCGCAAGGCGCGGTTCATCGCCGCCGCGCTCTCTGGCGATACCTCGATCCGTCGGCTGGAAGACCTCACCGAAGGCCAGGCCAATCAGTTCGCCATGGCCAAAGCGATTGCCAGTGGTGACGAGCGGCTGATGCAAAAAGCAGGTCTCGAAGCCGATATCGCCCCGTTGGAACGGCTGCGGGCCGCCCATGAAGATGATCTTTTCGCCGTTCGTCGGCAGGTTCGGGACGCGGAGCGCGAGATCGAAACGGCGACCCGGCGTATAGCTGAGATCGGCCAGGATATCGAGCGGCTAGTTCCGACCACTGGCGATGCCTTCATCATGAGCGTGACGGGCACGCCATATCAGGAGCGCAAGGATGCCGGACGCGCGCTGATGAGGGAAATCCTCACCCTCGTCCAGCTGCAGCAGGAGGGCGAGGTTCATATTGCCAGCATCGGCGGCTTCGACCTCATCTATGAGGGCGAGAAGTTCGGACGCGGCGACAATAACCATTACCAGACGCTGCTGCAGCGCATCGGCGCGACCCAAGAGATCGAGCTTGCCGTAACGGTCACCTCGCTCGGCGCCGTCTCTCGCCTCGAACATGCGCTCGACGGGTTTGAGGCCGAGAGGGAGCGTTATCGTCAGAGGCTTGACGAATACCGCCGCAGGCTTGCATCCTATCAGTCACGCCAGGCAGGCGAATATGCCTTCGCCAACGAATTGGCGGACAAGCGCCGGCAATTGCGTGAGGTTGAGAAAACGCCTGCAAAATCAGCGCTTCAAGGTGCTGAGATCGCTCCTGCTTGAAGAGTTCCACTGAACCAATACGGCCGGTTATCGGGGGCCGTATTGGTTCGACCTGCACGTCAGAGCCTCGGCGTCTCGGTGTTCGTGCACTAAAAGAAACTGGCCGCTAGCCAGCAATCTCTTGCAGGGGCCATCTTGCCCGGAGCTGGCTACAGGACCTTTTTCAGGGCAGTAACAACGCCCTTATGAGGGAGATAGCCGATAATACTGTGAGCATTGCTCGTCTGATTATCCACGGTCCCATCATTTTCGATCCCTGCTGCAAACGTGTTCTCATCCAGATCTTTTCCAAGCGCCACGAGATCGGATGGATCGTAGAAATTGACCCAGCGTTTGACGAAAGATGGCTTGCGGCGCGGTGGGCCGAGCTTCTTCTTGAATGCGTCCAGTCCGAGCGGCGATCCCATGGTGATTAGCAATGGGATCTCGACACTTTTGCCCTGTGCTTCCATCTCTCTCAAGAGTTTGAATGCGATAACTGTCCCGAGCGAATGGGTGATCAGAACTTGCGGATTTTTTTGCAGGTATGGACGCACAATGGCGTCGACCGCCGCTCCCGCTCCCGGCGCGGACAGATAGGTGTGGCCTTGTTTGACCACCCGTAGCAGGATCGATCCTTTCGCCGGAGATATCTTTTCAAGCGCACGGACCAGACCGACAATGCGCCGGCCAAAAAAAGTATCCATGGGAACGGCGTCGTTGCCCGCTTCCTCGAGTGCCGCTTCTATCTCTGCTTCCCCGCCGCCACTTTCAACGAGAGCCTCCTCCAACGCTGAGGCCAGGAACCTCATTTCCTCATCGTCACCGATATCGACCTCAGTGTCATCGGCGCCCATCCCGACAGCGGCTTTCGTCTTGCCGGTCGTCCAGTCGGCAAGAGTGGTGCCATAATAGGCCATATTGACAGTCGAGCCCTTGAGCAGGCCGGGCGCGACGCCGTGAAGGCTATCTGTCCATTTGTCAATAAGTTCTTGCTGCGTCGACCCTTCCTGGCCGATGCCGTGGATCATCAGGACGTTCATATATTCCCCTCCATGTGGAATTTTCGGATCAGGATCTCTGCGCCTTCCTTCTGGAACGACGAGAACTGCGATGGCAGCAGGAACGGGATGACGTCGCGCAGGCTGTCGGCTGCCGCCTCCTCCTCAGCTTCCGGATCATCGACGAACTGCCACCCCTGACGTAACCACGGCCAGAAACCAGCGATGTCGCCGCTTCGTGCGGGTGTCGCGCGCGTGACCCAATTTGGAAGACCGTCATTGTGGGCGGAATGTCGGCGCGCGACCACAGCCGGCACGTCTGCCCTATATCCTGATCTGGTTCGCTGGATCGGCAAAAGTCCCATAAACGCAATGTCGAACGGGATGGCCTGATCGTAGTGGCAGTAGAAGTAGGCCATGCGGCGTATGCTGTCGATATCGCCCCCATAGTCGTAGAGGTAGCTCGAAATCGCACCGACGACCGGGTTGACGTGCTTCATTTCGCGCAGGCCTGCCGCCAACTGATCGACCTGATCGGCCGCCAATTTGCCGAGTTGCAAATTGGCGATGACATCAATCGAGTCTTCGATTTGGGGTTGGACTTCGATCCATCGGTTGACGCAGGTCCAGCCGATCAGACCACGCTTGTCACGGCTCAATACAGTGATCAGCTCGCGGTAGACCACGGCTGAGGCGACCACCCCATCGCGAAACTCAACGAGAACCTGAACCGCTGCGTCTTCCACGTTGACGCGATACTCGCTTGGACGCCCGGAACCGCCATTGCGCCGAGCAGTCGCCGTCGCCCAAATGCGCTTCGGTGTCTGACCCAGCACGACCAGATTTGTGCCATCGTCTAGGAAGGCCCTTCCAACCGAGAACCTGTTGCGAACGTACCTTTGTTTTTTTGCTGATTCCCAATTTTCCGATGTGGCGGAGGGATCGAAATCTTCGGGTAGCTTCGTCTTCCATTCTGCGATGAGCTTATCCTGAGCTGGATCCTCGGGCGGCGCCGGCCATTGCGGGGGAGGTATATTGCCATTGGGCGACTTGCCGCGCTGGAAATAGACCGCATGTTCGCGGGGAATGCCGGTCAATACATCGGGCGAGCATTTCAGGCGATATCGCTCGCCGATTTCCCGCATGCGTGCCTGTGAGAAGAGGCCAAGGGATTCGGGAATGACGCAATCAGGAAGGTACTTGTCGAACGCTTCGTCGCGGTGACCGCACAGACCTTCGAGTATGACGGTTGAGAAAATGCAGCGGGCAGGCGATCTCTGGTCACCCTTTAGCATAAACGCCTTCTCGCCATCCATGACTGCACTGAAGCGATCGAGTACGGGCGGAACGGCATCATAAGGTCCACGCGGAAGGACAGGGTCTTCCGCTATATCTGCCGTCTCAATGTCTGGAGGGAGCGATCTGCAGGCGTCGCTGAATATCGAGAGGCTCTTGATGCCGTGGCGGTAAAGTTGGCGTCTCAGCCTCTCAACCGAAATGCCCCGCATTTCCTGATACCAATCGCTCGGCAGCCAAACGTTTTGTTCGGCTCCGGTACGAAACCCGTGTCCCGCAAAATGCAGGATCAAGAGTTCCACCTCATCGTTTTGAGGCAACATTGCCAGCAGAGTTTTGCGGACACGAGATATTGTGACCGGCTTGTTTGCCTCGTCGGTGATCAGTTCGGTCGTAAAACCGGATTGTTGAGCCCAGTTGGCAAATTCATGAGCTACGGTGATCGCGCCAGGCAACGGGGTGAGTGGGGTCGAACGCGACACCCCGATCGTCAGGCACAGTTTCACGATGATCCCCTCCGTTAGCGCTTCCCCGAAAGGTATAGTACAAATTACGGGTGCAGTTTCAACTTGTTGATAGGCGATCCGTTTCAAAACGGTCAAATTGCGTTTGCGTATCCCCGCGATAACTCCACCCGTCGAATTCGCAGAGCTCGGTGTGTCCTTCCTGTCTTCGAGATGCCACGCTGTCATCCCTAAACCCCGCTCACGAGAAAAGAGAGAGGAGGGACAAGAAAGGGAAACCCGCTCGCAGATCTGCCCTGCCAGCGCCGCTTTCGCTCAACCGCCCCCTCCTCAACCCTGCCCGTCGTTCTCGCAGGGCTCTGCCCCGCTCGCCCTGACGGTCAAGGCCGCTCGGGCGCAGTTGCACCGGCCCGTCCGCTCCGCGCTCCGCGAAGTGTCTTTGGAAGGAACTGAAGACGGATAAGAGCTGGCATAGGGCTGGCTCGGTAATCCCGGAAGGAGCCAATCTCATGCAGATCCTCAAACTCGACCCGCGCGCGCTGAAGGACAATCCTGACGACACCCGTCGCTCGAAGTCGTCTCCGCAATCCGACGCGCTGCTGCTTGCGACGGTGAAGGCGGTCGGAATCATCCAGCCACCGGTGATCTCCCCGGAAGTCGATGGCGGTAACGGCTACATCATCCAGGCCGGCCACCGCCGTGTGAAGCAGGCAATCGCCGCGGGACTGGAGGAAATCACCGTCCTCGTCGTCGAAGCGGCGAACGACAATGGCGCCATGCGTTCGATGGTGGAGAATATCGCGCGTGAACCACTCAACCCCGTCGACCAATGGCGCGGCATCGAACGCCTCGTCGCTCTCGGCTGGACCGAGGAAGCGATCGGCGTGGCGCTGGCACTGCCGGTGCGCCAGATCAGGAAGCTGCGGCTTCTGGCCAATGTGCTGCCGGCCATACTCGACCACATGGTACTGGGCGACATGCCGAACGAGCAGCAGCTCCGGACGATCGCCGCCGCCTCGCTCGACGAGCAGAAAGAAGTCTGGAAGGCGCACAAGCCGAAGAAGTCCGAGCGTGCCGACTGGTACACTATCTCTCGCGCACTCTCCAAGACCCGCATGTTCGCCAAGGATGCGAGCTTCGGTAATGATCTCGCGAGCGCCTATGGCATCGAATGGGTCGAGGACCTGTTTGCGCCAGCTGACCAGGACAGCCGCTACACGACCAATGTCGAAGCGTTTCTGGGCGCACAGCAGGAATGGATGACGAGCAACCTTCCGAAGAAGGGTGCCATTATCGAGGTCAACAATTGGGGCCAGCCGGAGCTGCCGAAGAAGGCAGAGCGCGTTTACGGCAAGCCGTCGAAGTCCGACCATGTCGGCATGTATCTCGACCGTGATGGCAAGGTTCAGTCGGTCGCCTACCGGATGCCCGAGGATAAGAAGAATGTGAAAGGTGGCGCGTCCATGACGGGCGGAGCCGAGGACACCGATGCCGGTGCAATCGTCGACGCACCGAAGTGCCGTCCGGACGTCACCCAGAAGGGCCAGGACATGATCGGCGACTTCCGTACCGACGCCCTGCACGAGGCGCTCGGCCGTGCACCGATCGAGGACGACACGCTGTTGGCGTTGCTCGTCTTCGCCTTCGCCGGCCTGAATGTCCGCGTCGACTCCGGCGCTAACGACAGCGTGTTCGGGTCGAAGGGCTTCAAGCGCCATGCCGCCCGCCTCATCGGCGAAGACGGCAAGCTTGCGTTCAATCAGGAAACGCTGCGCGTGGCCGCACGCTCGATGCTCATCGACGTGCTGTCGTGCCGGCGGGGCATGTCGAACAGCGGGGTTGTTTCGCGGATCGCGGGTGACGCGATCGGAGCGGACGGCTTCCTGGCCAACATGGGCTCGGAAGACTTCCTGCTGTGCTTGTCTCGCCAGGCGATGGAAGGCGCGGCAAAGGATGCCAACGTTCTGCCGCGACAGAAGGTGCGAGAAACCCGCGCTGCTCTCGTCGACCACTTCAGACAGGAACGCTTCGTGCATGAATCGGCGCTTTTCGCACCTGATCCACAGGACATCGTGGATCTGATCGAAAGCGGCGAGGTCTTGAGCGATGACGACACTGCCGGCGATTCCGATCGTGCCGGCGGTGAGGAGGCTGGCGTCGGCGACACGGCATTTGATGAGCCGACGCTCGGTGGAGATGAAGATCTCGCCGCCCTGGAAGACAAGGCCGCCCTTTCGAACACTTCAGATCAGGCGCCCGAGGTCGTCGACGCTGATGAAGAGCAGGACGCGTACGGGATCGCCGCCGAGTAGCCGCAATCCTCACCGTCCTTCCGGATGAACATCCGCCGCCAGTGGTCTCCACCGGCAGCGGTTTCGCTTCCGCATCCCTCAAAATTGAAGGAGACTTCGTATGAGTGCCCATATCGCATTTGTTGCCCCGATCGGCTCCATCCTTTCCTGGTCTGACGATCAGCCACGCCCACCGGAGCGCCATCGCAGGAAGCTCTCTGCATGGCAGGCCAACAACAGCAGCGGCCGGTTGATCTGCAAACACGATGAGCGTGGCGCCGGTAACACCATCCTGCCACCGAGCTTCACGTTGCATGAAGGCGACTATCGCGGCGGCGGTGTGATCGCCATCCGCGTCCATCGCACGTTCTCGCTGGAGACGAACCTGGTGTTCACCGTCGTCGAACGTCCGGCGCTCGGCAGTTGCCGTGTCTTAGACCGGCCCGGTGACCATGCCGAGCTCGTCCATCTCGCCGCGAGCAGGCAGGCGGCGGAACGATGGCTGACCAGCCATGGCTATCCGTCCGCCGCGCTTGAGGATGTCACAGCCGATGAAATCGCCGCCGATGTCGTGGAAGGGAGGGCCGAGGCGTGAATTCTCCCCCCAATCGACAGATGGAATTGCGCCGAATGGAAGACGCGCTGCGGCAAACGCGGCATCAGCTCGCGATAATCGAGCGCCAGATTACCGCCAGAATGACCGCCCTTATCCCGAGACTTTTGCAGCGCAGATCCTTCTACCGTGGTGGCAGGCCGCGCGAGTCGAAGGCCTTCCTGGCCCGCTACCGTTCGAATTTTGCCGCGATCACTGCAGAGCGTCAGCCGGAGATCGATGCCCTATCACGCAAACTCGCGCGTCAGGAGGCGGCAATCGCAGCATTGCACGGCCACGCGCCTCTGCCCTGCGGCTCTCATCGAGCCGAACTGACGGTGGGCGGAATCGATCGGAGATCCTGAACGTGGGGTAGGGGCGGGCGGATCGACGAGATCCGGGTGCTTTCCACTCGTTCCTTTCTGGCTTCGGCATCCGGATCAGCCCCTTGGCCGTTCTGTCCTTCGGTTTCGTGGCGGTCTGAACCAGCGCCCGTCCGGTTCAAGGCCGCTTTGCGCCGCGGGGCGGCCGGTCGTGCCGCTCTCGGCAAAACAGCCATACGGACTTCGCAGGTCTGGGAGACCCGCTTGTCCGCATGACTGCTTCGCTCGATCTGGCCCGCCCGGACCCTGAACCGCCCGGCTTGCGCCGGTTCTTGTCGACCGCATCGAAGGACAGAACGGCCAAGGGGCCGAACGCTTCGGACAAACCGAAAAGGAAACCATCATGGCCAAGCCAGCAACCTCTTCCCGCCAAGCCTCTCGTCCCGCCGCCCGAGTGGTGCAACTCCGCAAGGGTGCCACCATCGAAATGGTTCGCCTGACATGCCCCGATGAAGCGCAGGCGCTGCGCATCGCCGAGAGCTTCGGAACAGCCATTCTCGACAGCGACGGCATCCGCGACATGCACGAGCGCCTGATCGTCGAGACCGCGACCCGCCTTTCCGATGGCCTTGGCGAACGGGCAATGCAAATCCATCTCCAGCGCATCGTCGGCGCCTATGTCGGATCGGCGCATGGCGCCGGCCAGTTCTACAGCAAGGCCGTTACCGAAGCGCGCGATACCACCGCCAAGAGTGCATCGGACGCTCGCGACGAGGATCTCGACGGTCCGGTCGGATACGACAGCGCCGCCCAGCGCAAGCGTGAATTCGCAGCCGATATGGGCATTCAGGCCCACGCGCTGCGCCTGGCCGCTGAAGGCGCCTTCGCGGCTTACGAACAGATTGTCGGCGAAGCGTGGAAACCATTCGACCGCCCGGTCGACAATCCTGGCCAGACACTCGACCGCAAAGCGGCCGAGGCACAGATGGACGCTCTCGGCTGAGATTTATCCGGCGGAGCATCTGGCTCCGCCTTTTTCGTGACGAGGCCGCCTCACCCGAGGCGGCCATTTTTGTCTCGCTGCCGGAGCGAAGCTCGACGGGGATAGAAAAGGAAAATGAAGAGAGAACGGAGCGCGGTATTGCGGCCCCCTCCCGTTCGTCGGACCTGCAGGAGCCGGCGGCAAACCGCAACGGCTACGCCGTCCTCCACATACGTTGCGGCCGTTCCGGTGCGTTTTCCGCCGATCGCTCCTGCTTTCGGCCCTCCGCGACGGGGCCGCGATGGGCGCGGCCTCCTGACAAGGAGGTTTGGACATGACAAGGAAATCAGAAAACACGCGCACCGACATCTACGCGAGCATCACGGACAGGATTGTCGCTGACCTGGAAAAGGGCGTGCGCCCATGGGTGCAGCCGTGGAGTGCGGCCAATCTATCCGGCCGGGTAAGCCGGCCGCTTCGCCACAACGGACAACCCTATACCGGCCTCAACGTTCTCCTTCTCTGGTCGGAGAGCGTCGCCAGCGGTTTCAGGTCGTCGACTTGGATGACGCTGCGCCAGGCAAACGAACTTGGTGCTAACGTACGCAAGGGTGAGAGCGGCGCGACCGTCGTCTATGCAAGCCGCTTCACCAAAACCGAGACGGATGCGGGCGGCGGTGAGGTCGAACGCGATATTCCGTTTTTGAAAGCTTACACCGTTTTTAATTGCGATCAGGTCGATGGTCTCGCGGATCACTATTATCGTTGCCCTGAGCCGGTCGCGAAACCGCTTGAGCGTATCGAGCACGCCGATCGCTTTTTCGACAATACCGGTGCTGTCGTACGATACGGCGGGGACAAGGCCTATTATTCCCCCTCGACCGACCATATCCAGCTACCACGACCCGAACAGTTCCGGGACATTGCTTCGTTCATCGCAATTCGTGCGCACGAGACGCTGCATTGGGCAGGCGGTCCCGCCCGGCTGAACAGGGATCTCAGCCGCTACCACAAGGACCGCCGCGAAAGGGCATTCGAAGAAATGCTTGTGGAATTGGGGTCAGCGATGCTGTGCGCCGATCTGGGCATCGTGCCGGAGCTGGAGCCGCGCCCGGACCATGCCGCCTATATCCAGAGCTGGACGGAAATCCTCGGCTCCGACAAGCGCGCGATCTTCAATGCGGCGGCGCATGCGCAGCGCGCTGTCGCCTATCTGCATGACCTTCAGCCGGAAGCCACGGCCGGGCAGGAGGCTGCCTGATGCTTCATGATCCGAGCTTTGCAGGAGAGGGCGCATCCTCTCGGATCCGGCTGCGTGCTCTTTGCTAACGGAGCGCGTCCTGTACCATCGCGGTATCGCCATATTGCTGCATGCGCAGAATCCTGCCGTCCCGAAGTTCGTAGAGATGCGCGAAGTGGGCGGTCATGGACTTGCCCGTTGCCTTGTAGGTCCCGGAATAAATGCCGAAGGCGGCAACGCGTTCGCCATCGGCAAGATAGGTGTGAACTTCGGCCCTATAGCCACCCCATTCCGTCGCGAGACGATGAAAGACGCCCCTCATCAGGGCATCCACTCCTACATAAGTGCCCACATAGGGAAATCCCGCTGCCTCTGTCCACTCGATGTCGGGAGACTGAACGGCAAGAAGATTCTTGCCGTTCTCCTCGGAGGACCCTTCATAGGTCCTCCGGATGATGTCGCGATTGCTGCTCATCTCAACCCCACTTCATTTCGCCCTTGGCGACCTTGGAGCCGATCTCCAGTGCAATGCCCATACCAAGTCCGGGGAAGCGGGTCTCCATCGCTGACTTCAGCGCGACAGCGTCATCGGCCTTGCCCAGTTCCTCTTCGAAGGCGAGGAGATAGGCCTTGGTGAAAGCGACGGCGCTAAGATCGGTCGCGGCCTGCGGATCGAGGTGACCGGGCACGACGACGGCCGGGTTCAGAGCAGCGACCTTGTCGAGATTGGCAACCCATGCCGCCCGGACCTCCTTGGTCGGTGTGTCGGCAGTCCAGACATGGACGCCCGAAAAAATCAGCACACCACCGAACACCGCGTTGAGCGAGGGAACACGCAGATAGCGCCGGCTGGCCAGCCCCTCGGCGGCGACGATCTCGACCGTCTCGCCATCAACGGTCAACGTCGAACCGTCGAATGCTTCGGGCAGCACGATATCGGCGAGCGTCTGCGGCCCGTTCTCCTTCAACTGGGGCCCCCAGACGGCCAGTTTCTTCTCAACGTTGGCGTTGATGGCGGCGATCGTGTCGGAAGCGGCGATGACCTTGGCATTCGGGAACGCCTCGCGCACCTGCTTCAGACTGAAATAATAGTCCGGGTCGGACTGGCTGACATAGATGGTGGTCAGCGTCTTGCCCGTGGCCTTGATCGCCTCGGCCAGCGCGCGGCCATCCGGATAGGTGAAGCCGCCGTCGATCAGCAGCGCTTCGGTCGGCCCGGTAAGCAGCACCGGCGCGCGGAAGAAGCCGTTCTGGCCGGCGGGAAAATGTTTCCACGTCAATGTCGATCCGGCTGCATGCCCAAGACCTGCCGGGGCGAAGGCGATGGCGGCACCTGCTGCAAGCGTCGTTTTCATGAGGTCTCTCCTTGAATACATGGTTGTCTCCTGTCTTATCAGTTGCCGATACGCGCACGCACAGCGATGTTGGAAATGTTGATTGGGCGCGCTTCGATCAGCCCACTTGAAGTTCGGCGACGAGCAGATCGAATTCACCATAAAGAAGACGGCTATCGATCTTTCGGCACTGATCCCCGTGCCTTAAGAGAATGGCGGGTACGCCCTGAATGCCGAAACGCGCCATGTCGGCCCGTGCCGCCGAGATCCTGCTCCGATAGGCGGCGAGAAGCGCCTCGTCCGGAGCCTGAACCCGCTGAGCCGTCTCGACGAAGCCGGCCGATGTGAGCGTTTCGGCAACGATGCCGAGATCGGAATTGTTGCGGCCCTCCTGATAGCGGGCGCGCTGACGGACCTTCAGCGCTTCAACCTCGCGCGCCGGCTCGCTGAGGCCGACGGCGACCAGCCCGAGGGTGGCCGGCGCGGAATCGAACAGGCCGCCCACCGCACCGAGCACCTGCTCGCGATAGGCGTCGGAGAAGGGCTGCCCGGTCAGGCGGGCGATGCGCTGGTCGTTCTGCCAGGCATAGTCCGCAAATTGCTTGTTCATTGGCCGCGAACCCTCTCCGGCAAACAGGCCGGTCGGCGCCATATCGAGCGTCACACTGTCGAGCCGCGACAGCTTCTCCAGCGCCGGACCGGCGCCGTAGCACCAGCCGCAAAGAGGATCGAAGAGATAGGTGATCTGCATATCCGTTTTCCGTATTGTCTGGCACCGAAGATATGCGAGCGGGATTGAATTGATAATTGGCATGAAGTCGCCCAGACTGTGCGTCATTGGCTTACAATGCGGGAGCGTCACATGGAGGCGATCAATCTCAATCGGCTCGCTTATTTCGTTGCCGTGGTAGACGCAGGCTCGTTCACGCGTGCCGCGGAGCGGCTTGGCATCACCAAGACCGTCGTCAGCCAGCAGGTGGCCCGGCTGGAAGCAGACCTCAGGACGAGCCTTCTCTTGCGGACGACCTGCCGCGTCGAGCCGACAGAAGCGGGCCGCCTGCTACATGCGCGGGCGGTCATCATCCTGCGCGACGCCGAGGATGCGTTCGGCGAAGTCGCCGAAGTCACGGCCAGTCCGGTCGGGACATTGCGGATCGCCGCCCCGAACGACTTCGGCACATCGACCATTGCCCCACTGGCGGCGAAATTCTGCCGGACCTATCCCGCCTGCACGGTCGACCTCGTCTTGTCGGACGCCAGGATCGACCTGATCACCGATCACATCGACGTTTCGATCCGGGTCGGCTGGCTGGATGACTCCAGCCAGCAGGCGCGGCGTATCGGCACGTTCCGGCAATTGCTTGTCGCCGCGCCGGACTTCGCGCACACGATCACCGCTAGTACCCCAGATGATCTCGCCCACCAGCCATTCATCGCCAATGGCGCGTTGCGTGAGCCGCTTGCCTGGCATTTCTCGCGTAACACCTCCGACCGCCGCATCATCCGCATGCGACCAGCGATGACCATCAACGCGACCCCAGCCGTGCTCGCCGCGACGCTGGCCGGTGGAGGTCTCTCGGTACTGCCGGACTTTCTGGTAAGCGGGCTGCTGGAGAGCGGCGCTCTCGTCCAGATGTTGCCAGACTGGTCGTTGCCATCGGGCGGCATGCACGCGGTTTATCCCGCTGCGCGGTTTCGGCCCCCGAAGGTGACTGCGTTCGTTGCGATGCTGGCAGCCGAAGTGAAGCTTGCATCGGCGGATTGAGGATTTTCCGAGAGCGTTCGGAGTTGATCGTTACTGCCCGCCCAATCGCCGCGCGTGCGTGCTGTCATTGATATTCGTCAAGGTCGGTGACATCAACCCGCAATGCCAAAGGCGACCTGACGGCGGGCCAGTGTCGTTGGCAGCGCGAAAGCAGATCTTTTCGCGGCGGGTCGCGCGGCGCTGACGCGCGCCACACGATCGTTCTCATGCCGGCATCATTCAAGACGATGGCTGCAAGGTCGCCATGTCGATCACGAAGCGATAGCGCACATCTGCGCGCTCAAGTCTTTCGAACGCTTCATTGATTTCATCCATGCGAATGAATTCGACATCAGGCAGGATTTTGGCACGGGCGCAGAAGTCGAGTAACTCCTGAGTTTCGGCGATACCGCCAATCGGTGACCCGGCAATCCTGCGCCGCCCTGTCATCAAGGGAAGCGTGTTCATCTCGTTCATCGGGCCGAGCTGGCCGACCAGGACAAGCGTGGCGTCGACATCGAGCAACGGCAGATAGGGATCGAGATCGTGCCGGACGGGAACCGTATCGATGATCAGATCGAAGCTTGAATGCGCGGATGCCATGGCCTCAGCGTCGGACGAGACGAGCAGGCGCTCGGCGCCCAGTGCGAGGGCATCGGCCTGCTTGTTGTTCGATCTGCTCACAACGGTGACGTGCGCTCCCATCGCGACAGCCAGCTTCACCGCCATGTGTCCAAGACCGCCCAGCCCGACAACCCCAACGCGGCTCCCCGGCCCGACATTCCATGTGCGGAGCGGCGAATAGGTGGTGATGCCGGCGCAAAGAAGCGGGGCCGCCTTGGCTGGGTCCAGTCCCTCGGGCAGGCGCAACACGAACTCCTCTCGAACGACGAGGGTCGCGGCATAGCCGCCAGTCGTCAATTGCCCGGTGATCCGGTCAGGAGCGCCATACGTCGACGTGACGCCCTGGCGGCACATCTGCTCTTCGCCCGACCGGCACTGGTCGCAACTCTGGCAGCTGTCGACGATACATCCAACCGCAACAAGGTCGCCCACCTTATAGCGCATCACGTCAGGGCCGACATTCGTGACACGGCCCACGATCTCGTGTCCGGGGACTACCGGATAGGTCGTCCATCCCCAGTCATTACGCGACTGGTGCAGATCCGTGTGGCAGACGCCACAATAGAGCACCTCAATCGTCACGTCATTATCGCGAACTTCGCGGCAATCGAACGAGTGCGGTTTCAAGGGAGAACCAGGGGCGGTCGCAGCGTATCCGTATGTTTTCATAGTGCACTTTCCGAGTGGAGGTTAGTAATTTGTTTCGGCGTTCCGGCGGTGTCATGAGGTTTGCAAAACCATCGCCCTTTGCTTCGTGGACGACCATATCTTGCGTTTCCGCAACGCGGTGGTAATAAAAGGAGGAATCCTCCGTTTCATATACGGAGAATTCCTCCGTTTATCAAGTTGGAAAAATGTGATGACCGCTGAAAAACAAACACCGCGCAAACCGCGCGCTGACGCCGAGCGCAATCGGCTAAGGCTGATGGCTGTGGCGAAACAGGTGTTTGCGGATAAGGGCACGTCTGCGAGCCTGGACGAGATAGCCCGCGCGGCCGGAGTGGGTATCGGCACGCTCTATCGACACTTTGCCACCCGTGAAGCGTTGATCGGTCAGCTCTACGAAAACGAGGGCGATCAGCTCGCGGAAGCAGCCGACAATCTCTCGCAAGGCGAGCCGCCCATCGAGGCCTTGCGGCAATGGTTGTTGCTGTTCGCCGACTATCTTGCGACCAAGCGGATCATGGCCGATGTCCTGAGCCTGCTGGGTCCCAATGCCGATGATATCTGCGCGGCCTCGGCCGAAAGGCTTATCGCAGCCTGCGGCTATCTTCTCGATAACGCGACAGCGAGTGGAGACATCCGCCGCGACGTGGAACCTCTCGACCTGCTGATGGCAATCGCCGGTGGCGCAAATCTGGGGCACGCGCCGCAATGGGAGACAGGCGTTGCGCGGGTCATCGACATCATGATCGCCGGCCTCACTCGCGAGCCCTGACACATTCATCGACGCAACAACGGACAAGTCCGCCGCACCGGGCGTTGCGCTCCTGGTCGGCAGCCGACAGGAAGTGGCGTCCAAATTCTTTATCGCCGCACGGCGCCCCGCATCGTCCGGTTCATGGGACAGGTCGATCTTGGCGGAATGCCCAAGGAGATGATCGAACTCCGTCCGGCTTGTTCGGCGAAGAGGACATTCCAGCCATGCGCCATGTCCGTCGCATGAAAAAGTACCTATGAACGTGATTAGAAGAACCGTCATCCTATCAGCGTCTGCGCGTGCTGACGGCCGGAGCCTTGCCAACAAATTCACGACTATTGATCTGGTCAAACATGAAGATCGCAATGTCCTCGCGAGACACCGTGAGGGAGTGGCGGGTGCGGCCGTACAAGCCCACGTTCAGGGATTTGGAGGCAGGCCTGTTCTTGAGGAACGCCGCGCGCACCATCGTCCAGTCGAGACCGGAGGAGCGGATTGCAGCGGCAAGCCCCACGATATCCTGATAGACGCCGGGAACCAGCCGCTTGATGACTGCAGCTGGGAGCCACGCCTTCCAGTCGGACCCATCGGCCGGATCGACGGCCGTACCGGTTGAGATGGCGATGAGGCGTGTGACATTCTCTTGGCTCATCGCCGAAATGACGGCCTGCGTCGCCCGCGTGATTGGACGATCTTTCGGGTGCGGGGTTTTCGACGGCCCGAGCGCCGACAGCACCGCATCGGCGCCGCGAACGGCCTCGCGCAGGACCGCACTATCCGAGAGATCGCCCCGCACCACACGAACCCTGTCGTCCTTGAAAGGTGACGAAGAGCGGGCAAACACCGTCACCTCGAAGCCGCGCTTCAACGCTTCATCGATCAGATAGGGACCGGTTTTGCCGGTCGCGCCGAAGAGGGTGACTTTCATGTTTCGCGTCCTTCCTGAAGCGGGTGCGGCGGGTTCGCCGCCCCCGCACTGTGAGATTATTCCTGCACGAGATCGAATGTGTTGCCGTCCGGATCGGTCAGCGTCGTGTAGCGGATCTGCGGCAACTCGAATTTCTGCACGACTGTCGCGCCAAGCCGCACCAGCCGCTCGGTTTCGCCGTCGAGATCGGATGTCCTGAGATCGACATGGACGCGGTTGCGCTGTGTCGGCACGTCTTCGACCTTCTGGAACTGGAAGGGCGGGAGATCAGGGGACGAGCCCAGTTGAACGATCATGCCAAAATCGTTGGCGACCGCGATACCGAGAGCTTGCGACCACCAGGCGGCCAGTTTCTGCGGATTCGCAGTGTCGATGGTGACAGCGTGTATTTTCATGGTCTGTTTCCTTGTTTCTTCGGACAGGGAGCGGCCCCCGCCCTCGCATGCGCTCACTTGCGAGGACCACTCGGGTAGCTCAGCGGGCACTGTCGATGATCGACCCACCATCGGGCGTGAGCGAGTAGCCGGTCAGGAACTGGGCGTCCTTGCTCGCCAGGAACAGCACCACGGGCGCGATGTCTTCCTCCGGCGATCCGTAACGGCCGAGTGGATTGGTCGGCGGCGGGACATCGACTTCGGGTCCCAAGTCTCAGCCACCGGCAGGACATTGTTGACGGTGATCTTGTCCCCCCCCATTCGCGGGCGGCCGTTCTCGTGAGCGCCCGCACCGCCTCCTTGGCCATGTTGTAGGGAGCCATGCCTGCCAGTCCCGACACGCCGGCCAGGGAGCCGAAGTTAATGACACGACCATCCCCGCTCACTTTCAGATGCGGATAGGCCGCCTGCATGGCGCGCAGATAAGCGATCGGGCCGATGTCGAGATTGCGCTGGAACTGTTCCACCGGGAGGTCGAGCACGGACGCGTAGGCAACGGTAGGATCGAAGGCGTTGTTCACGAGAATGTCGAGACCACCATAGGCGTCGACCACCTTTTTTACCACTGCGTTGATGTCATCGGCATTGCCGAGATCGGCTGGAACCGCGAGCGCCGTGCCGCCGGCGGCCTTGATTTCGGCTACGACGGCTTCAACGTTGGCCAGGGTGCGCGACAGTACGCCGACCTTTGCGCCTTCGGCTGCAAACAGCTTCGCGGTCGCGCGGCCGATGCCCCGACTGGCGCCGGTGACGAGTGCGATTTTTCCTTCAAGTCTTGCCATGGTGTTTTCTCCTCAGTTGAGACTTGTCTGTTGGGTTGCCGCGACCAGACCGTAAGGCGACGGCACATCGCGAGCGGCATTCTGCGTGGCAAAGGAAGCGGCGAGCAATGCGAGGCCGATCACGGCAGGCAGCGCACCAGCAGGCTTGCGAACGCCCAGATGCGCCGATCCCGATAGGATCAGATGGAAGAAGGTGCCTGCATAAGCCAGATCGCTCAGCGGCACGCTGACCCGCGACAGGATTGCGAGTGGCCCGAGAACCTTCACCCCGATCATGAGAGGCAGGAGATAGGGAGCCGGATAGTTCAGCTCGGCAAGGGTTTGCCGAACCCAGGCTCCTTTAGTCAAATAGAGAAACGCGGAACTTAGATAGAGCAGCGAAAGCAGTGCTGTGCTGACCCAGTAGATGACGGTTGCTGTCATGACTATTCCCGTGGGCGTCGCGCCTCCGATGAGACGTCGGCCGATTTCGCTGTTTTCCTTCATGTCCTCATTGGCATCGCAGCCGAGAACCTGTACCACAATTTGGATATTGAACGGAAAAGCGCAAGTAGTATGAATTTTCGACAGTAAGTATGGAAAATAAGACCAATGGGAAAATGTGACGACTTCACGATGCAGGACGAGATGCGCCGCGCCTTCGATATGCTGTCGGGCAAATGGAAGCTGGAGATCATGTGGCTGCTGCATCAGCGTACCCATCGCTTCGGCGAATTGCGCAAGGGCATCCCCGGCATCACGCAGCATATGCTGACGGCTCAGCTTCGTGAGCTCGAGGCCGATGGACTAGTGGCCCGAACGGTGTTCGCCGAGGTGCCGCCGCGCGTCGAGTATGCAATGACCGACAAAGCGCGGGCGCTCGGTCCCACCATGGAAGCGCTCACCGCCTGGTGGAATGAATACGGCAGGCAGTCCTCACCGAAGCCAAAGCCGAGAGGCCGTAAGGCAAAGGATTAATGGAGCCGTCCGGTTTTAGGCCGGACGGTCTTAGTCTCACGCGGGTTCGGCTTTGATCTTGAAGATCTGTCCATAGGGCGACGGCTTGCTTCGCGCGGCATTCTGTGTGGCGAACGAGACAAGCAGGGCGATCAAGCCGACCAAAGCCGGCGCGAAGCCGCAGTCGCCGGCATTGAGATGTGCAGAAATCGCCAGCAGCAGGTGATAGAACATTCCCGCATAGGCAAGGTCCGACAGGGCGACATTGAATCGCCAAAGGATCGTCACTGCGGCGAGCGGCTTCAGTACAGCCAGGATCGGCACGAGATAAGCTGGATACCCGAGTGTCGGGAAGATGCGCTGCACGCCGGCAAGGTCGGAAAGAAAATAGGCGCCGCCGGCCAGATAGATGAGAGACAAGAGGCCCGTGGAGGCCCAGTAAAGCAAGTTCAGCTTCATTAATGATTTCCTGTTCACGAGAAAAGTTGGGTGGCAAGGATATCCCGAAGGCCCTTGGGTGGACGACCGGAGAGCCGTTCGACATCTCCGGTGACGATATCGAAGGCGCCGCGGATGAAACTCTTCTGGATGTCGATGACGGCATTTACCACCGGCTCGGGCAGTCCGGCCTGCGACAGGCCCGCATGCAGTTTTTCCTCTGGCAGAACGAGGAAGTTGATGGGCCGGCCTGTGATCTCGGCGATGAGCGCCGCGCGCTCAGCACCCGAGACGGGCTGCTCACCTGTCGCATGGTAGATCGCGCCGTCGTGGCCATCGCTCACGAGAATGCCCGCAGCCGCCGCAGCGACATCGTCGCGCGAGACGAAGGAAACCCTGTTCTCGGCTAGGCCGGTGAGTACGCCACCGGCAAGCGACGCCCGCGCTTCGTCGGCCAGCGCCTCCGCGTAATAACTCATGCGCAGGATCGTCCAATCATGCGCTGAGACGATCAGGTGCTGTTCGCCCTTCCAGTACCCGGAGCCAAGTTCCGCGTCGCTGGCCCGCTTCGTTCCCGCAGCCGACATGAGGACGATGTGGGGCACGCCTGACCGCCTCGCAGCATCGATGGCGGCGACCAGTTGCACAGCGCGCTTGCCCGGCTCCAGGTCGGCCGAAGGGATCAGCAGCAACCGGTCCAGCCCCGCATAGGCTTCCCTAAGCCCGTCTGGCTCATCGTAATTGCCATATCGGGACTGGACACCGTCAGGCGCTCCTTCCGGCGTTCGCGAGATCGCGACGACCTCGTGTTCGCCGCCCCGTTGGAGCAATTTCGCGATCACTGTCTTGCCGAGATGCCCGCTCGCACCGCTGATGCCGATTTTCATGATTGGCCTCCTTGTTCGATTTAACGCACTATCTGTTCCTAACGTTGTATATGTTCGCAAAGCGGAGCGTAAGAATGTACAAAATGGTGCGTTACGCACCTTCATGTTCGTGGAAGGATCTACATGCCGGCGATGACGAAAGAACGCGATACGCTTGAGGATCAGCAGCACGCCAAGTGCAGAGTGCTTGGCCAGATCCTTGACCGCGTCGGCGACAAATGGACGATCATGGCGGTCGGTGCGCTATCCGACGGTCCAATGCGTTTCAACGCCATCATGCGGCGTATCGACGGCGTGTCGCATCGCATGCTCACGCTCACACTACGTGGGCTGGAGCGCGACGGCATGGTCCGCAGGACGGCCTATGCCACCATCCCGCCAAAGGTCGAATATGAGCTTACACCGCTCGGTCGATCACTCACCGAACCCTTGGCCACCTTGCTGGAATGGGGAGAGAAGCATAGCAAGGACATTGAAATTGCTCGAAAAGCATTCGACAGCGATGCCTGATGCTGCTTCGGCGTGATGCATTTCCACTCAGATCGATAAAGTGCCTACTGGGGACAAGGGAGCTGTCGGGTGGCATAGAGCACGCAGATAGCTCCTACATCAGTATGCCTGGGTCATAAGGAGTTCTAGGCGCAACCCCCCGGTGCATGCGCGAACGAGCAGCCATTGCCGCCGAAATAGCATTAAGAGTAGTATTCTGGCGACGTCGCAACGGAGGACCTCCCATTTCGAGCGGAAAACGTGCCGCCTCTGTCCGAAACTCTACTGCGAAAGCAAGCCGTTCAGCCAGATCCTGGAGCCAAGGGATCCTCTTCCGTGCCTGCCAGCCAGTGCGGTGTGGCGCTGAGGGCAAGGGTGATTGCATCCTGACCGCGACCCTTGCCGGAAGAATGAAGCGCAATCCAGTCGACGATGGGCCAGGCTATCGAACGGGCGGTAGTGCAGACCCACCTATCTGCGAGGGTCCGAACGGAATGGAGGGACCTCAGCCGCGACGTGGCGTGAGAATGGTGCCGATAACGATCGTGCCAGCAGTGCGCTGGTGGTGGACTCACCGATTGGTCTCTCGGCATGTCCTGCTCAATCCGGTTCGGGCTGGCCACACCCACGCAGACCTCGATGGATCTGGTGTGACCGAATGACGCCTTCGTCTCGACCGCCTTGGCCGCAACGGCCATACGCAACTTTCTTCCCCTGCAAACAGGTTTGCATTCCTCGCGGATCAAGAAAGCCGCTCCCGGCCATCCTCCACTTTGTTCCGGCCCCGTTGGGGTGCGGCGTCGATCGCCCCCGGTCTTAACACCGCCATCGAGGCCGCGGTGGGCGCGGCCCGAAAAAACCGGAAAAGGTACACGACAATGGCAGTCATCGGCGAATTCACCACCAACGGCAACAACTCCATCATCGGCAACGTGCGCACCCTCACCGTCAGCATGAAGGCCCGCCTGAACCCGATCGAACGCGTCTCGCGCGACGCTCCGGATTTCCGCATCACCGCAGGCAACGGTGTCGAGGTCGGCGCCGGCTGGAAGGCGGTCTCCAACGACGGCGAGGAATACATCTCGGTCAAGCTGGATGACCCGAGCTTCAACGCCCCGATCACCGCAGCCCTTTGGCCTGGCGAAAAGGACGGCGAATACGCTCTCATCTGGAACCGCCCGAAGCGGGAGGCCTGATCACCCGAAGAGCTTCGCCGCAAGGCGGGGCTCTTTTTCTCCCCGCAATGATGAAGCCGAAGACGGGCATCGAGCCCGCCTTCGGCTTTTCTGGTGGCATACGGGAGCGTGGGATCTGCGCAGATCTGCCAATGGTACCGGCGAGCCGGGGCAGCCTCAAGGACGCGCGGTTCCCCCAAAATACTGGCGCATTTCGGCTCCCCCACTCGCCCCCTCCGGCGGTCGCGTTCCGCGCTCCTTGACCCTTCCCCGTCTCACCGGTTGGCGGCGTCATCTTTTTCAAACAACAGGAGATGACAATGCTGATAGAACAACACATCCAGGAATTGCGGGCCGAGTTGCGGAATGCCGTTTATGACGATGAGCGCAAGTGGATCTTGACGGAGCTGGAACTGGCTCAGGCCGAACTTGCAGTCATCGAGGCCGAGCAGGACGGGCGCATCAGCGCGGAGCCTCCTTTCTAGGAGGCTCTGTTTCTGCGTCCCCTGTGCGGCTGAATTGCCTCAGCCGTTCAGTGCGTCCTTGACCGCCTTGCCAGGCGTGAACGTCAGCTTTTTCGAAGCGGCGATCTTGATCGTTGCGCCTGTTGCCGGGTTACGGCCTTCACGTTCCGGCGTGTCCTTCGGCTTGAACTTTCCGAACGAGGGGATCGACGTCTCTGCGCCAGCAAGCGCCGCGTCTGTGATCTGCTTGAACACGCTCTCGACAATCGTCTTGGCCTGCGCCTTGGTCAGGTTCTGTTCGGTTGCGATCTTGTCGGCGATTTCATTGGTTGTGGTCATATTGGAAGAGCCTCTTTCGGTTTTCGGTCCTTCAGTTTTGACAATGAAGATGTGGCGAAGAAAGGTGCAGAAAGGCAAGAAATCCCGCCTTAACGCAAAAACCACAGGAAATTAAGGAGTTCGGTCAATTAACACCGGCTATTCGGCGCTCCCCGCGTCCCGATAGCCACGTCGTCTCTTCGTTCGTTCGATAAGGAAGAGTGCTGTCTCCGCATCGTCCGGATGATCGAAGGTCTCTATCATCATCTGGCCGCCCGATCCGATCCGGCCCCAGTTTCGGATCACTGAAGACCCGCCGAACAGCGTCGGCTGGATCGTAATGCCGTAGAAGCGCCGCATGTTTTGCGCCGCATCGACACGGTGAAGATGAACCTGGCATGTCTCCTTGTCTTCCATGTTCCCATTGTCGCTGTCCCCTCAGGTTGTGTCCAACGAGTTATATGAATCGATCCGGTGTCACTGATTCATCCTCGTGATGGTTTCAGACGAAGACTGGGCGAGGCGGCTTTGCCGCACGGCTCTATGCGCAGGCGCACCGAACCCGTGAAGCGGTTTCGGCCATCCGGTTGCGATCTTCTCGCGGCCGGTTCCACCGGCATCTTAGGCATCACGATCCATCACGCGCGCACCAGTCGCGCCTTGGCCAATTCCAGCGACGTGCTAATCCCTCCCGCACCAGCATTTCGCCTAGCGATTTTCCATGCCGTGTCACCGTCCTGAGTTTCCGACCAAAGCGATCCGTATCGCGCCAACCGGAAACGAGCGTGAAGCTTCCCCCATTCAACAGTTCTAGCAGTCTGTCACGGGAGACTTTGCCAATAGACCTTTCCTCGCCGCAGCGAGGGGAGAAGATTTCCGGCGCATCGATGTCGGCTATTCTGATCTTTTCACTTCGAACCCAGATCGTATCTCCATCGACAACACAATTGACGCGGACCCGCCCGTCGCAGAGGACGAACCGGGCTTCCAGCCTATCTTCTATGGGTACCTCAAACGATGGAGCTTTCTGGGTAGAAAAGTCCTTCGATGTATCCGGCCTCGATTGCATGCCACCAAGTAGCAGAACTCCGACAAGTGCTGTGGCCGAGATGATGAGAAGCACGCGCGACGGGGTCATGCGTTCTTCACTGGATGAAACCTGTTCTCACCAACGCAGGATTTCATATCGTCACGCCGGAACCAGATGGCGCGCCCGCAGCGGAGTGGTGCATTACCGGATGTGAAGACGATCTGCTCGTCGGCGCGCATGCGCAGTACCTCATGCGGCAGGATCAGCGGGCGGCGGCTGAGCTGCTTCGATCGCGACCGCGAGGATCCTTTCATTCCGGTTGAACGGTTTGTCTGGTCGACCTCTACCGTCGTATCGCCGCAACGCTTGGAAATGTAGTCGGCTGTATCGGGGTCGTTGATTGCCGAAAACGAAATCCATGAGGCGCTCTCGAACCATTTGCTGGTCGCATCACGACCGCCATAGGCCTCGCGCATCTGGCCGAGTGACTGAAAGATCATGGTCAGCGTGATGCCATATTTGCGACCGGCGTCGCGGGCGGTTTCGAGGATGCGCAGGTATCCGAGACGCGCCACCTCGTCGAGCAGGAAGAGGGTGCGTCCCTTCACATTGCCATTGCGGTTATAGATCGCGTTGAGCAGCGAGCCAATGACAACGCGGGCCAGTCCTGGATGGGCTTCCAGCACCTTCAGATCGAGCGCGATGAAGATGTCGGTTCCGCCATCGGCAAGATCGTCGGTCGAGAAGCTATCGCCGGAGACGAGACCCGCATAATTCGGGTAGGACAGCCAGTGGGTTTCCTTCACCGCATTGGCGTAAACACCAGAAAATGTCTCCGGCGTCATGTTGACGAACACCGCGACATTTTCTTTGACGAAGTCGGATACGGACCCCTCGTAGATCTCCGTCAGGCGCGCACGCAACTGCGGCTCGGGTTCGGAAAGATTGGCGCGGACCTGTCGCAATGTCTGGTCTTTCTCGTTCGTATGCCCAGACAGACAAACGTCGGCGATCAGCGCCGTCAGGAGCTGCATGGCCGACGCCCGGAAGAAGTCGTCGCGAGCCGACGCCGATCGAGGATTGTCGGTCATGATCCAGGTCGCAACGGCGACGATATCCTCTTCCTTGGTATTGCCGTGACGGCCGATCCAGTCGAGCGCATTGAAGCCGACACCACCGGCCGTCGGATCTAGAACGATGACCTTGCGGCCGGCCTGACGCCGATGCTCCGAGCCCATCGGCGCGACCTCGCTTGACGGGTCCAGAACCACAAGTCCGCCACCCCATTTCAGCGCGGTCGGGATCGTCACCGAGGTTGTCTTGAAACCGCCGGAGCCCGCAAAGACGATGCCATGCGACGAGCCAAATGAGCCGTCGAAGCATAGTAGTGGCGACTTGCCGCCTTCACCCCAGCTTGGTCTATCATCCGCACGAAACGGCTTGGCGGCAACACTGTCGCGATCGACACGATACCGCTCGCCGATGACGATGCCGCCCTGTTCAGGGAAGAGCTTTGTCGCGTCCTGCAATTTCATCCAATCGGCCTCGCCATGCACGGCGCGCTTGCCGCCGATCCGGCGTGGCCCGCCGGTCGAGAAGGCTGCATTGCCTTTGATCGCAACGCGCAGAGCGAACACACCGCTGATGAAGGCGATGCCTACGCCGGTCATCGTCGCCGGATCCACGTAGGCCAGAACAAATTGTCCTGCTGGCACGTGGCCGGAGATGCCGTTCAGGCGGATTGTCTCGCGTGCGATGGCGATAATGATGACCGCAGCACTTCCTGCAAGCACACTCAGGCCAGCCGCCTTGATGTTCGACGATCCGTTCGTTGCAAACAATGCGGTCACGCCGATAGCGGCCGCTGCGATATAGGGCAGGGCGAGACCAGCCCGTCCCAGCATCAGCTTGGCCTGCTCAACTGTGCCGAGTGTAGCCATGCGATGCTCCATGCCGGAAGTCAGGACCATCATGGCGATCATGATTGCCGCCGGCAGGATCAAGAGCAGTGGCCTATTCCCCATCATTGCCGAAGACCTCCGCCCCGATTGCCGTGAGGCGGGATTTTTCCGTCTCGTCGCCCTTGATCCGCTTACCAGCGTCGATCAGCAAGCCGAGCAGCAGCGCCCGCTTCTCGTATCGCAATCCCGCCTTGACGATCAGGCCTCCGAGTTCGATCTTTTCGCGCGTGTCTTGTCTGCGGGCATCTGATGTCATCGCCTTCGACATGCGCTCAAACCTCGCCAGCCCCGCCCGCATCCGCGCCAGCCGGCTGCGTCGCGGACGGTTCGCCGCCGGTCCTGGTCTCGCCGGCATTTTTCTTTCCGGTTGCGACAACCTTGCCTCCGCGAAACCGTTTGTCGATCTCCTCGAAGGCCGCCTGAAGCTCGGCCTCGTCAATCTCGATGTCCCCAAGCCCAGCCTTTAGCGCGATCCGACCGATGCGCTCGGCTTCGCGTGTCTCGGCCTGTCTCAGTTGGTCTTGCAATTTGGCGATTTCTTCCCTGATCTTCGATGACGGTTTTTTCATTCCGATTGGGTCTCCTTGAGGTTCTGGCATTGCATTCGCGATGCCAGAATCCCTCCGGATGCCATGAAAAGGAATGTGCAGATCTGCACATCGGCAACGCCGATGCTTTGGAGCATCATCCCGCCGTTCCGAAGGAGCGGTTCCAAGGGCGCAATTATACGTCGCGATGCGACGTGTCGCTCAGATGCCTCCACACAGGCCGATTTGGTCTTGCCGCTCTGGACGAACGAGGTTCGAACCGGGAGTTTCTTGCGCCGTGGCCATTGCCCACTTCTCAGCCAGCATCGTCAGCCGCGGCTCCGGCCGCAGTGCCGTGCTGTCCGCGGCCTACCGGCACTGCGCGAAGATGGACTATGAGCGTGAGGCTCGCACCATCGACTACACACGGAAGCATGGGCTCCTGTACGAAGAGTTTCTTCTTCCGGCAGATGCCCCGAACTGGGTTCGCTCGATGATCGCCGACCGCTCTGTGTCAGGTGCGTCGGAAGCCTTCTGGAACCGGGTCGAGACTTTCGAGAAACGTGCCGACGCGCAGCTCGCTCGTGACCTGACGATTGCCTTGCCGCTTGAACTGTCGGCGGAGCAGAACATCGCCCTGGTGCGGGATTTCGTGGAGAAACACATCCTCGCCAAGGGAATGGTCGCCGACTGGGTCTATCATGACAATCCCGGTAATCCGCATATCCATCTGATGACCACCTTGCGGCCCCTGACGGAAGACGGGTTTGGTGGAAAGAAGGTGGCGGTGATCGGCGATAACGGCCAGCTGGTCCGCACGAAGTCCGGCAAAATCCTCTATGAGCTCTGGGCGGGTTCGACCGACGACTTCAATTCCTTACGCGATGGTTGGTTCGAGCGGCTGAACCATCACCTAGCGCTGGGTGGCATCGATCTTCGCATTGATGGCCGCTCTTATGAAAAGCAGGGCATCGAACTTGAGCCTACCATCCATCTTGGCGTCGGCGCCAAGGCGATCGAGCGCAAGGCGCAAGTGCAGGGTGTGCGGCCGGAACTCGAACGCATCCAGCTGAACAAAGAGCGCCGTCAGGAAAACACCCGCCGCATTGTGAGAAATCCAGCCATCGTGCTCGACGTGATCACACGGGAAAAGAGCGTCTTCGATGAACGCGATGTCGCGAAAGTGCTGCACCGCTACGTCGACGATCCCGCTGCCTTCCAGCAGCTGATGTTGCGTATCATTTTGAACCCCGACGTGCTCCGGCTCCAGCGCGACACGATCGATTTTGCGACCGGTGACAAGCTGCCGGCGCGCTATTCGACACGGGCGATGATCCGGCTGGAAGCGACGATGGCACGGCAGGCAATGTGGCTGTCGGGCAAAGAGACGCATGCCGTTTCCGAGGCTGCCTTGGATGCGACGTTCCGGCGGCATGAACGGCTGTCCGACGAGCAGAAAGCGGCAATCGAGCGCATTGCAGGACCTGCCCGTATTGCCGCCGTGGTCGGACGCGCAGGTGCTGGCAAGACCACGATGATGAAAGCGGCGCGCGAGGCGTGGGAGCTGGCCGGATACCGTGTCGTCGGTGGTGCGCTGGCCGGCAAGGCGGCTGAGGGTTTGGAGAAGGAAGCCGGCATTGAGAGCCGGACGCTTGCGTCGTGGGAGCTGCGCTGGAACCGCGGCCGCGACGTTCTGGACGCAAAGACGATCTTCGTCATGGATGAGGCGGGCATGGTCGCCTCCAAGCAGATGGCGGGCTTTGTCGATGCTGTCGTCAGGGTAGGTGCCAAAATCGTGCTGGTCGGCGATCCCGAACAGCTACAGCCGATCGAGGCGGGCGCTGCCTTCCGCGCCATCGTCGACCGCATCGGTTATGCCGAACTCGAAACGATCTATCGCCAGCGCGAGGACTGGATGCGCAGGGCGTCGCTCGATCTGGCGCGGGGGAACGTCGAGAGGGCGCTGGCCTCCTACAATTCGAATGCCAGAGTCACAGGCGAGCGTCTGAAGGCGGAAGCGGTCGCGAGCCTGATCGCCGACTGGAACCACGATTACGATCAGACTAAGACGACGTTGATCCTCGCGCATCTGCGCCGCGACGTGCGCATGCTGAACGTCATGGCCCGCGAAAAACTGGTCGAGCGCGGCATTGTGGGTGATGGCCATGTCTTCAAGACGGCTGACGGTATCCGCCAGTTCGACACGGGCGACCAGATCGTCTTCCTGAAGAACGAGGGATCGCTGGGTGTCAAGAACGGCATGATCGGCCATGTCGTCGAAGCGGCTTCAAACCGCGTTGTCGCCGTGATCGGCGAGGGCGATCAGCGCCGGCTGGTGACGGTCGAGCAGCGCTTCTACAATCAGCTTGATCACGGTTATGCGACGACTATCCATAAATCGCAGGGCGCCACCGTCGATCGCGTGAAAGTGCTGGCATCGCTGTCGCTGGATCGCCATCTCACCTATGTGGCGATGACCCGTCATCGTGAGGATCTGCAACTCTACTACGGTAAGCGATCCTTCGCCTTCAATGGCGGTTTGGCAAAAGTTCTTTCTCGGAAAAATGCCAAGGAAACGACACTCGATTACGAGCGCGGTCAATTGTATCGAGAGGCGCTGCGCTTTGCGGAAAACCGTGGCCTACACATCATGCAGGTGGCGCGCACACTCCTCCGCGACCGGCTCGACTGGACGCTGCGCCAGAAGACGAAGCTGGCTGATCTCGCCCGCAGGCTTGGCGCGTTTGGTGAGCACTTTGGCCTCCACCAAACCCCAAAGACCCAAACGATGAAGGAGGCCCGGCCCATGGTCGCAGGCATCACGCAATTCTCCGGCTCTGTCGCCGACAGCGTCGACCGGAAACTCGACACCGATCCGGCGCTGAAGAAACAATGGGAGGAGGTATCCACTCGCTTCCGTTATGTCTTCGCCGATCCTGAAGCCGCATTCCGGGCAATGAACTTCGATGCGGTTATCGCCGACAAGGAGATGGCGAAACAGGCATTGCAGAAGATCGAGAGCAATGTGGTTTCGATCGGTCCGCTTAACGGTAAGACCGGCATGCTTGCCAGCAAGTCGGATCGTGAAGCGCGCCGGATCGCCGAGCTTAATGTCCCGGCCCTGAAACGTGACCTCGATCAGTATCTCAGGATGCGCGAGAACGCGGCGCAGCGACTGCAGGCAGATGAGCAGGCGCTGCGCCAGCGCGTCTCGATCGACATTCCCGCACTGTCACCGGCGGCGCGTGTCGTGCTGGAGCGGGTGAGGGACGCCATCGACCGGAACGATCTGCCGGCGGCGATGGCCTATGCGCTCAGCAACCGCGAGACCAAGCTTGAGATCGACGGCTTTAACCAAGCTGTCACCGAGCGGATTGGCGAGCGGACCCTCCTGAGCAACGCCGCGCGTGATCCCTCCGGGAAGCTTTATGGAAAGCTTGCCGAGGGGATGAAGCCCGAGCAGAAGGAACAGCTCAAACAAGCCTGGCCGGTGATGCGGACGGCGCAGCAGCTCGCCGCCCACGAGCGCACCGTCCAGTCGCTGAAACTAGCCGAGGAGCAACGTCTCACCCAGCGCCAGACGCCGGTGCTGAAACAATGAGGCGGCGGGCGGTCCTTCTGTTTCTGACGGGCGCCAGCCTCGTCATGTCAGGACTGGTGTCGATAGCGTTCATGGGCGGGTACCGGCTGAATCTGACGCCGAGCGAACCACTCGGGCTCTGGCGCATCAAGGCGTTACAGCGTCCGGTCTCGATCGGCGATCTGGTGTTTCTCTGCCCGCCAACGGCAGCCGTCTTCGACGAGGCGCGACGGCGCGGATATGTACGCCGCGGATTGTGTGCCGGCGGTGTCGCGCCGCTTATCAAGACAGTCGCAGCGCTGCCCGGTCAGCATGTCGACATCACCGACCATATTGTGATCGATGGCCGCTCTCTACCCGCATCCACTGTGCGCGATCGGGACGGTGAGGGCAGACCGCTCACCCCTGATCTGGGCGGTGTCGTGCCCCCGCATCATTTGTTCCTTCACTCGACTTTTGCGAGCTCCTATGACTCCCGATATTTCGGCCCGGTTCCGGATTCCGGTCTTCTCGGCCTGGCGCAGCCGGTTATTACCTTTGATCCGTGATCGCGATGACGATGGCCGGAAAGCCGATCGTTTGAAAGCTGTTCTGCTGATCGCAGCTTCTATCGCCTGTGGGCGAATCGGATGGAGCGGCGTGGTGCTTCTTTTGCCCTTCGCCATGATCATTCCGGTGCTCTGGGCGATGGCACCGTCCCGCTTAGTCGCGGCGGCGGTCTCGGCTGGGTATTTCCTCGCAGCGTCGCGAGGTCTCCCGCAGGGCGTGGCCAACTTCTATGCCGCCAATCTGTGGCCAGGGTTACTATTGTGGGTAGCGGCTTCCATCTCCTTCGTCGCTGTAAACGCCGTGCTCTGGACGAAGCGTGCCGGACAAAAGGCTTCCGGAAAGATGTGGCCGGATGCGGCAATGGCGGTGCGCTATCTGGTGGTTTTGGTGCTGACCGGGTTGCCGCCCTTCGGCATCACCGGATGGGCGCACCCGCTGACAATTGCGGGTGTGCTGTTTCCCGGTTGGGGCTGGTGGGGCCTCCTATTAACTGCGGCCGGCCTCACCGTCATGACGACAAGGCTTTGGCCAGCGGCTGCCATTACGCTATCAGCGTTCTGGCTCTGGTCCGCCGCGTTTTGGACAGAACCGAACCTACAGCATGGGTGGACGGGCGTCGACCTCGCGCAGGGACAAAAGCTCGGTCGGGATGAATCGCTTCAGCATCAGCGTGAGCTAATCGCAAAGATGAAGCGCGCTGCCGCCGCCGATCCGAAAACGCGCGTGGTAGTGATGCCGGAAAGTGCGCTCGGCTTCTGGACGCCGACGGTCGAGCATCTTTGGCGGGACAAACTGGGCGGAACCAGCCTCACCGTGATTGCCGGCGCTGCCGTCATCGATACCCACAGCTACGACAACGTCATGGTAGCGATATCGGCGGACGAGGCGAAGATTGTCTATCGCGAGCGAATGCCGGTTCCGGTCTCGATGTGGCAACCATGGCTGCAATGGACCGGGCAGGGCGGCGGAGCGCGTGCGGACTTCTTCGGCAATCCGGTGGTTAAGGTTGATGGAACCAGGATCGCGCCGCTGATTTGCTACGAACAGCTCATTCTCTGGCCGGTCCTGCAATCGATGCTGCACTCGCCCGAGGTGATCGTTGCCGTTGGGAATGGCTGGTGGACCGGGGGCACGTCGATCGTCGCCATCCAGAAGGCGAGTGTAACCGCCTGGGCCAGATTGTTCGGTCTGCCTGTCGTCATGGCATTCAATACTTGAAGGAGATCCGGGATGGTCGATGCCGCCCTTACCAAGCAATGCGCCGATCCGGCCCTGAAGCCCGCAATTATCGAGCAGTTCATCGCTCGTGCTGGATCGCAGGACCCGTTGGCGATCACCGTCCGGTCTGGAAGCCGCGTGGTGCTGGTGCCCAAACCCACGACGCCGGAGGAGGCGCTGGCGCTGATCCGCGACAATCTTGGTCGTAACACCGTGCGTGTTGGCATCACCCAGTATCCTGCAGGCCTCGGTATCGTCGAGGCAGGCCAGTTGAAGCCGGATCTCGTGGATGTTTGCGAGAACATTCGCATGGGAACCGCGCTATTCGGCAAGGTCTGGCGCATCGTCATGAAATGGTATGGCAATCCGACTGCTGCTGACGTGCTGCCGCAAGTGATGGATGATGCGATCATCGCCTGGCAGACGGGATACTTCGAGGGGACTGCGGTGTTTCGGGCGGAGCATCCTGGCGAGGGGAAAATTTCCCAACCGGCTGAGATCCAGAGTGACGAAGCCGAAACAAAATCCGGCTCTCGCGAAAATGCAGGAGTTGAAGATCCGCCATCTGAGGCGATCGCGTCTGACCCGAACAAGGCTGGTATCAGGATCGACCTGTCTGGGATAGGAGCTCGCGAGCGGTAGGTCCTACCGCCGGAGTTCGGTGAAATCGGAATGGCGCTCCCTAGATGCCCTGCAGGCTTTCCGCTGCCTGCAGGTTGAAGCGCGGCAGCATCATTGAAGCGAACCTGAAGTCCCACCATATCTTCAGCACGGCGCACGCGGAGGGGTCATGTGGTCAGAGATGCCAATCGGCAAGTATAAGGGCAAAACGCTACCGCAGCTGTTGCTGACGGATCCAGACTATTTCTTCTGGGCGATGGAGCAGGACGACTTTTTTAAGGGCGGCCTTGCGAAGCAGGCAGCCGACATTCTTCGGAAAGTCCGCCACATCAAGATTCCCAAGCCGGATCCCGCGAACTGGCGTGTTGAGTATTTTCTCACACCCGACGGCAAGTTTGCACACTTCGACATCGTCGAGGCCGATCGTGCACCTCATGTCGGCTCCAGCAGAACGTCCCGTTCGACGGCGCTCGATTTTGCATATGTCCGCCAGACGCGCGACTACGACAAGCTCGGATACAAGCACTTCATCAAGAGCTTCAAATACTTCTATTTCGGGAGCTCGGACGTGCGGCTCAACAAGGCCAAATGCGAAGCCTTCTTCGACGATCCAGCCAATTTCAATTAATTCTAACGCGTTTCAGGCAGGACAAATGAACGATAGCAACACGAAGCCCTCAGCCCATGGAAAGCGTCCCGCGGTCCGATCAAGGTCGATCGATACTCGCTTGAAGCAGCCAAGTCGGTAAACGCCTTGTTGAACGGGCCAATCGCGGTGCTTCCTTCGGCCGAAGGGGAGACAGTGCTACCATTCCGGATCGGGATCAATACTGACATAGAGACGAGACTGAGACTGGATGCAGCACTGTCGGATCTGCGAGAAGCGTTACGCCGGTGCACGCACAGTGCCGCGTAGCTTTATGCGACCGCGCAGCCTGATGCCTTACGCCATGATATTGTTGGTCAACCCTGCGAGCCCGTCAGTGATGACGCTCGGCTCAACGCTCGGCAATCTTTCCTGATCGTCCAGGCAAGACGCAAGCAGCACCGCCAGCAACGTGAAAGCGAAAATTTAGCTCAAAACTAAACCGCCAGCAGCTTAAAATCATTTTTGACCGCGGTTTTGTGAAAAATTGCACGTGCGCGATCTTAATCCAGACTGGCTTCTCCCTGGAATGACACTTATAAGGGAGTTGACGCAGTACGCGCTGCGTTGCGGCTTAGAATCCGCAGATGAACGGTTGGCGCTGACCGGAATGGCGCCAGGAACCCTCTGACTTTGTGTCCGGGGGCCTGCGGCGTATGTCCAGGCTCCGGCTAAAGGTCGCAGGGCCGATTCATCTCGGATTCTAACCCCCGGCAAGGGTTCACGGGGTTCAACGTCAGCGGAGGCGCACCGCGGACCAACCAGGGTTAGGTCAGGAATGGAACTGGAAGATGCCACAGTGACGAAGAAGGTAGAGCTCCGCCCATTGATCGGGCTGACGCACGGATTACCGCCGGCGGACCTGGAAACCATCACGATCGACGCCATCAGGACGCACCGGCAACTCGTGGAGAAAGCCGACAAGCTATTTCAGGCTCTGCCTGAGACCTACAAAACAGGAAAAGAAGCCGGCGGCCCGCAGCATGTCCGATACATTGAAGCGAGCATCGAGATGCATGCGCAGATGAGCGCCGTAAGCACACTGATCAGCATTCTTGGCTTCATTCCCAAGGTTGTCGTAAACTGACCGACACTAAAATTGTATCGGGGCAAGAACACTCCCGCTGATTGAGGGCTGCTGGCGTCGTGTCCGTCGCGGTTTGAGGTGACGCTTTAGTCTTTGTCGTCGATCGTCTCGAGGATTTCATAGTTTTTGACGAGTCTCGATATGCCTTCATTCAGCAAGGAAACACTGTATCCGTCGAGATCGCTCTGATCTAGATTTTCACGAGATGCATTGATTTCCAACGGTATTCGGGATCCTTGGCTACATCGCTCCTCAGTTGATGAACTGCCTGACGGACAGCGTCAAAGCTTTCGTAGAAGTGGTTTCGATTTCCGTCGTCAGTCTAGTCTGGCGTGTGCAAAGCGGATGCGGGTAAGTAACTATAGAGCGTTCAAGGCAGCCCTTTCGACATAACAGTCCTCCTCAACCGCAACTTCACAACGGGAATGTTGCACCCGTTCAAATAAGTTTCCGCCGGATTGCGAGCGCGGTCAGCTGCGCCTTGGAGCGGACGTCGAAGCGCTTCATCACCTCACGAAGCTTCACCCGGACGCTGTTATACTTGACCCCCTCGATGTCGGCGATCTCCTCCATCGTCATGCCGACCGCGATCCATTTAAGATAGGTCGCTTCTTTAGGATCGAGCCACACGGCATTTTCCGCCGTGGGTGTAGTGCGAAGGAATGAGATGCGGGAATGGATCTGCCCAATGGTTGCCGCAGCTGCAATTGCGTCGATCTCCCGATCGAGATCGATCACCGGCTTCTCCGATGCCAGCGTGAACATCGACATCGACCCGTTGGCGGTCTTGATCGGAATGGTAATGCCGGAGCGGATGCTGAAGTCGGCTGCATGGGCATAGAAGGCGCGCTCGCCCTTCGACAGCGTCGAGCGCTCTTGCTCGCCCGACCAGGTGAAGATGTGCTTCCTGGACCTTGCGCGTTTGACGACCGGATCGAGAGCGTCAAATTTCTTATTGAAATAGACCGACTGCCACTCGCGATGATAATTGGTCACGGCGGTAATGTGCCGATTCTGGATGTGAAGGTAGGCGTAACCGGTAAAGCCGAAATGATTGGCTATGTCCGCCAGCCCCGTCTTCAGGATGCACTCATCGCCTTCAATCGCGGCAAGATCGGTCAATTTATCCAGCCAGTGCTGCATTCCTTATCTCCGTAATGGTTGTCTGTATCCTTGTCGTCACGCTTCGTCCGACAGCCCGCGATCGGCAAGAAGTCGAAAAACTTCACGTTGGGTTGACGAAATCCGCGTTCCTTAGTCATGCGTTGGCTTTCGAGTGTCAGGTTCAACTTCCAGCAAGAGAGCCCTTTTCGGTCTCACGGCGTTCCCCGCGCTCATATTCGAAGCCGCATTTAAAGGTTCGAGTATCACCCGGTTCCAGACGGACTTGTTTGATACGGCTAGGGAGATTGAAGGCGTTCGTCAAATCTTCCACAGGCTCAAGAGCTATTGATCTGCGTCGATCTCTCGCAAGTGTGTCACCAGTGTAAACATGCATATGCCCCCGTTCCTGCCAGACGGACAATTCCGTGCCAGAAGTCGGATCAGTCAGGATCGTGCGGGAGATTCCGTCTTCATCCTGAATGAGCTGTGTAAAGCAGCAATCAAGGACGTGATCGCCAATTCTGGTCGGTCGATGGAAAGTAGGGCTATTTTGGAGTTTTATCTCTCCATCTGATGTGACCTGAGGAATAAGATCAATCGTATCCACGACAAACGTCGATGGGACCTGGAGCGTAAGGTCATCAATGGCGGAGCTTCCAGGCAGCCTGAAATACGGATGCCATCCTGCAACGTAGGGAACTGTCTCTCCGCCGCTGTTTGTAGTGGCGATCTCAAGTTCAACTCCGCTAACCGAAAAAACGTACGCGACAGAAACTTCGAGATCATAAGAATAGCTCGGGGCTTTTGCGCTGACCGTCTTGTGGACGAACTCTAATCGGACATTTTCACCAGCAAACGCGGTGCCTCGAAGCTCGAACTGCCTCACACGCAAGAAACCGTGATAAACCTCATTTTCGCCTTCTGCGATCGGAAGCAATCGATATGTGCGACCGTCGAAATCGAAACGACCCCTTACGAGACGATTGGTAAATGGAGCAAGGATCCCGTTGCGTACGCCGTTTTGGGACGTCAGCTCATGCACATCACGATAACCGTCAACGACGTTTTCACCTTCCTGACCATTCGTATCTCTTGGATGCCAATCGAGGAGTGTTGCGCCCTGCAGAGCGATCCGGGCGCGATATCGATAGCTTGTTACTTCGATCACCTCGATCCCACATGTCGTTTGGGCCGAAACGATTGTCTGACTGCGTCTAAGATCCGTGGTGGGCACGTTCATCTCCCCAATTGACCTGCCGCGCTCATCGATTGTCTTCATCAGCATTTCTCAGCCACCCGGGCTTCTGCTCAGAAGGCGGCTTTCGCCGAGCAGTCCCTGTTCGTTCATGATCGGATGGGCGACAGATACGATGTGGGCGTTGATCCGTTTGAGATCGCGCAGGATGTCGAGATGAAGCGAGCTGGTTTGCAGGCTGTCGGCGCGTCCGTGACGCAAACGTTCAAGGTGGCGCTCGGAGGATCGCTTCTCCATCTGACGCACCTCGATCTTGCGCTCCATGAGTTGGCGGGCAAGGCTAATGTCACGGGTGATCAGGATCGTTTGTGCGATCCTGAGATTGTCGATGGTCAACTGGAAAAGCTGCTGAAGCTCGGCAAAACCGTCATCGGAGAACTTGAGGCCGTGGCCGATCTTCTTGGTCACCGCCTGCAAGAGGCCTTTCTCGATGATGTCACCGATATGTTCGAGGTTTATGGCATAGTCGATGATGACGATCGAACGGCGCCCTTCGTCTTCTGACAATCCGGTTTGGCCAAGTTTGGAAAGGTAGACCTTGACCTCCTGTTGCAGCCGGTCGACCTGACGTTCTAACTTGGAGATATCCTTCAGCCTCGACGTGTTGTTCTGCTCAAATGCGTCGGAGACTTTCAAAAGCATTCTCTCGATCAGGTCTCCGACTCCAAGCACCTCGCGGGAAGCGCTGGTGAGGGCCACGATCGGTGTCGAGAGCTCGTCGGCGTCGAGAAATTTTGGGCCGTTCTCTGCGTGGGCCTGATCAGGGATCAGAATGGTCATCCAGCGCGCGATGAGCCGCGAGAAGGGCCATGCGAGCAGAGCGAGGGCGATGTTAAAGGCCAAGTGCGCATCGACCGGAAGCTTGGAGTGGGGCAGGGGTAGCATGGACAGCCAATCGGCGAGAATCCCTGCACCGGGAAGGGTAAGGACGCAACCGATAGCGCGTACGAGCAAGTTACCGAGCGTCACACGCCTTGCTGCTGCCGATCCCGACAAGGCTGCAATCAGCGGGGGGACCGCACCCCCCAGATTGGCGCCGAGAACCAATGCGACGACAAGGCCGCCAGACAGAATTCCGGTGGACGCCATCGACAGGATAAGAACAACCGCCGCGAGGCTAGAGGACGATGCAAATGCAATCGCCGCCGAGAAAATCATAGCGACGGGCCAGGCGTTGTCGAGGAGCCCGATGAACGCTGCAAGTGCCGGTGAATGGCGCAACGGCTCGGTTGCCCCACTGAGAAGATGAAGCGAAAGCAACATCAGTGCAATGCCGATCAGAGCGGCTCCGACGCCCTGACGCGACGTTGTCCCGCCTCGATAAAGGATGATCCCCAGACCAAGCAGGACCGGCGAAACCCATTCGATTCCGGTTGCGACGATCCAGGCCGTTACCGCGGTGCCGACATTGGCTCCCAGCAGCACGACCTGAGCCATACGAGGTTTGATCAATTCTCGTTCGACGAAGGACGAGATCATGAGAGCCGTCGCGGTGGAGCTTTGCAGAGCCACGGTTGCAACAAAGCCGGACAGAAAGGATCGAAGGCTGCTTCTTGTCCCGGTTGCAAGGCCGGTCCGCAGCTTTGATCCGAGCGCGCGCGACGCGCCATCCTTAACCTGAGCAAGACCGAACAGGAGCAATGCCACCGCCCCGAACAAATTGATCACAACAATCAATGATTCCAATCACTTACTCCTGACTGAGGACTACCTCGCTCACCAGACATTGCAGTGTCCAGCCTCGAACACCGAAGGAAGGAGCCGGTGAGCAAGCCGGGAGGATAGCTGCCCACCGGCATCCTGCCCGCGCCACCTCGCGGACAGGATGGCCGAAACATCAATCATGTTCGGCTTTTAGCCTGCGAGCGCCAACCAGGTCGGCTCGCTAGAAGTACGGCGCGATGACACCGTGAACATCTTCCGTTGCTGCCACGATGTTCTGGCCAGCCGCTTCATATGATCCACCAGTAGTCACAAGTAGGCCTGCCTCTTCGCAGATGACCGATCCTGCGGCGATGTCCCAGATACTCGTATTTTTTTCGACATAACCGTCGGTCATTCCGAGTGCGGCGAATCCCAGACCAACAGTTCCACATCGATATTCGGTCACGCCCCAGCCCGCCTTTCGGAGCGCAAGTTCCACCTTGGCAACCTCTTTCGCCGGCCAACGGGCACTTTCGCCGACTGAGGCGAGCCGAACCGAGGGGAAATCGACTCGCCTTTGATAGCGCTCACCATTCTTGAAAACGCCGGCTCCTTGCGCAGCACCAAGCCGCAGATTGAGGCAGGGGTACGCGATAACGCCGACGCGAGATACGCCACCCTCCACCAAGCCGATGGATACCCCCCAGAGTGGGGATCCGCGCAGGAAATTGACCGTGCCGTCAATCGGGTCAATGGACCAGAACGCGTCCGATCCTCCACCGCCCATCTCTTCGCCCATGACATGGTCATCCGGGAAGTGTAACGACAGCCTCTCCCGAATAAGTGTTTCTACCCGACGATCTGCTTCGGAAACAAACTCGCTCGCCGATTTCTCTTCAGCGACGAAGCGATCACGCTCGTGAAAAAGCCGAAGAGCCAAGTCTACAGCCTCCGCCATGATTGTGTTCGCTGCTTCCAGGCGGTTCGTATAATCCATTCTTTGGCCTCAGTGGGTGTCGAGGAGGTCAGGAATGTCAGTCGAAATGGTCTGGGCGCCGAGTTCGAGAAAACGTCTGGCCGCGGCCGGATCATTGACGACGGACACCGCGAATTCGATGCCGCTATCGGCAAGAACCTTCATCGCATCGTTGTCCAGGATGTCTTTCGTAACGTGAAGGAGCTGGCACTTCGTTTCGTTCAGAAGTGCAACGGGATCCTTGGGGGGAATACTTACGAAATAGGCGCGCGGAACATCAGGCCAGATGCGTGCTGCGGCGTGAATCGACCGGATCGAAAAGCTTCCAAAGAACAAGCGTTCGCGGTCTTTCGGCCAAAGGGTTTTCAGGACGTCGAGAGCGACCTCGGCTGTTTCGATGTCGTCGCCAGGCGTGGGCTTCAATTCGAGCTGTAAACCCACATCGAGATCAAGAACTGTCTCGATTAGTTCTTCCAGGGTTGGAACCTTGATGCCGGCGAACTCTTCGCCAAAAGATGCGCGCGCCTCGAGGCTGCGGATCTCTTCCAGAGTCAAACCCGCAACAAAGCCTTTGCCATTTGTTGTGCGATCGACGGTGTCATCGTGGATGATGACCGGCTTTTGATCCCGCGTGAGTTTAACGTCGACCTCGACCCACTTTGCGCCTTTTTGGACGGCGCTTCTCATCGCTGCGAGCGTGTTTTCTGGCGCGAGGCGCGGCGCACCGCGGTGTGCGATGATCTGATCGGGAACAACGATGTGGCGTGCATTTGCGATTGGGCGCTTAAGCACCGAGCTTTGAGACATGGATGTATCCTGTTCGAAAAAGTAGAGGCGGAGGGCATTTCATGCCCACCGCCCACCGGGATCACCGGAGAGTAACGTTCTTGATGAACTGGTTTTTGATATCGTCGTTCAGCGGCTGGGCGGCCCAGTTGAAACTGGACCTCCGCTCCTGAACCTTGACGAGAGCAACTGTCGCATCTGCGTCTGGATTCTGAGGGACGGAGCCAAATTCCGAAGCGAAACGCGTCTGGGTCTTGGCGCTCGTCAGCCAATGGATGAAGACCAGCGCGGCGGCCTTATTTTTGGCGTTTGCAGGGATACCCACGACATTTCCGCCACCCGGCATGCCGAAGTCTGGAACATAGATCTTGACGGTTGCTGGAATTTCGCCCCTCTTCTTGAGAGCTGCGATAACGTCTTCCCATGCCGCGACGATCGTGAATTCACCAGAAGTCAGGCGGGTAACGCTGTCGTTGTTGGATGCGGTGATTACAAACTGATCCTTTCGTTTGGAGAACCAGTCCCAGGCGGGGCCAAATTTTTTCTCTACCGCTGCATCAGTCGTTCCGGAAGCATAATCGACATCAGGAGCGAACTGACGGGCAATGCCCTGAATGAAAGCCGGACCTGCGCCGCCATTTTCGACATTGAAACCTAGTTCCCCCGGATGATTTTCTATGAAAGTCGAGAATTGCTCGACGGTCCGGGGCAGATCGGCATCTGTGATCCTGGAGGAATCATAAGCGATACCCGACTGGTTTCCCCAGAAAGCTGCCGCAAACCCGCCGTTTTTAAAGCCTTCAAGGTCGTAACGGAGTTTCTTTCCCTCGGGCAGCAACTTATCGAGAGGCCCATAATAAGTTGTCTCCGGTGAAAGCTTCTTCAACTCGGAGCCGGATGTCGAAAATACATCGATGTCGCCTTGTGGCCGATCCTTTTCGGCGAGGAATTTGTTTATGTTCGCTTTTGAATCGCCGTCAGGTATTGTCACCCTGATCCCGTACTCGGTTTCGAACGCTTTGACCTCCTCACGGAAGCGGGCCTGGTTAAACCAGTTGAACCATCTGACTTCGCCTTCCTTCTTTGCCTGGGCGACGATTTGATCCCATGACATCGACTTCAGGTCGTCGGCATGCGCGGGCATACCGATAGTTAAAACCGCTATGCTGATCGCGGCGAGTTTCTTAAACATTGCACTTTACCTCCCGTTTGGATTGGACTTGCGTGGAGAACATCGCCGTCATCCCTTTCCGGTGATGGCCGCGGGGTTGTTGCTTGCGAGGAAGCGTTCAACGAGCAGCATCAGAAAGACGTTGGGAACAACGAGGATCAGGGAAACGACCGCGGCATTGGGTCGAATGAAGTTGTATCCGAGATACGAATAGAGGATCGTTGGAACTGTCGTGAAATCCGGCGCACCGACGATATAGGCGATACCAAACTCTTCGATGGACAGAATGAAAACGATAATGAAGGCGGCAATGACGCCAGGCTTCAGGATCGGGAAGTAAGCAGTTCGGAATACAGAAATGGGCGATGCGCCCATATCGCGTGCCGCGTCGATCAGGTCTTGCCTGATGAGTGAAAAAGACACCGTCAGGATGCGAATAGCATAAGGCAGCAGTACAACGGTGTGACCGACGAGGATGCCCAGAAATCTTGAGTAGATTCCCATATTCAGAAGGAGCGAGGAGAAGAATATGGCAACCACAAAACCGGGCAGGGCGAGAGGCAACAAGGTCAGCACCTGCAGCACAGGCTTTCCCGCGAATTCCAACCTGCCGAATGCATAGGACGTCGGCAAAGCAAGGATGATTGTGATGGCCGCAACACAGGGCGCAAGCGTGTAGCTGTTTCTCAAGGCTTGCGGCAGACCCGTCGTGTTCCAAACCTCTATCCAGCGAGAAAAGGAAAGTACCGGGGGCAGTATGTCAGGGTATGCCCAGGGGTGGTTGATATCGACGAGCGACCAGAGTGCCGCCAGCATAAAGGGGAGCAGAAGCCATATGGCGCCGACCGTAACGACCAATGCGACGAGAAGACGGTTTAGCCAGCGGAAGTTCTTGAGGTACATGCTCGCCATCGTCATACCCTCCCCAAACGGGAGAGAAGTTGAGCGATGCCGGCCACGAGGACTGCACCGAAAAGAGATAGCGCCATCAGAAGCATGGCAACGACGGCAGCCAAGTTCCACCCGTCCGCACTTGCTTCTTGGGTCCGGAGCATCAGTTGCGCCAAGGAATTGATACTGGTGGGACCTGCTACGACCTGAAACGAGAAATCGCCGGCCGCTCCGATAAAGATCAGGACCAGGGCTGCCTGCAGAGACCGGATTGTCAACGGAACGATGACTTTGCGGAACCGGTCTACCGCACCTGCACCGAGGTCTCGGGCAGCGTTGAGAATATCGTCGCCTATCGACTGCACAGCACCGGTCAGGAGAAGCAGGGCAAAGGGCATCTGCTTCCAGACCTGAAGAAATATCACCCCAATTCCGTAGCTGTCGTTTTGCAGGCGCATCGGGCGAGCGATGAAGCCGAGCTTCACCAGCGCGAGGTTAAAAAAGCCTTGAAACGATATAAAGTTGATAAACAGGAATGCGGCTACCAGTCCGTGAACAAGCAAAGGTGCCTTCAATACCGCACTTATCAACCCCGATCCGGCAAAGGGCTTGCGGAGCCACAATGCGAGCGGGTAGGCGACCATCACCGCAAGCAACGAGCTGATGATCGCAATTCGCGCTGAATACCACAACGCTCTCCAGACCTGTTCATCGGCAAGCATGGTATTCCAGAACCGAAGCGAAAATTCGCTTGAGCCGGCGAAGTTCAGAAAACCAAACGATTGCGAAACCGCCATGCCGATAAGGATACTGGTAAAGATCAGGATGACGCCAAGGCCGGGAAGAAGGAGAAGATAGGCCTGCAGATTGTTTCTGAGAGTCATTCTACCGGCTCCTTCAGGAAGCGGATTTTCTCCGGCGCGATTTCGAAGCGGCAAGTTGAAGCCTCTTCGATTGCGGATTTGCCGAGCACCTGGATCCGGAAAGAGCTTTTGCTCTTCCCCGAAACGATGACCGCGAGGTCCGTGAGGTTGCCCAGGAAGCTCTTCGCCTGAACCTCGAAGGAATAGACGTTCAGACCAGCGTGGTCGTCAGCACGGCTGATGACGTCTTCCGGTCGCCAACAGGCGTAAACGTTATTTGCCACGGGTGATGCTTCTGATGCGATCAGGGTCTCACCCAACGGGGAGGTCACGCGATAATGCCCAGTCGATTCATCTCGTCCATTGATCTGGACGGGCATTATATTCGCTGTGCCAACGAAGTCGGCGACAAAGCGGTTGACCGGGTTGTAGTAGACCTCGTTCGGCGTCCCGCTTTGCTCGATCCTTCCCGCGTTCATCACCACCACCAGATCGGACATGGCGAGAGCCTCCGATTGGTCGTGCGTTACGTAGACCGCCGTAAAAGCATGGGCTTTTTGAAGTTGCCTGATTTCGAAGCGAACCTGGTCGCGAAGTCGGGCATCGAGATTTGACAGTGGTTCATCAAACAGAATAACCCCCGGGCGTACCGCCAGAGCACGTGCAAGAGCGACACGTTGCTGTTGTCCTCCTGAAAGCTGGCCGGGCAACTTGCTGAGTTGTGTTTCCAGTGAAACCTGCGATGCGGACTCGGCTACGCGCTTTTCTAGTTCGGCCTGCGGCGTCCGCTTTTGTCTCAGCCCGAAAGCGATATTTTCAAACACAGTCAGATGCGGGAACAAAGCATAAGACTGGAAACACATGGCCGTGTTTCTCCGCTCAGGCATAACCCCGCTCATGTCCTGTCCATCGATAGCGATCTGTCCGCCGTCCAGTTCAATGAAACCAGCGATGGCACGCAGAAGTGTGGTTTTGCCACAACCGGAGGGGCCGAGCAGCGTTACAAGCTGACCTTGCTGCGCGGAAAACGATACTCCCTTCAATGCCTCAAAAGATCCAAATCGGATCTTTGCATTGGCCACATCAAGTACGCTCATCGGACCTCCCCAAATGCGAATTCTTTTTAATGCGTAACGTATAATAATTGTCAAATTCGCGAAAGTAAATGAATTTTCGATGACAGAAGGAGGTGATACACAAGCCACTAATTCTGTTGATAAAATCATTTTAAGGGTGTCGTGGTATCTCAGGAGTTGAAACCATTCCTCGTTTCTCATACTCTGTTTATTAAATTGGCGTTACGTAGGGAGGCAGGCGCGGTGGCAGATGATTCAACCTTATCTGTGTCAGGCATTTCTCCATCAGCGTCTGCGAAGCCGCTTTCGCAAAATGAGAGAATGGTTCTTGAAATTGTCCGCCGAAATGGCGGGATAAAGCGGTCAGCGATTACCGCGATGACAAATCTCACCCAGCCTTCAGTCCACAGGATCGTCGATGGCCTGCTCGAGAGTAATGTCCTGATTTTTGGGGACGCTGTGATTGAAGGACGCGGCAAGCCGAGCAAAGAACTCCAGCTCAACCCGAATGCGGCGTACTCAATTGGCATTTCTGTGAATACTGACAGCGCATCGTTTTGTCTGTGCAATCTGCGTTGCGATGTCCTTCACGAGGAGGTACTAGACATCGCTCCGACTGACCGTTCGCGGACGCTGGTCCTTCTAAAAGAACGTGTCTGGCAGACGATGAGGGCAAATCAGATACCGCGCGCCAAGATTGTCGGGGCTGGCTTTGCCATGGCTGGTTTTTTTGTGGGCGCACATAATTACTTCAATGCGCCGGAGCCGCTCGCAGACTGGTGCTTGGTCGATCTCAACAGCGAGTTGACAGCGCTCTTCGAGGTTCCCGTATGGACAGAAAACAACTGTACAACCGGTGCGATAGGTGAAGCCAGTCTCGGCGCTGGCCTGAAATATCCCACCTTTGGTTATCTCTCCTTCAACTTTGGCTTTGGTGGAGGAGTAGTCATTGATGGGAAGCCTGTATTTGGCTCATTCCGAAACGCTGGCGAAATCAGCCGTATCTACACGACCGAGGAAGTTGCGCACCGTCCGGCGCTCGGAGAATTATTATCCCGGTTGAAGGAAAGGGGTATCACTGTTGAGGGTATAAGAGATCTTCGCAATAATTTCGATCCTGAGTGGCCTGGCGTACGAGAGTGGGTGGACGAAGTTTCGCCTTATTTAAATCAAGCTATCGATGCGATGTGGGCAGTTATAGATCCGGCCGCGGTAGTACTTGGAGGGGAGCTTCCAAGGCGGCTTGGTGAACTGCTGATGAAGGTGCCACCAAGCCCGCGGATAGTTCGAATGAACACACCAGCTGAATACCCGCAAATCCTCTTAAGTGAGATCCAGGGCGATCCGGCCGTTATAGGGGCGGCGTTGATTCCGCTTAAGGAATCATTTTTCAACTGACTGTTTTTGTTCTGCAAGGAATCTCTTGGGTACCGTCTATGAAAGCTCTGTCGTCGCGACAACAACATGATGAAAGTTGTGAAAAGTGCCACTCTAAAGAGCTCTTTTGGCTCGTCTGGATCTACAACGTGATTAAACTCATCTACAATGCATCTCGTAAATTATTTGACGCGACGATATATCTCCCTAACTCGAACGGTTTTCGCGGTATCGCCAGCGCGGTGAGGTGAGACTTGGAGTGAACATCGAAGCCCTTCATGGCTTTTCAAAGCGTGACGCGGAGTAAGCGTCCGGTGAGGCCGTCTTCGATATTTCCTGCGAACACCTCAAGTTACGTCACTAATTCCTTTGTGCCGGTCGAATTGATTGCCACTGAGGCGAGCGACCAGTCCCAGTCGACAAACTTGCGGCAAAGCGGTCGGCACATCCCATGCGGATCGAGATCGGTAGCAAGGGCGGCCGCGTCTTGAAGGTCGAGGCCAATATCGCGCCTGACATTCTAAAAGCACTGATCCGCTCGATTGAAGACGCATGATTGCACCATGCGCAAATGTGCGCGTTTATCGTAAGCATTCGCCGAGGACCGCAGTGTCAGGTTTTTTTGCGCGATCTGCGCTTCCATTTCGCAGCCAGAGCCTCGACGTTTTTGCCGAGATTTCTTGCATCGACCTGGCTGGGGTCGTAGTCTGAACTTCCCCACCATTCGAGCAGTTCTTGATGTCGCTCATGGTTGACGTCGGCAATAGCCTCACGGAACTCTTCATAGCCCCAAGGGCCGCCAACATCCTCTGGCGGGCACCTTCCGACAGCCTCGAGAAGGAAAGGATCATCAAAGCCGGGGGTAGCCGGAAAGGTCTTTTCGATTTTCACTGTGTGCGTCCAGCCGTCACCGAAGTCATAGAGATACTTGAATGACTTCGCGCCGATATCTTCGATGGCGGCAAGAAGCGTTTCCTTGCGAGCATCAATGGGGTCATCAAAGCCGCCATCAGGCACGCCGAATCCGATGTCACGGATCCTGAACTCATAGAGATGACTGTTGGTCCAGCCGAAAGCCTGCTGGAGAACATCATGAAGCCGGTCGAGCCGAATGCGGAACGGCACGACAACGCGCCGCATCACCAAGGGATCAACGTCATCGAGCGTGATCTTCAAGCGAACGAGAGGACCTGCCATCAGGCCGCCTGCTGCAGAGATTTTGTTGCGGGGTTCCGCCAATTCCAGGGAAGAAGTTCATCGATCAGGCTGGCAGGATGATCGGCGATGCGGGCGAGAACATCTGCAAGCCAGGTCTGTGGATCAATGCGGTTCATTTTCGCGGTGACGATCAGGCTGTACATGGCTGCCGCCCTTTTCCCTCCGCGGTCGGAACCGGCAAATAGCCAGGCTTTTCGTCCAAGGGCCACACCACGCAGAGATCGCTCCGCGCAATTGTTCGACAGGCAAATCCGGCCGTCGTCGAGGAAGCGGGTGAAGGATTCCCAGCGGTTCAGCATATAGTCAAATGCCTTTGCCAGGTCGTTGTCACGCGGCAACCTGGCGCGGTGGTCGCGTATCCATATTTCCATCTCGTCGATCAACGGCTTTGATAATTGCTGGCGGATCGCTTTTCTCTCATCGGCAGTGCGGCCATTGATCTGGCGTTCGATCTCGAACAGCGCGTCGATCCGCTGCACCATGTTCAAGGCGATTGGTGAGACAACAGCGGCACTTTTACCCTGCCCTTTTCGGCGCGCATTGGCCTCCAGATCGGCTTGCGCAAAGAATGGCCGCCTGGCATGCGCCCAACACGCCGCTTCATAAATCGGGCCCGGACTTCGATCAGGAAGATAGAGCTGGCCATAGCCGGTATAGGCGTCCGCCTGAAGGATACCGCTATAATTGGCCAGATGTGCCTGTGGATGTTCGCCGGCCCGGTCCCGGGAATAATAGAACATCACCGACGGTGGAGCCGTTCCGCCGAACGGAGCATCGTCCCTGACATAGCTCCATATCCGGCCGGTTGCGGTCTTGCCGAGAGCTAGAACCGGCACGGTCGTGTCATCACCGTGGATCCGTTCAGACGCGAACGTATGGCTTTCAATCCGTCGCACCAGCGGGTCAAGGACCTGGCAGCACGCACCAATCGCGTCTGCTGCAGTCGACAGGCTGATCGGCACACCCTCCAAGGCAAAACGTTCGACCTGGCGATTGAGGGGAATATGCTGGCCGAACTTGTCGCAGAGCATCATCGCCAAAAGGCTTGGCCCCGCCCATCCTCTCGGGATGACATGGAAGGGTGCAGGTGCCTGGCTGATCTTCTCGCAGTCACGGCAGGTGAACTTTTCCCGCACCGTCTGAATGACCTTCCAGCTCCGCGGTACGCTCTCCATCGTTTCGGTGATGTCTTCGCCGAGCTTGCGAAGCCGTTCACCGCCACAGCAACTGCAGGCAACCGGCCCTGGCACCACAACACGCTCACGCGGCAGATGTTCCGGGAATGGCTTCTTGACCGGCCGCTTGCGCGTAAAGCCGGTGACCGCAATCGCAGATGCTGCAGCAACGGCCATTTCGGCGGCAAGCTCATCTTCGGTCGCCGTCGCTTCGGCGTCCTCCAGCATCAGCTCCATCTGCGCAATCAGCCGCGCCGTCCGTTCCGACTTCTGACCGCGAAGCTCCCGTTGCAGCTTTTCGATATAGACTTTCTGGCGAAGAATGATGGCCTGATCGTCGGCCTCCTTGGCCTTGGCAACAGCCAATTCGGCCAAAGCAGCAGCACGCTCCGCCCGCGCTGTCGCCAATTCTGCTTCAAGAGCAGCAGCATGATCGCGGTGATTTTCGAAGCCCGGTTCCATGCTCGAAGTGAATCACAAAACCCCTGATTTGCACAGCTTTTCTTGATGGCAATGGCGGCAAATCCTCGCCAAAATTCGCTATCCAGCGCTCGTCGGACGCCATGTCTGCTGCGGGTTTCGCCAGTCAATTCCCTCAAGCAAGTAGGACATCTGGCCAGCCGTCAGCGCAATCGCTCCGCCCTCAGTCACCGGCCAAATAAAACGGCCACGCTCGAGCCGCTTTGCGTACAGCGAAAGCCCAATTCCGTCATGCCAAAGAGCCTTGATCAGCCGGCCGCTTTTACCGCGGAAAACAAAAACGTCCCCCTTGAACGGATCACGACCAAGACCTTCCTGCACGATCAGAGCAAGACCCTGCATTCCCTTGCGCATATCGCAATGGCCGCTCGCAATCCAAACCCGCACGCTCGAACTGATCGGGATCATTTGAGCGCTCGCATCACTGCAGCGGCAAGATCACAAGGCACGCCGGAGGCAATCCTCACCTTGATACAGTTCGCAAAGTCCACAACGATGGTTGCCGCACCACCATCGCCGCCGCTAGAAACATCCAGAACTGTTGCCGGCACAAAAGCAGGCCCATCTTTCACAGTCAGCGCTTGGCGCCGCCACGTGTAGAGCAGCCCCGTCGAAACATCAAAGCGACGCGCTACCTCCGAGACATTTGCCCCAGGAGCAAATGCTGCCTCCAGAATTTCCAGCCGTTGGTCCGGTGACCAACGACGACGCCGTTCTTGACCCGTCAGCAAAATGGCCTGTGCCATAGTTCCTCATTGCGCTCTTAAGTCCACTCTCAAGAGCGCAAAATCACGTTATCGCCAAAAACTCGCAAGGCGGTCCACGCCGGAGGGATACCGTTTATCTTGCTTGCGGTGTGACGGACATCCGCAACGGGATCGATGGCCTGACAGCGCTGGCGCGATCTTCACTTCGCCAGAAGCTTGCGTGCGGGTTCGGTCTTCGCATTCCGGATGTGAGTTCCTGCTGAATCGCGACTTATGAGCATCCAAAACCAATTTGCATGCCGCATCTGCGCGAGAACTTTCTTGCGAAAAACTTCTGCAGGCGTTCGATAGCCGGGGCACTTGCGCGGTGTTGCGTTGAGCTGGCTGCAAATTTCTATCAAGTTCGCGTAGGTGACCGGCAGGGGATCGACATCTTTCGAAAGCCACTTCGGACCCGTCGGTTGGTGTTCTCGACGTTGCCCTTTTGCCATGGTGATTGTGGATCACCACAGAATCAAGTTTGCGTACCGACGCTCGCCTGAAGAAAAAGCCAGCCAGTAAAGTCTGTTCCCCGGTTGAATGTGATTGATCGGCGGGCGAGAAGGGGCAGGGCTTGGAGTGCACGAACGAGGCCATCCATGACTGGCCGGGATTGCCGGTCGTTGTTGCGTAAAAAGATTGAGAAGCGGCTGACCCTTTCTACGAGCGATGTCACGGTTGCCTTCCCAAAACTTCTTCCGGCACTGGATCAGATCGCATTCCCAATGGCCAAATTGTTTGCGCTCGGCAACTGCATCCGGCCGCGGCAATATGTCGACATTTGGACTAAACCGTTGTCCGTGCTTGCGTCTTGCATGTCGTGGTGGACGCCCATCGTGCCTACCGGGGATCGGCTATTTTCATATCGATATTGCCGAGGTCCACACGGCAGAACGTCGCCTCTATCTCTTTGTCGCCATTGATCGGACGTCCAAATTCGCGTTTGTACAATTGGTTGAGAAGACAACCCGCCGTGTCGCAGGGAACTTCCTGCGGGCTCTGGCGAAGGCAGCGCCATACAAAATCCACATCGTTCTAACCGACAATGGCACCCATTTCACCGACCTAACTGGTGATGGCTGGACGCCTGAAGATATCAATGCCATGCGCCGGGACAATCTGCCATTTCGCTGCCATTCGTTTGAATTGGCCTGTGCTGATCTCGATATAGAACATCGGCTGACCAAACCTCGACATCCATGGACCAACGGCCAAGTCGAGCGGATGAACCGAACTATCAAGGATGCGACAGTGAAACGCTTCCACTACGACAACCACGATCAGCTACGTCATCATCTCAAGGACTTTATCGCTGCCTACAACTTCGGCCGGCGACTGAAGACCCTTCGAGGCCTCACGCCATACGAATTCATCTGCAAAATCTGGACAACCGAGCCGCAAAGGTTCACGATCAATCCGATCCATCAAACCGCGGGACTAAACGTTTAGCGGCGAGGGCGGCAGGATATATTATAATGTAAATCATGATTCCTTGATTGGTGCCATCAGATAATAAGGAAAATGGGGCCACTTGATTTTGATTGCCTCACAGTTTTTCCCATCTGATAATTAATGTCTTCAACGATGTTCGAGGTATTTTTCGGGGCAGGGTTCGACTGCGTTTTTTCTATCTCCCCTGGCTACCGGTTCATCTCGGCACATGTTCCCTATTCCACTTCCGAATCGACATGACTGGGTCTCGCATTCAGAATGTGGTGCTCCCAATTGTGAGGGGACTTTCTACTTTATTTCGAGTGCCAATGTACTCAGAATGTTATGACCGTCTTGTGCCGTTCAATTTTTTGCCAAGCTCGATATCTTTCGGCAGCGTTATAAAGGAGACGTAGATATTGATAATCGTAGATTTTTACTTCTCAGTTAGTAAATCTAGATGGAGGTGTTCAATTTTCCAATAATACATTAAACTCTATTTTGGAAACATAATTTGTATATAGATTTAGATACACAAATCCGCAGGCTTTATTCGAACTTAAAACAAATATATTACACGAAAGACAATACATTTTATTGTACGTGCACAGCACAGATATTAACACGATAGCTATTGCATCAAACTTATGCTATGACACATTCAAACGATTAATATTGCAAGCATATGCGGATGGCGCGCGCCGGCGGAACTCGATGCTCAGGCAGTTTCAAGGTGGGGCGTTCTGAAATTGACTTGGTGGGCAAAACCATATGCCTCCCAAGCAAGATAGGATATATCGTCTTCAGATCGATCAGAAATTATTATATCGCATTTCTTATTGCCAGGTGTTGCACGACCTCTCCGGATATATTTCTGCTCATGGTTTTCCCATTCATTGCCTAGTCCATCGCCAAAGCCAAAGTTGAAAAACTTGAGCCTGCCTCGCACGTTGCTGGCGTAGTCGTAGGTGCGAGTGTTGTTGACTAGTTTGAGGTGGGGGTACAAACTCTTCAAGTAACCATCATCCGATCTGATGTACTCTCCTAGCCGCTCTGCTGCTTGATTTGCTCTAAAAGCGTTCCAGGCCGCAGAAGGAGAATTTTCACCTAGCATCTCGTAGCTGATTGAAGTGTAAATAGTATTCACTGCTACAAGACGAAGGCCTTTTCTTGCCACAGCATCTATCCAAGTTTCGCCCGCAGTAAAAAGGGCGTCTTCGTCATAAGGGGCGCGGCGCCCTTGATGAAGTGCCAGCGCCGACAACTCCTCACCAAAAATCACAGGCATGAGTGCAACGTTTTCCATCCAGTCACTGCGAGGAGCGAGTACTTCAATCTCTTGTACAATAGTTTCAGGATCGCGATAATTGAAGGTATAGAAGTTTACGACAACATTCTGCGAGTACTCTGGATGGTAGCTGATCCACCGAACGAAGTAAGGGAGTTCGTCCTCACGGACGTCCACAAAGAAGGTCACGTAAGGGTTGGCTGCTAAAGCAGAGGCCAAGATTTCTTCAATTGTTTGGATAGTGTCGTTAGTCACTACGAAGTTGTTCTCCGAAACTTCACCATCCTCAATTTCCCGAATTATCACTGGTAGCCCCACAAGCTCCGTAGAGTGGAACTCCCTAACAAACTTATTTTCAACCTGTGCGACCCTCCAAGGAGTGAAATCATGGCAAGCTATGAAAACACCATCACACGTCATGGCTGCATCAAGTTCGATAAGATGACGGTCGTGCCCAATAGCATTGTGGATTGAGGTGTGAGTACACTCTTGTATTCCAGCGCCGAAATTGTAGATTCCGCGGTGTTCAACTACTTGGATGGCCAGATCAGGATCGCTTAAATGCTGGAGGAAGTTCGGAACGGAGTGTCTCCGAAGGAGGTCGTCGATTGACTCCCCTGAAGGTAAATTCCAGCTAATATGGTAAGATTTCCATGAGGTACCATCTACTTCAAATGGCACACGCTGAGCTAGAACCTGCAGTTGGATATGTCAGTAAGTAACTATCGATTAATCCCAAATAAAATGAGAATACCACCATTTTTGCTTCAAGATTCTGTGCTACCGTGTGGGAGTAAAACTTTAATTGCGGACTTCAATATATCTCTGGATTCTCGTAGTACGTAGGCGATGACATCCAGCAGAAAAGGACGTCATATTGATTTGATTTTTCATAGTGTCTTCTGCCTGATTTCACTTTCGTAGCTGGCGTAAGTGCTTACCTCATCATTGAAAATGATTCGCTATTGGTGGGAAGCATACTCATTGAACTATCATCTCACGTACGACGCGCACTTTGAAGGTCCCACGCAGCGACTTTTACTAGCTTCTTAATCTGTTCAAACACCTGCTCAATAACGCTGTCTACTTTAAGGGGGGTGAAAGCAACGCGCACTATAGTCCAATGGGCAAATAAAATATTCGCAATGTCAGGCGCATTCAAATTTCATGAATGTATAAATATCATTAGGTCTAGTGCAAAAATTCAATTTCACTCTGATAGTGAAATATAAAAAACTCGAATTATGAAGTGCATAAGGCCCCAAAATAGACATATTTCATCTACGCCTAATTGTTCAAAATGCTGTGCATTGACGGAGCATGAGTTTCCAGGATGCACGGCCGACCCAATCAATACGCAGGGTCGTCTGATCGTAGTTTCCAACAGAATTAGCCATGATGTATCTCCTGGCAACAATTCAGGCGGGTTGGCTGTCGCCGTGAATGCTGCTTTGAGGTTGAAGGGCGGCATCTGGATGGGCTGGTCGGGAACAACTGACGCGGAAGCTACATCAACAAAAATAACTCCAGAGGGGAACGTAACGTACGTCGAAGTTGACCTCACCGTCGCCGACGTCCGGGACTATTACAACGGGTTTTCCAATCGGACCCTTTGGCCTCTTTTTCACTCTTTGAAGGATCGTGCGATTCTTAACGAAGATTATGAGGAGGCCTACTGGCGGGTGAACGCCACCTTTGCGGAAATACTTTTTCCTTTGTGCCGTCCGGATGATGCAGTATGGGTCCAAGATTACCACCTAATTCCGCTGGCTGGAGAACTAAGGAAGCTAGGCTTCATCGGGCGTGTCGGTTTTTTTTTACATGTCCCGTGGCCGACGTTCGGAGTGCTTCGTGACGTGCCTGTACACAAGCTTTTGCTCAAAGCAATGTCCAGCTATGATGTGATAGGCTTTCAAACCCCCAATGATTTGAGCAATTTTCATGAGGCTGTGAATTGCAATAAAGGTGAAAAACTCGAGAATGACGTTGTTATCTTGTTTGGGCGGAGGATCAAACTCGGTGCGTACGCTATCTCCATTGAAACCCTGAATTTCGCGAAGTCCGCTGCGGCTGCGGTGAAGCAGCCGTCGATGCGACAAATGGTGGAAAGCTTGCAGGGGCAGAAGCTCATTATAGCAGTTGACCGCCTTGACTACACGAAGGGCATCCTGGAGCGTGTGGCGGCATACCGAAAGTTTCTTAAAGATAACCCTTCGTATCTCAGGAAAGTGACCTATCTCCAGATTGCTCCCATGTCCCGCTCCACCGTTCCGGAATATCAACAATTGCAAGTGGCGGTCGCGGAAGCGGTCGGCAAGGCAAATGGCGCAATCGGGACGGTGGACTGGACACCTCTTCGCTACATCAATTCTGGTGCGTCCAGAGATGAGCTTGGCGCCCTTTTCAGGTTGGCGAGGGTTGGATTCGTAACACCGATCAGGGATGGCATGAACCTCGTGGCGAAGGAATATATTGCAGCGCAAGCCGCGGCCGACCCTGGCGTTTTAATCATTTCTCGGTTTGCTGGCGCCGCGCAAGAGCTTTCTGCGGGTATTATTGTAGATCCACGAAATATTCAAAGTATGGCTCAGGCGATTGCAGACGCGTTAGAAATGCCGCTTACCGAGCGTAAAGATCGTTGGGGGAATATGATGAACAGGCTGTTGGAACACGATATCAACTACTGGACCAATACGTATCTTGCTGACTTATTTATATAAAATCACTACTGTCATGTGGCGCATATTACGTAATTATACGTTGATATGTTTAACTCGTTGTGCCGGAAGTTCGCGAATTAAAAATCTTGATAGTATGCAGTGTCTGTTTCTTTGTAAATATTCCTCGCAACGAGATTTATGAAGTATTTTAAGTTTAGAGATTGTTTCATTCTAAAGTCTTGTAAATCTTCTCTATGCTGTATAGAGAGGGATTGGTTGCAGAAAGAGCGTTTCAAATAAATTATCGATAATTATATTGATCTTCGTTTTTAAATGGTAGAGGGACGTTTAACTTAGTCTTGTGTATGCAAGCATGTGCTGTGCGCGTCCTTCCATTCAGATCGAGTCAATCTAACGTATATAGCCCCGGCGAGATATAGCACTGCTGATCGAGGCAGAGAAAGCCTGCCGTCAGTTTGCGTTGATGGCTCTAGCCAACACGCAATTGTCCTAGGTCGCCGCAACGATGCGCTATCGGTATACTCCATATCCTGCCTTCTGTGAGGTTTTGTTACGATTTTCCTCCACCTCGTGTTTGCACCAACGAACGTTAAGCGAACTTGACGTGGAGTGCTCCCCATTTCACCGGACAGGTCGGCTAGATTGATTTAGCCCTGATGAACTGCCGAGGGGAAGCCATCTTGAGCGCTGAATGTGGATGGATTTCGTTGTAGTCCTCGATCCATCCGTCGATGAGCCGGAGCGCCGTTTCGGCGTCCGGTAGTGCAGAGATGCGGATATAATCCCGCTTCAGGGTTTTGACGAAAGCCTCTGACATGCCGTTTGACTGTGGACTGGCCACCGGCGTGAAGCAGGGTGTGAGATTGATCGCCTGGGCAAACAGCCTCGTGTCCCGAGCTGTATAAGCCGAACCGTTGTCCGAGAGATGCTCGATAGCGTGCGGAGCTCGGGTTGCATGGAAGCGTTTCTCGACCGCCTCCAGCATCATGTCGCGCACGTCTGAGCCGGAGATGCCTGAATTGGCGATGGCCGTCCATGAGATGATCTCGCGGTCGAAGGCGTCAATGATGAAGGCGAGACGAACAACCTCGCCGTTCCAGCAGGCGAACTCCAGCCCATCCGAGCACCAGCGCAAGTTCGAGCGCATGACCATCACCTTACCGTCGTGGAGGCGCCCCTTGCGAACGGCCGTGTGCTTCTCCAGCAGCATGGCGTGGTTGCCCATGATGCGATGAACCCGTTTGGCGTTGACGACAGGCTTATCGGCGGCTCGCCTTTCGCTATTGAGCAGCGCGGCGATCCGCCGATAGCCATAGAATGGCCTTTGATCCACCAGTCTGCGGATGATGGGCAAAAGCTCTGCATCCTCGACCTTGTGGTATGGCCCACGCGGCTTTGCTTTGCCTTTCAGCCGCTCGATGAGGTTGGAACGGGAGACGCCCAGCGTGTCTGCGACGGCCTTCATCGCGAACCGTCCTTCGGCAACAAGATCGGTCGCGATATCCGTTTTTTTGAGTCCGCTTTGGAAAGGGCTTCGCGGAGGATTTCAACCTCCATCGTCTTGCGACCGAGCATGCGCTCCAGCTCGCGGACACGATCCTCCAGCTTCTTCACTTCGGAATTGCCGACCACCGGCTCGTCAGAATCCACGGCTGCAGCACCTCCCTGGCTCAAGAGCCTGCGCCACCGATAAAGCAAATTGGGCGCGACGCCATGACGGCGAGCGGCAGAAGATACCGTCTCGCCTGGTTCGAAACTCTGCTCAATGATCGTCAGCTTTTGCTCGGTTGTCCACCGCCTGCGGCGGATATCACCCGTCAGCAATTCAACATGTCGATACTCGTTAGACATAAGCCTGTCCTCAAGCCTGTGCTTGAGCCTTTCTGCTTATGCCGACTGTCCGGTCGAAATGGGGTGCAGTTCATGACGCGATCAAAGAGGATGGTCCGATGTATGTCTGTGGTTTTTTCGGAGAGATATAGGGCTTTTCAAAAAAAGTGATTCTGCAATGGTTGCTCGGGGCAGGCGTGGCTTCCTGGAACCCTGAGCTAGCGCGAGAGGCAATTAGCTTTCGGATCAACAAAATGTTTGCTGTAGCGAAACTTGCGCGACGACAACCAAAACGATCGCGTTGACTACAGGTGCTTGCAGGGCGAGTTTGGGGCGAGTAATCAACTATCCATGTCGTCTGCACATCATGTCGTTTCAATACCCTAAATTAACAACGTTCCTAGTTAGCAGACCCGGAAGGCAAAATTCCTTGGGGAGCCGAAAATTAGATTGGTCGTGTGTCATTTATGTCAGTCTCAGTCCCGACAGAATATATGTGATCTATGTCTTGACAGGATTTATTGCTAAGTCATCTTTGTTTGTGCATTGGTATATTCATTGAAAATTTCGTGAGTCTGTAAAGCCGTATGCGCATCTTCGCGCCTGAGGCGGTCCGCCCTACACTAGGTCCTCCGAGGGATGCTTGGACACGCCTAGGCGGTCCTCATTAAAGGAGGGCGAGCCGTGACAGATTACAGAGAAGCTTTTGTCGGAATAGATGTCGCCACGCTAAAGGTAGCGATTGCTGTGGCGGATTTGGCCAGGACGGAGAAGTGCGCTCTTTCGGCGAGGCTGAAGCAACGGATGCCAACATGCGCCGCGTGGTTCAGCGAATAACCGCAAAGTTTGATCGCGTACAATTCTGCTGCGAGCGGCCCCGACGGGTTACAGCCGTCATCGGCTAATCCAATCATTCGGGCATTAGGTGTTTAGTCCCACAGTATGATGTGAGTGACCTTGCCTCCAAGTTTTATCCAGTTTTGAGTTCGCTCCGGCGTTTTTGTGAGGTGCTCCCCGCTTTCGGGCCAGCGGGAGCTGGAATTTTCCGGGGTTTTGGCTCAGGTCGGCGTAAGTGCCGATGAGCGAAATCGGCACCTTGTTGCCAATCGCGCTGTGTGGCCGGAACTCGTTATACAACACGACGGCATAACACCCACGGGACCGAGGTTCGCGAGCTTTTGTATCCGTGGCATCCGTGGGTCCGGGCGATTTGTTCACGTCCATGAGGCGCTGTCCAAAGGGACGCATATTTTCCGCTGCAGCCTTTCTGGTTCTTCTTCTGATCGACTTCTTGAAGTCCCGGCATGGATGTTCGGCCACTCCGTGAGCGGATATTGGCGCAGCCAGCCGGTTCCGCACGTCGATCTCGCAACTCTCCATGCTTTGGCAAAATTATTGGAAGGCGCTGATGCCTCATCGCAAACAGCGGTAATGGGTGCAGCATTGGTCTCTCACGAAACGAGTCGGAGAGATGTCCATGCCTCGCCAGTCCATGACATACCAGTTCGATCTGTTCCCGTCCCCGCAGCGGGGGAAGACGGCAGGGACGCCGCAATGGCCGGAGTTACCGGAGGAGACCCGCCAGGCATTGACGGTGCTCATCGTACGGCTGTTCGTCGATCACGCAAACTGCGGGCGCGTCTCCCAGCAGAAGGAGGCCGGTCATGATGCATGAGAAAATCGGGCCGCACCATCTCGAGCGTAAGGCCATCCTCTATGTTCGGCAGTCCTCAGCTCACCAGGTTCTGCACAATCGGGAAAGCAGCGCCCTGCAGTATGCCATGCGGGACCGACTGGCAGCACTCGGATGGTCACAAATAGAGACGGTGGATGATGACCTTGGTCGTTCGGCCGCCGGCGGCGTGACCCGGGCTGGATTTGACCGGATGGTGGCGGAAGTCTGCCTTGGCAAAGTGGGCGCCGTGGCCGCGCGTGAGGTATCGCGCTTCGCCCGCAACAGCCGCGATTGGCAACAGCTCATTGAGATGTGCCGCGTCGTCGACACTGTTCTGATCTATCAGGAAGCGGTTTATGCGCCCCGCCAGAGCAACGACCGCCTGCTTCTGGGTTTGAAGGGCAGTCTCAACGAGTATGAGCTCGATCTCTTGCGTCAGCGTTCCCTTTCCGCCCGTTATGAGAAGGCTCGCCGTGGTGAACTTGTCGTCACTGTTCCCGTCGGCTTCGTAAAGGCAGGCGACAGGATTGAGAAAGATCCCGACCGACGCATCCAGGAGGCCATTGCACTCGTCTTCAACAAAGTTGCCGAACTCGGCAGTGCACGGCAGGCTCTGCTATGGTTCCTCGAACAGGGGCTGGACCTGCCGGTCAGGTACGCTAACGGTGAAGTCATCTGGCGCAGGCCAAATTATGCTACCATCCACCGGATGATTGCGAACCCTATCTACGGCGGAGCGTACGCCTATGGTAAGAGTCGCTCCGTGCCGGGATATGATGGCCGGTCTGGAATGCGCCGCAAGGCGCGTGATGAATGGCTTGCCCTGATCCCGGATGCGCACGAAGGTTACATCAGTTGGGAACGGGCGGAGGAGATCCGCAAGATGGTCAGCGACAATGCACCGGCCAGTCGCCATCATGGAGCGCCGAAGCATGGTGACGCTCTGCTTGCTGGCCTTTTCCGCTGCAAAAGGTGTGGTCGGAAGCTGACCGTTCGGTACACCGGAAATAATCACAATATTCCACGCTATTCCTGCTGGCGTGGTCTGCTCGATAATGGCGAGCCCCGGTGCATTGCGTTCGGCGGTCTGCGGGTCGATGATGCGATCGAAGAAGCACTTCTCGGCGTGGTCGAACCAGGAGCCATTGCCGCCGCCATCGAGGCGGAACGCAATATGGCAAGCCAACGCGACCAGGTTCAGGATGCCCTTCTGCGCGACCTCGAAGCAGCGCGCTATGCCACTGAGCGGGCATTCAGACAATACGCGCGGCTGATCCGGAGAATAGGCTGGTGACGTCGGAACTCGAAGCGCGCTGGAACAGAGCGCTTGCTCGCGTCGGCGAGATCGAGGCCAGGATTGCCAAACATCGGACAGTTACGCCGCAGCCGCTCCCCATGTCCGCATCACAGGTAACCGCACTTGCGGGCACTCTTCGCACCGTCTGGTCAGCGCCGACAACCGATGCGAGGCTGAAGAAGCGCATCGTGCGCACGCTCATCAATGAAGTGGTAGCCGATCTCGATGATGGAACCTCCGAGATTATCCTGGTCATTCATCGGGTTGGTGGCGTCCACACCGAACTGCGCCTGCCGAAGCGGCGCCGAGGGCAAAGAAACGCGACGCCTGACGACATTGTCGACGCTGTGCGACAGCTCGTCCTTATCGCCAATGACGATGTGATTGCCGGTGTTCTCAATCGCAACGGCCTGACGACCGGCAATGGCAATCGCTGGACACGGGAGCGGATCACTGCGTTGAGGTCATATCGCAACATTCAGGTCTTTCGCCCCCAGCTCGACGGGGTAGAGCCGTGGCTCAATCTAGGCGGTGCGGCGAAATTACTCGGGATAACGCCAAAGACACTGCGTCTGGCGGCCGAGGCCGGCGAGATTGAGGGGACGCATCCGCCACGCGATGGCCCATGGATCTTCAGCCGTTCAAAACTTGCGACCTCACAAGCACGTCAGATCCTCGATCGCGCCCGGCAGAACGGCCGAAACCCCACAGGATCGCATCCAGATCAGGAAAACTTATTCCCTTCAACAACATAGAAAGATGGGCGTTATGAAACAGGATTGTAGTCTCTACGCCAATCCCCCATCTTTGCTCGTGCGTCGTCAAGGCTCACGAACCAGTGAGAGTTCAGGCACCCGGCGCGGAACTTGCCATTGAAACTCTCTATGTAGCTGTTGTCCGTGGGTTTACCCGGCCGCGAGAAGTCGAGCACGACGCCTCTATGATATGCCCAGAGATCAAGGTCTCGAGAGATGAATTCGCTGCCGTTGTCCACTCGAATGGTCGCCGGATATCCGACCTGCCGGCAGACCCGCTCCAGTGTCTGAACGACATCCTCCCCCTTGTAACTGAAGCGGGCATCGACCTCCGACGAGAAGCGCGAGTAGGTGTCGACGACCGTCAGATCCCCGATCTTGCGACCAGTGGCCAGTTGGTCATGAACGAAATCCATCGCCCAGACATGGTTGGAATGGGTCGGCTCCGTGCGATCAGCTCGCAGCTTCGCCTGTAGCCGTAGCGTACCCGCGTCTGGCAGATATCCTTGATCTTCAGCTTCAACTCGGCCTGCTCGCCACGCCTGGACTTGTACACATAGAGCGACCGGTCGACTTTCAACACCGAGCATGCACGCCGGATCGAAACCTTCCAGTCCGCCTTGATCGTGTCGGCAAGCTTGCGCTTGCGGGCAGGTCTCAAAGCTTTTTTGAAAGCACACCCTGTAGCATGGCCTTGTCCCGCGACAGGTCGTCAACAATTCGCTTCAGCTTGGCATTCTCTTCCTCAAGCTGTCGTAACCGCTTCATCTCCGACGGCATCAAGCCCCCGTATTTCCTGCGCCATTGTAAAACGTCGCGTCCGAAATTCCCGCCTTGCGGCAGACCTCGCCGATCGGCGTGCCATTCTCTACCTGCTTCAACACGATGCGATCTTCGCTTCCAAAAACTTCGAGGCCTTCATCGAATTCTCCTCTTCTCCCCACTAGGGGATCATAAGTGGAAAATTCCAGTTCTAAATGGCCTAATTTGACGGGTGCACGTCAATGCCGTGGATTACGCGCGCTGAACGGTCCCAGCTTGCCGCTTACCGATGTCATAAACCTGAAAAATTCGATTGCATCTGAAGGCGAAGCAGAGGGATTTGAAATCATCGGATAATGAAGTGATGCGATTTATTCCTCCTTACGTGAATCACGAGGAAAAAAAATGAACCGAATTCATTTGTTCAGCGCTTTACTTGGTGTGTCCGTTATGCTCGGCTCTTCAGCGAGGGCGGAAATAAAGATCGGTGTAGCAGGGCCTATCACCGGGCCGAACGCTGCAGTCGGGGAGCAATTTCGTCGGGGTGCCGCCCAAGCGGCCGCGGATATTAATGCTTCAGGTGGGATACTAGGTGAGAAAGTGAGCATCGTTTTAGGGGATGACGCTTCCGATCCGAAACAAGGAATTTCCGTAGCAAATCGCTTTGTCGCAGATGGCGTCCATTTCGTCGTGGGCCATTATAATTCCGGTGTCTCAATTCCGGCATCCGAGGTCTACGCTGAGAACGGTATTTTCCAGATTACTCCAGGCTCCACGAATCCTCAATTCACAGAGCGTAACTTATGGAATACATTTAGAGTTTGTGGACGGGACGACCAGCAGGGTGCCGTAGCAGGAAGATATATTGCTCAAAATCTTAAAAGTAAAAAGTTAGCAGTAATCGACGATAAAACGCCATACGGGGTAGGGATAGCGAATGAGGTGGTTCAATCAGCTAATTCGGCTGGTGTAAAGGAAGTCATCAGGGACAGCATAAACGTTGGAGACAAGGACTTCGCTGCGCTTATCGCCAAGCTCAAAGAAGCGAAGGTCAATCTTGTATATTTTGGTGGCTTATACACGGAGGCTGGTCTTCTCGCGCGTCAAGCCTCCGACCAAAATCTCGGTGCAATTCTCATGGCCGGCGATGGGATCACCTCTACTGAGTACGGTCAGATTGCCGGTGACGCCGCTGTGGGGACACTGATGACGTTCGCTCCAGACCCCAGGCAGTCAAGATCTGCGTCGAACGTGGTCAAAGAGTTTAGGAAAAAGAAGTTCGAACCTGAAGCTTACACATTGTACGCGTATGCCGCATTACAAATCATTAAGGCAGGCATAGAGCAAAGCAAGTCCACCGCGCCTGACGCAGTGGCCGCGAAGCTTCACGACGGAGCGCCCATAAGTACCGTGGTCGGAGATATTTCTTTCGACGCTAAGGGCGACCGAAAGGATGAGGACTATACAATGTATATTTGGAAAAAGAATGAAAAAGGAAATATAACCTACAATATGCTTGAGTCTGGCAAACAGCAGGCGGTTCCAAAGTAGCCTCAATCCCTTGCAGACAAACACGAAACCCGCCCTCATTACCGCGCGTTCGAACGTCTTCGTACGCGCGGGCCTGCACGACGGCCTTCGCAACAAGTGATCACGACGAAACCTAACAGATTTGTGCTCAGACGATGATCTACGTGAACCATTTAACAGATTTAGGGGTCCCACTTGATGCTTGTTCTCGCTGATATAATGAGCCGCGTGAAGCCTTCAGCAACCATCGCGGTATCTCAAAAGTTCCGTGAGTTGCGAGCGGTTGGCAGAGATGTTGTTCGCCTCAATATTGGCGAGCCGGATTTCGATACGCCCGAAAATATCAAGGAAGCGGCTATTGACGCGATCAAACGCGGCGAGACCAAATACACGCCCATTTCCGGTATTCCGGAACTGCGCAACGCGATCGCCGACAAGTTCAAACGCGAAAACGGCCTCGACTACAAGCCGGAGCAGACGATTGTCGGCACTGGCGGCAAGCAGATCCTCTTCAACGCCTTCATGGCCACGCTGAACCCGGGTGATGAGGTAATCATTCCCGCGCCTTACTGGGTCAGCTATCCTGAAATGGTGTCGATCTGCGGCGGCAGGCCTGTCTTCGTTCAGACCACACTTGAAGGCAAGTTCAAGCTAACGGCGGAAGCATTGGAAAATGCAATCACGCCGAAGACCAAATGGTTCCTGTTCAACTCCCCGTCCAACCCGTCGGGTGCTGCTTACAGCCACGATGAATTGAAGGCGCTGACGGACGTGCTGGTCAGGCACCCACATGTCTGGGTTCTGACCGACGATATGTACGAGCATTTGACTTATGGTGACTTCAAGTTCGTGACACCGGTGGAAGTCGAGCCTTCGCTTTATGACCGCACGCTGACGATGAACGGAGTTTCCAAGGCCTATGCCATGACCGGCTGGCGTATCGGTTACGCTGCCGGCCCGTTGCCGCTAATCAAGGCCATGGACATGATCCAGGGCCAGCAGACCTCGGGCGCAAGCTCGATTGCACAGTGGGCAGCTGTCGAAGCTCTGAACGGTACGCAGCATTTCATTCCGGCCAACAAGAGGATCTTCGAAGGCCGTCGCGATCTCGTTGTCTCAATGCTCAACCTGGCCAAGGGCATCAACTGCCCGGTGCCTGAAGGTGCGTTCTATGTGTACCCTTCCTGCGCCGGCCTGATCGGCAAGACCGCACCTTCGGGCAGGGCCTTCGAGACGGACGAAGACTTCGTGACCGAGCTTCTGGAAACGGAAGGCGTCGCCGTGGTCCAGGGTTCGGCGTTCGGCGTCGGCCCTAACTTCCGCATCTCCTACGCAACATCGGAGAAGCTTCTGGAAGAGGCTTGCAACCGCATCCAGCGTTTCTGCGCAAATTGCCGCTAAGCTGATGAGACACCACCTCATCCAAGCGCACTGCCTTTGGCGTGATTGCTGCGCTACCTGCATTTTCGCAGGTCGTGATTTACGATGGGCACCCCCCCGGAGACATATTCCATGTATGGCAACTCAGAATCAAACCTCCTCGATTCTTGAAAGCGCAATCGTGGCTGTCAATCCGCCCTTTAATTGCGGGACTTAGTCAAGTCTGTATTGTCCGTGCCGGTGTCACGGTCCTTTTCGAGATCATGGCCTCATGTTGATGTTCGGGCCGGATGCCTCAACGTGTAGAGCGCGGTTATTGAACCGCAGCCGATTGAATGAGGTCATCACAACCACCGTCCCGGCGGGACATCACAGGCTCATCTCAGCCCTGCGATTTCGGGTGGCGGTCGATGGGATCAGGTAGGCTCCTTGCCCCACTGGAATGAAGTACCATCAGTCCATATACAATGCAGAATGATGGCAAGTTTCCGGGCAACTGCGACCTGCGCCTTTTTTATTCCGTTGCGTTTCGCCAGCCGAAGGCCCCAAGCGCTTAAGAGCGCACCAACGCTTCGTGCGATGGAGCAAGACACTGGCCGCCGCGAAGAGATAGGTTCGCAACAGACGATCTCCCCATCGCGAGACTTGACCGACAGTGTCCGTCTCCCTGGACTGCTTACGTCTTGGTGTCAGACCCAGATAGGCACTTACGGATGTCGCACTTCGAAAGCGAGACGGGTCGTCAATGGTATGGCGGGAGGTTAATGCCGTCGCCACACCGATGCCCGGCACGCTCGTGAGCCGCCTTGTTGTTTCGTCTGTTCGAGCCATCTGCCGGATCTGGCGATCCAGCCCCTCAAGTTCTCGACGGACATGTTCATGAACGGAAAGAAGCGGTAGTATAACCGGCCAAAGCACATGCCCCTCTCCCGTCAGGTCGATAACTCACCGCTGGAACTGTCCGGCAATGGCACGAGGAGAGATCAGGCCGCATTCTTTCAACATTGATCGGATCTGATTTTCGAGATCTCGCGCATTGAGACGCGCCGTGACCGTGCAATCAGTAGCGAGCGCACCTGTTGGCTAGCCTCACTCTTGACCGCCACTTCGCGATACTAACCAATTCGGCCAAGCCGCGCCCATCGTTTTCGTCGCTTTTGTTCCTCCGGATGGAAAGCACCGCATGGGCGTGTCGCGCATCTACGCAAACGACTGGCACGCCGTTCTTCTTCAGTTCATGCCAGAGCCAGCTCGACATGGCACCAGCCTCAAAGCCAACGCGTTCAGCATCCGGGGCCTTCTTCGCAAACAGCGCCGCTGAAGCGCCAAGATCCGACTTCGCGCGGCCCTCAAAGGTCAGACGACTGCTCTCTTCAACGACGTAAACGGCAGTCTCCTTTTGTGAGGCGTCCAATCCGACATACTGTTTCATTGTGATGTCCTCCCGTTGTGAATGGGCTAGTTTGCCACCAACCTCGAGACTGGGAAATGCGGCAAGCAATTACACCATCGTGTGGAACGTTGGCTCTGACTGACTTTTGATGAATCTAGGTTCGGGCTGGTGTTGGTTTACAAAGCAATCAGGGCCATGGTCCGTCCCTCCGCATTTGTGCCTCGTGGCTTTGTCATCGAAGAGACAGCTTCTGCTGGTGCCACGATAATTCTCGCTATCCGCTCGATGGGCATGTCTAGTCGCTAGTAGTTTCCGTTGGAGCGCGGCGTTTTGTCGAGGCATGGAATGCGCAAAGACCTACCCATCACTGTGCCATCGGGGTAGGCAAGATTGCCGGACGGGTTGAGAAACTGGGTAAGGTACTCGAGTTGGACGTGGTGAAGATTTGTTAGCCACCTGCAAACCTCATGACATCGCCACCCCCTGCTGTCGAAGTCACGTATTGGAATTCGCGTGCAGTAGCGCCATCGGCGCTGTAAGGCCTCTGCAAACCGGTGTATACCGTGTTTAACCGCAACTTGGGTCGGCAGGCAAGATTGGTCCAGTGCTTGTCCCTGGCATAATCCAGGCAATGTACGCGGATCCTGAACATGAATCGCTTTCAATTCCTCGGCATTGCGAAGATTTCCTGCCCGCATAAAACGGTACAAAACTGAACACAGTGTTGCAACGGGCCACGTTAAGGTTCTTCATCAGCGACGAGGAACGCGCCTATGCTTTGCCCCCAGGATCTTGCAAAAATACTCATCTTCATGCCCGAGGCTCCTGGAAGGATGATTGCCAACAGGCTGGCGGAGCAGGGATTTAAGCCTGTTGCTATATCAACCGTGCCAGAAGCTTTTGACGCGCTCCGCTCCGACGAATTCGCATTTGCCGTTACAACACGACCGAACATTGACCTGTTGCGCGCGATACGTGCGCTACCCGTGGTCAACATCGAGGTCTTCTTCCACGCAGCTGTCTCCACCGATGGCGTGGTTCCGGTGCACTCAAAGCAGTTTGACAGCAAAGCGTTTCATGAAAGAGTCGAGTTTCTCGTCCAGTCATCTTCATCGGCGAGATCGGACGATGAGGCAGGTCGCGTGAAAGTGTCGCCGGTGCTGGAAAAGCCGAGAGGCCGCTGGTGGGCTACTGCGGCAAATGCGTTTCTTTCCATGCGAGCGTTAAAGAGCAGCATGAATGCAGAGCCCTGAAACAGCGCGTGTCGGTGCGGACGGTTTTATGAGCCGGACTGCGCTTTCAGGCATCGGTGAACCGATTTCTACGTTTCACGAGCGCGGACAAACGATGAAAAGGCGATGGCATTTAAGGAACTTTCCCCTCGTTGCCGAGATCTGCAGAGTAGCGGTTCCAAAACAGGAACAGGTGTTCCTTGGAGCATGTCTAGTCATGCTCTGGCTGATTAGTGCCGCATCGCTGTGTGGCTACGTCATGCTGGCGTTCTTCGTACTCGTAGCGCTAGCGCGGTTCGCCAAGCATAAATGTCTGTTATTTGCAGAAAAGTTGCACCGACGTTCGGGATACAGACATCACCTGATTTCCTGGGTGACCACGGCATTCTTTTTGCTGCTGACAGTCAGGGCCTGCTACATCGCGGCCGTCATCGTCGATACTCGATTTCGCTGACGGACGGAGGCTGCAACTAACGGCTGGAACACGGTGAGGCGATTTGGCGCCGCAACATCTTGCAACATTTCCGAATGAAGTTTTGCACGTGATCGAATAGAAATAGCATGAAATGCGGGGAAGCCGTGTGTAACTTACCACAACTATTCAGCCCGACTGGCCAAGAGTTTCTAGATATGGCGATTTCCGCTCCGCAGCCTGGAAGTGCACCGCTCAAGACGTTTGCAACGACGCAGGCAAAAATCCTGATCGTTGAAGATGACAGTGACATTGCCAGCATGCTGGTGGATCTGGTCAGGGGCAACGGCTTCGAGGCCGCTTCCGTCGCAAACGGGATCGAGATGGCCAAGCTCCTTGCTCGTCACAGCTTTGATCTGATCCTTCTGGACGCCATGTTGCCTGGCGAGGACGGCTTCAGCATCTGCAGGCGCCTGCGGTCGTCTGGAAAGACACCGATCCTTATGTTGACGGCTCTTCGCGAGGATATCGATCGGATTCTTGGTCTGGAACTGGGCGCTGACGACTATGTCACCAAGCCGTTCAATTCGCGAGAGTTGATGGCGCGTATAAGAAATATCCTGCGGCGAGCTGCCGATCACGATCAGCCCAAGGCCGAACTTGAGGCGATGACATTCTCGGGGTGGCGGATCGATCCAAAAAGTCGCCAGCTGTTCGATGCAGAAGGGGCACAGGTCTCCATGACCACAGCAGAATTTGATCTGCTATGGGCATTCTGCTGTAATCCTAACAAAGTTCTCACTCGCGAGCAGCTTCTGGCTATGACACATGCTGGATCCGCTGGCCCGATCGAACGCAGCATCGATGCCCATATCAGCCGTGTCCGGCAGAAGATCGAACCCAATCTAAAAGACCCGACATTTATCAAGACTGTGCGGCTGGGAGGATACCTGTTTGCTTCCAAGGTAGAGCGTCTTCCATGAAGGTGCTCCGCAGCGCCTCTATACGCAAGCAACTCCTGTTCCTTGCCATTCTTCTGGTCGTTCTTGTATCCGTCGTCGCGGCTGCGACGGAGCCCTTTATCTATGGGCGCCACGATAAGGGCATTGAGATCGGTTTGTTCGCTGGTCGGATCGAGAGTGTGCTCGAACAGTTTGCCCGAGGTCGGACTCTGGCGGAAGAGGAGGCGGCTCTGCGGTTCGCCGATCGGATGGGCGTGATGGCGCGCCGCGCCAATCCCTCCCAGGCGGCAGTGTCATATGAAACAGGCGCGCCAAACCCAGATATTCTGCGGCAGGTCAAAGATCTTATCAACGATGGTATTTTTACATCAATCCGAAACGCCGTTTCAGGAGACCAGCCAGCGATTCTAACTGTGAAAGTTGACGACGCCAAGGCTCTGTCTTTCGCCATGCCGGAGTTTCCGGCACATGTCTGGCTGGTGCCAGCCATGGCGAGCGGAATCTTGAAGATCGTCATTCCCCTTATTCTCCTTGCTTTGCTTGGTAGTTGGTTGATCACGGAGCCCCTTGTCCGGTTCGCCAATGCCGCGCAACGCGTCAGCATGGACGATCACTCCGAAGAGCCCTTCAAGGCACAAGGGGCATCCGAAATCCGAAGCCTGGCAGCGTCGCTCAACATTATGCAAGACCGGATCCAGACCATGCTGCGAGAGCGGACGAGGGTCCTTCGGGCAATAAGCCATGACCTCAGGACGCCGCTCACTCGGCTGCGTATGAGGATCGATCGAACGAACGAACCTGAACTGAAGGAAATGATGCTTGCCGATGTAACGATGCTGTCGTCGCTGATCGATGCCAGCCTAAGCTTCCTCGACAACAAATTCGAGCCGGCCCGCAATGTGGATCTCTCAAGCTTGCTCCAAACGATTTCCGACGATTTCGCCGACACGGGGGTAAGTAGTCGTTTCATCGGTCCGCGCCGACTAAAGTTCGTTTGCATTCCGCAAGGCCTGACGCGCGCCATTTCCAACTTGATCGATAATGCATCTCGGTACGCTGAACATATCGAGATTGAACTTGAAGACCGCCGCGACAGTGTCGTCATCACAGTCTCAGATGATGGGCCTGGTCTGCCCGATAAACTGAAGCTGAAGGTTCTGGAGCCGTTCTTCAAAGCCGATGAATCGCGACAGACGGGCGCGAAGAGTGGAGGCTTCGGACTGGGGCTCTCCATCGCCCAGGGGATCGTCTCGATAGGCCACAAGGGCCTGTTCACGCTGAAGGATCGCCAACCAAATGGACTTGTCGTCGAGATCGTTCTGCCGAAGGGGAAGACGGTCCAGTCTGAAAATGGCCAGCAGATAAAACGCCGATCGTTTGAGGCCTCCCACAGGGCGTGAATATTTCCCAACATTTCTGAAAACACAGCGGCGTCACCGTCAGCTATTGCTCATTCAGCCGTATTCGCCGCATGGCGCCATGATCTGCTGGAGCAAACCCATTGAATATTTTTTCCAAGGCTACCGTCTGCATTGTCTTTGCCAGCACGCTTGCCAGTTGCACCACACCCGCCCCAACCGCCTATGCTGGGCTCGCATCGGCCGGTTACCTTAGGGCTAATCCAAGTGACCGCAGCGGTCGTACGCCGTACCGTTATGACAATGGCGCGAAATGGGGACAGTACGATAAGGTCATGGTCGATGCTGTGACTGTCTACCGCGGGCCGGACCACCAGTTCGGCAAATTGAGCGAAGAGGACAAACTCGCGCTTGCGAGCTACATGCAATCCCAGTTCACCCAGAAGCTGCAAGCACGATTTTCACTCGTCAGCTCGGCCGGGCTTGGAACGCTGCGAGTGCATCTGACGCTTACGGGGGCAAAGACCACCACGCCTGTCCTCGGCCCGTTATCGCATCTTGATGTCGGAGGCGGTGTCTACAACGCGGTTCAAGCGGCACGCGACAAGGAGGGATCGATGACCGGCTCCGTGACCTACGCGGTCGAGGTATATGACGCGGCGACCGGCTCGCTTCTGTCCGCCTACGTCTCCAAGCAGTATCCCAACGCAATGAATGTCGGCGCAAGCTTCGGTGCTTTCAAGGCCTCCCAGGTGGCGATTGACAAGGGAGCCGACGCACTTCTGGCGAAACTGCGTCAGTAAGAACGGCCGCAACATATCGCAATAACAAACGACACACAGCAACAGGGGCTGAGTGCATGATGTCGTCTCGCATCGCCTCGTTGCCGTAAGGACCGAACCCGATTGCAGCACCGAATATGAGCCAGATCGCCTTCAATCCTGGAGATTTCATGAGACGTCATTTCATCGTGTTGAGTGCGGCCATTGCTTTAAGCGTGATCGCCGCGCTACCTGCCTTTTCGCAGGTCGTCATCTATGACGGCCAACCTTCGGATCCCTATTCCGTTGACGGAAATACGGAATCCGACTTTCTCCATGCTTGGAACCGCCATCATGACGTCGAAAGACGTTGGTCGGGCCAACGGTCAAGTTATGGACCGAACGATGTCATCACCTTGCTCCAGGATCGGGGCTACAAAGTGAGGAATGTTGAGGATGTCGGTGAACGTTATCTGGTCAAGGCAACTCGCGGCGGCGACAACCTGCTCGTCAGCGTATCGAAGTCAGGCGACATTATGGGTGTCGTCCACGATCGGTATTGAGACACGTCATTTTAGGCACCGCGATTAAACCAGTGTATCTGGAAGACGCTCTTTGCGAGGTCGATACCGACTGTGGCAAGTGCTGACATGGATCGCCCCTCTGCTGCGGAAAATAACACCCGAACCATCCACACCATCAATTGTGGCCGATCCCTGGCAGGCTGTAACATCTTTCAACATAACATGACCCAACTCAACAATCAGGTCTGCCATACCTTGGACAAGGCGGTGCACTTATCGCGCCGATGACACGAATGCCGGGGACCGCCCGCCGGCAGCAGTCTCTGGGGGATTGGTCATATGCCCTCCTTCAAACTGGAGGTCTACTTGTTCAGGACGCCGTACAGTCATCGGCAATGCTTTTGGCCAGGTGCAAGTTCTGTGCTGGATGGGGAAGTCTGAACCCCGAGGTTTCCCCATCGCCCACAAAAGGATTCCGCAGTCTGTGGGGGCAAATCCCTTGGTGGCGCCCTTGCGGATGCGCCTTCGTTCAAAATCGCCGATCCGATTTTCCAGCTTACACACCTCTAAGACGGGATGGTCTCTTGCTTCTGATAGCCCTTCACAATCGCTCCCGGATCGAGCCTCTTCTGCAGTCTGAAGCTGCCGAATGCGGACTTGCCTGCCTTGTGATGGTGGCGGGCTATCACGGTCACCGCGTGACGCTGTCCGAACTGAGGCGACGCCATGCCGTGTCTTCGAAGGGCACGACGCTGAAGAGCCTCATCTCGGTTGCCGACGATCTCGGCTTTACCAGCCGGCCCCTGAAGCTGGAGATGGAGGACATCAGCAAGCTGAAGATGCCCTGCATCCTGCACTGGGACATGTCGCATTATGTCGTGCTGAGCCGGGTAAAGCCAAGCCGGATCGAGGTTCATGACCCAGCGAGCGGCCAGCGGCTGCTGTCCTATGCGGAAGCATCCAGGCATTTTACCGGCGTGGCGCTGGAGCTGACGCCGGCCGCAACCTTCCGCAAGCGAAACGTAGTCGAGCGGGTGCGCCTGGCTGATCTGTGGTCGAGGAGCGCCGGCTTTATTCCGAGCCTGCTGCAGATCCTGGCCCTCTCCGCCCTGCTGCAGTTCTTTGCCCTGCTATCGCCGCTCGTCAACCAGATGATCGTCGACGAGGCGATATCCAAGGGCGATCTCAGTTTTTTGAACGTGATCGTTATCGGCGCCGGATTGCTACTGCTGATCCAGAGCGCGACGACACTGTTACGCGGTTACGTGCAGATGCATTTCAGCACCCTTTTGACTTTCCAGATGCGCGGCAACCTGTTGCGTCATGCACTGCGGCTGCCGGTGCCGTGGTTCGAGAAGCGGCGTCTCGGCGATATCCTGTCTCGTTTCAACTCCCTGCAGCCGGTGCAGGACCTTCTGACAGGCGGCCTCGTCTCTGGCGCTCTGGACGGGCTCATGGCCATCATCACAGTGGCGGTGATGCTGATCTATGCACCATATCTGGCAAGCGTAGTGCTGGTATCGCTGGCGCTCGTCGTGTGCGTCCGGCTCAGCACCTTCCCTTGGCTGCGGAGCCTGACCAATGAGGGCATCCAATATCAGGCCAAGGTGGATGGAGTTTTTCTCGAAACCATCCGGGGTGCGAGAGCCTTCAAGCTGTTTGGCCGGGAGCTGGAGCGCCACGGTGTCTGGCAGAACGCCTATGCCGACAGCATCAACAACAATGTGCGCCTCCAGAAAGTCAGCCTCAAAGGAACGGCCGGACTCTCCTTCCTGACGGGAGCGGAGATGCTGCTGGTGTTCTATCTGGGCGCCGGTGCCATCATCCGCGGAGAGATGACGCTTGGCATGCTGCTGGCGTTCCTGTCCTATCGCAGCCAGTTCAGCACCGCGGCCCTGTCGCTCGTCGATCAATACTTCAAGCTCCGCATGACGGGCCTGCATCTGGAGCGCCTGGCCGATGCCGTGCACCAGGACCCTGAGCCGGAGCTAGATGCGCACGCACGCAAGGATCGTCCGCTCGCCGGTGCGCTCGACGTTCGCAATCTTTCCTTCCGCTATGCCGAGCGCGAAGCCTGGGTGCTGAAGGATGTGTCGCTGACCATCGAGCCGGGGCAGTCCGTGGTGTTTGTCGGGCCTTCGGGTGGTGGCAAATCCACACTTCTGAAGCTGCTGATTGGCCTCTATCCGCCGAGTGAAGGTGAAGTGCTTGTCGACGGTCTGCCGTTTAGCGCCCTGGGGATGCGGGCTTACCGCGCACAGATCGCCGTGGTGATGCAGGACGACCAACTCTTCGCCGGCACGATCGCCGACAATATCGCCTTCTTCGATCCCGACATGGATCTGGCGCGCGTCGAAGCGGTTGCCGGGCTTGTCGGCCTTCACGACGAAATCCTGCGCATGCCGATGGGCTACATGACCCTGGTCGGCGATCTCGGATCGACTCTGTCGGGCGGTCAGCAACAGCGCGCGCTGCTGGCGCGGGCGCTCTACCGAAACCCCTCGATATTGTTCCTCGACGAGGGGACGGCCAATCTCGACGTTCTTGCCGAACGCCGCGTCATGCAGGCGCTGAGCAGGCTCGGCCTTACCCGGGTGATGGTGGCTCACCGCCCCGGAGCCATTGAGGGCGCGGCGCGCGTCTTCGCCGTGGAGAACGGGCATGTGCGCGAGGTGATGCGCGATGTGCCGACACAGCCGTTGCAGGTGGTGCCATGAGCGAGACATTGTTCCGCACTGAAGCCATCGAACACCGCCGTCGACTCCGTGGCGATGTGATGATCGCGCAGCCGGTGAGCCATGGGGTGATGACGGCGATCCTCGGCGTATTCGTGGTCGTCGGTGCGACCTATCTCATCACCGGCACCTATGCCCGGAAAGAGACCGTGCAGGGCTACATCGCCCCAACCGGCGGCCTGGCACAGCTCTACGCCGCCAAAGGCGGTATCGTCACGAGGGTGCTCGTCCATGAAGGGGACGTAGTGACCCATGGGCAGCCAATGGTGGAATTATCACTGGAAACAACCGGCGCCGACGGGCAGGTCGGTGAGAAGCTGCGCTCAGAAACGCAAGCCCGTATCCAGTCGATCGACACCCAGATCACGGCAGCGAAAGCACGGTTCGACGAAGAGGGGCGGCGTCTGTCGGCGCGCGTGGATGGGCTCGGCGGAGAGCTGGCGAGCCAGGAACAGCGTCTGGAATCGGAACGCCGTCTGCAGGCCCTGCAAACCGACGATGCCGGCCGTTATGGGCAGCTACAGATCAAGGGCAGCGGCACGCGCTTCGAGCTGTCGCGTCGGCAGCAGCAGATCCTTGCTCAGGAAAGCGTCATCCACGAGCTGGAGCGGCAAAAGGAACAGCGGCAAGGCGACCTCAACTATGCCCGGTCGCAACTGGCAGGCCTGCCAGCGGAGCGGGATGACAAGCTGGCGCAGTTGCAGGGTCTTCGCAGCGAACTAGAGCAATCCATGGCGCAATTGGAGGTCAACCGCGCCTATGTCATGGTCGCACCGGTGGCCGGCCGGGTAGCTGCATTGCAGGCGCAGCCGGGGCAGACGGCCACGGCGCAATCGCCGCTGGCCGCGCTGGTGCCGGCCGGCAGCAATCTCGAAGCCAACCTGCTGGTGCCGCCGCGCGCGGCCGGCCTGATCCAGCCCGGACAGGGGGTTCGACTCAGGGTCGACGCTTTCCCATACCAGCGGTTCGGTGTGGTGTCGGGCCATGTCGTGCAGGTATCCCGAGCTACCTATCGCGAGGGTGAGCTTCTGGCTCCCATTGCATTCAAAGATCCCGTCTATCGCGTGACCGTCAGCTTGGAGCGCACCAGCATCGCCGCCTATGGCGAAGAGCGCCCGCTGACCCCCGGTATGACCCTAATCGGCGATATCATAACGGATCGCCGACACTTCACCGACTGGGTATTGGACCCTCTAAAGGCCATAGGTAGCCGGTGACGACAAGAAGAGGGAAGGACCATTCAGGTCAATCCCTCAAACCTAACCTAACCTAACAGGAGACTAACATGAGCAATATCACTGAAATCAACACCGACATGCTCGATCTCGTCAGCGGTGGCGCTTCCACGGTCGCTTCGACGGTCACCATCGGCGCCGACGGCGCGGTCAGCGGCAACTACACTTTCGGCAGTCGCTCGGGCATTTTCTCGGCAACTTTGCCGGCAGAAGTCGTTCAGAGGGCCGGCACGTTCTCGTTTAGCAACGCCTCCGGCTCCTTCAGCTTTGAAAACACATTCGCGGCCTGATCCGGTTTCGTTGAATAGTTCCGGCAGCTGATACCCAGCTGCCGGGATACGGCGCAATATCGATTTCCTCACTAGGCATTTTTTCCGCTTTTCGTGAGCGGTAGAAAAACTCGCCGAAAAAAGTCGCTGCGCTGAGTGTGCTCTGATGTCCGCTGTCAATAATTTGGGACCAGTTAAACCGCTCGCCCGAACGATCGGGTGAGTACGGAGAGCGCACATTCGTGGAGGCGGGACTCTTGGACGTTGGTGATCAAGCGCTGATACGCGGGTTGGACACCGGGCCTTTCCGATTTGCGTCCGGGCTATCCCTGTCTTAGTGCGGACGCCGGTCGGCAGACCTCTTTACTGAAGTGCCTAACGCCCACATAACGCATACGACAGATATTTTTCTCAGCGTTGCATTTGTAATTCAAAAATCAGCATGGTCGGGAGAAACTAGATTAGGCTCATTTCTATCCAATACAGATCGCCGATATGGAGAAGAGAAATATGGGACGCGAAGATATTCCGGAAACATCCGCTCAGCAGAGTGGGTGGAAGCGACTCAATGCGGATTCCATCAGAAGGATTTCGGATTTCCTGATCGAACGTGATCCGCGACAAACCGTTGAAAATCTAACAACGTTGAGATCGTTAGATAAAAACACGAAAAGCGCTTATGACAGCAGCAGCGAAGTTCTCGACGCCCTGAGCAGGGCCGCAGTCCTCGTGGAAAGGATATATCTATGCTCCATTCCAGAAGGTGGATTCGATCGAGAGTTCAACAGAGAAGAGATAGGGACTAAAGCAAGCGCTGGCACACGAATTGAAGCGATCGAAGGAACTCTTGATTTGCTTTCGGAGCGCCGCAAATCAGAGTTGGTAACCCATGTACTGAGCCTACAAGATGGTTATCAGCAAGCGTCTGCTATAGAAGCATTTGCACCCAGTGTTAATAAGCTCACCCCGACACAAAAGGGTCGAATAATCGACAAAGCGTTCGACTACGCTTCAAATTATTCTGCGCGGGGAGATGCGATTTTGATTCGCGCCGGCGTTCAAGCTCTTAGTTATGCGCATGACGATTTAAATCCTCAACAGCGTAGGCACCTACAACAAATTGTTAATTACAATCTAATGCCTGAGCAATGGGTTATTATAAAGGACATAACCGAGGGACGGTCTGACTACATTGCCAGCGAGGGCCAGTCGATGGACGAGGATTTCGCTGTGAGTGGAGCTATCAGTCTTCGAGAGAAAATGTCTGTCATCGAAAGCCGCGTTGAGAAAGTGTTTGAAAACGACGCCAGCGAGTTTCGTACCATGCGCCAGTTGAGTAGCGTTCAGTTCGTCATGGCAAACGTCTTGAACAGCGTCTACGAAAGGCGAGCACAGCTTAATGATCGCGAAAGTACGAGAGGTTCCGGCCCATGTTTGTGACGGTTAGATACAGCAAAAGATCTTTCCAGCGACGGCCGGCTTCGATGATCCTTTCCTCCTCGAGGCCGTCGGCGGTCCCTGGGGCTATGAAGAGTTCCGCGAGGCTCTTTCCGACGTCAACATTGAGCAACATCGAGAACTCCTCGAATGGTGGGCAAGTTCAGACTACGACCCCTCCCAGGTCGATGCCATAAATCTCGGCAAAAACGTTGAGGCTCTGGCTGCGAAATGGAAGCGCAGATCGCGCAAAAAAGCCTGACACTGCGGTCCTCCGACGAATGCTTACCTCGTTTGGGTGGTAACCTTACAAGAACATCAGATCCCCTCGGGAAATACGGTCGTCTGGCGGGCCTCAGCGGGCTGACAGATAATCGCCTCGGAACCGAAATCGCAGCGAAACTCACATGTGGGTAATTGCAAGCTGGCCGAGGCCGGGGGACTTTATGATTTTGGCTCATCAGCGATGATGCCTCTTTTCCGGAACACATTACCCGTCGAGAAGGATTGGAGAATGCCGCCTTCCCAAGGACCGCGCGTTGCCAAGGAATTCCTGCAGACGCTAGATGCCACGATCGGTGAACAGTGAGCGCGATGAACGCCGACCTTTCTTTTTCTGACCAAGGCCCCGATATATATTCCTTCATCGACAGAAGCAGTATGGTTGGAGGTCGTGCTGATGCCATGTGACCCGAGACCCTGAACTTCCTCCAAAGTTTGGTAGAGTCCGTCACAATGAGGAGACGGACGAATGAAGCGTTCACGGTTCACGGAACAACAGATCATCGGGATATTGAAGGAGCAGGAGGCGGGCGCCACCGGGTCAATCACCGCTATTCCAGCGCCGGCAATCTTGATCTCAATTCGACCGGGCAACGGGGAGATATTCGACGCCGGATTCTCGCGAGGGGTTAGCTCTCTAGCCGTCGTCATTGGCACAAACATAGCTTGCTGCGCGCAGGCTCTCTGGATTGTGTTGATGACTGCAATAGTACTCAGACTGTGTATCATTGGATTACAATGAGGTGCTCAAATTTAGGCGATCAATCTCAATCGGCTTGCTTATTTCGTTGCCGTGCTAGACGAGGCCTTGTTCATGCGTGCTGCGGAGCAGTTCGACATCACCAAGTCAGCGAGCAAGTACTTTGGCTGGAGGCAGACCTGCGGACGACCCACCGCGTCGAGCCAACCGAAGCGGGCCGGTTTCTGCACGCGCGGTCCGTCATCATTCTTCGCGAAGCCGAGGATGCGTTCGGAGAGGTCGCCGAGGTCACTGCCAGTTCGACTGGGACACTTTGTTGATCCCGCAAGTTTGCAAGGGTGCGTTTCAACAATCCAAGCAAGCACCTCAATTTTCATGATGTCCTACTCACGATCTTCCAAATGAATTACTCCGATCACGTGGTTTCAACGATACATTTCTACCGGGTGCCGGTTCCAAAGCGTTCTGCTGCTGCCATCCCAGTTGCACGACTGCCGCCAACGGAAGCGCTCGTTCAGTGCCCTCAGCCAATCTCTGGCTGAGTTCATTGAAACCCCCTTGTTCATTTCTGACCAAGATTCGGTCGGCGGAGATCGTGCCAGGGATACGCCGCCCACCTTCCTGCAGCGGGAACTTCTCGCCAGCGATAAATGTCTTACCATTTCCTACATCAACCAGAACCATAGGCAAATCCGGTATCGTCCGTGTAGCAAGAATATAGGGCAACTTCGCCTCCATCAACGCTTCCCTGATGAGATCGCTTTTTTCTCGTTCTGATCGCGCTTGCAGTGAAGCAGGTGTCTCATAATTCCTATTGCTCTTCGCCAGGATCAAAACATTCAATTTTCGTCGGTCACGCATAACGGTCGGATACTTGACAGGATCGCGAGCCATCTGATTGTATTCCTCTATGGGTCTGAAGACATGCTTTGAAACCTCTACCAAGAATTTGGGGCGATCTGGCTTTACAGGTCGATGATCTCCGCCCGGAGCAACACCGGCCGCAACTCTTTCCTCATAGGGGCCGTTTCTCGGCCGCTTAAAATTGCCAGTGCCGTCGCCTATGTAGACTGTGCCGGAGCAACCAGAAGCATCTTTTTCAGCGTTTGATTTTTTAATGGCTTTTTCAAAAGTCGTAACGCTCGCCTCTTTGAGAGAAAAAGCCACCGATTTCAATTGCTCCAAAAAGCCTCGTTCAAATGTTTGTTCTTCGAACTCATCGCGTTTACTTTTATGCTTAATTATAAATTCCACATCATGCGATATATTACGTATGAACATTTCTGAAAATTCTTTCAGATAGTCAGAACGTAGTTGATGAGCTCCCAGGCTGCTGTGCTCTCTCAGACCCAATGCGACGTTCGACCTGTAGCGGGCTACCGGAACGCAGGCTGATTCTGGGTGCTGAGAGAATGTCCTGCTCTGAGCAAGTTTATCCCAAACGCTTGCAACCCATGCCTGTTGTTTCGTATGCAATGGTCGATTTCGAACATTTAGCAGAACACGTAAAGCGTCAGGTCGCTGCTTCCATTTCGTACTCCCGTTGTTTTCCGCAACTAGCTCATTCTCGAAAATTGTCGTGCCGTCCCGGCTGACGATCGCGATTTTGTCGAAAAGTTTCTTCTTTTCGACCTCAAAGGCGACTCGTGGCCATACTGAATAGTAATGATTATGTGTCTCAGCATCCGGCAATACAGTGGATGCTAAAAAACGCTTTTCCAGTGCCTTCTCGAAACGGTCGTGAATTGCTGTGAAGCTTGTGATCCTGTCGGTCGCGACAATATTAAGTTCTGTTTTATATCCATTCGAACGCGCGTGATCTAGAAATAGACGGTACTGATGGGGCGGGTAGCACGATTCCAATATTATGTGTGATCGCCTTTGCACACTGCGATAAAACAAGCCATCATACCACTCTGTAGTCGCCAGAGAATTTCCATCCCTTAGCGCATGCGACCCTTTCAGCAAGGCAGCATTGTTGCCAGGGATGTATGCATTGAGATCGTCAGCAATTATTACTTGTGTCGCCTGCTCGCCAAATCTGCCACTAATCTGACGAATGATTGTGCTTTTCCCGGCACCAGGTTGACCGCTCACCACGGCAAAAGTTGGTTCTGCGATGGGCTCTCCATTTGCGCCGATTGCTGGAAGGATCTCAGTCTCGAATATCTCCCTACGCCGCGTTGAGGACAGTGATAGGGCGCTCCCAATGTCGAAATCATCCGTCATTGCCGCGCACCTCTTCGAATTTGCAGAGCCAAGGGTCAACGGAGATTTCGATAAATTGCGTCAACTCCTCAGCGAGTTTGGCTGCCTGGACGGCATTTCCGTTGAGACCCTCCAATCGTCGAGAAAACTCGATGCGTTTAATGTTGGCCGAAGCGTACCAATTCGCGAATTCTTCAAAGCGCTCATGATCGCCATATTTGAAAGTAATCAACCTCGAAGTGAGCAGGCCTACCAAATCGTAAACGTCGTTGACGATCTCAAATCCAGGTTGCTGACGACTGTGCTCTGAGGGGGTTAGCTCGGCATCTGTCCGAGAATCCAAATTCGGAGCCATGGGTCTTTCTCCTGTGTAAAAAGTAATTTGCACGCTACTGCTTCAAAGATCCGTCCTTATTGCAATCGAATACGTAATCGTTGCATTTATAATCGGCCGTGAACAAAAACAAAATTGATCGATAAGCAATCCGCCTTGCGAAGGGCCGCTCTCGACGCCTGATATCACTGCGACTGCCAAGGCTGGAGATGATTCATTCGAGCGGCGCATTTGCTGATTTCGACAAAGCACTAGATGTCTCTCTCCACTGGGCCTTTGGAACTAAATGCACTGTGTGGTGTACAATCCGGCTCCGGCTACCTTGCACGCTTAGTTGGGAATAGAAGGTTTTCGGGAAGCCGCCAAGCGGAACCCGAATATGCGCTTCACGGCGCAGAGGCACCACATCACCCCGACGCTATTGGTGCAGATCGTCCACGTCCTTCGCAAGCATTCGGCGGGCATGGGCGCGCCTCACCAAGACTTTCTCAGAAGCATTGAACTGTTCGGCAAGGACTTTCTCCCGCAAGTGCGTAAAGCATTAGGAAGTTGATATTGGCGCTGGAATTTGCACACGGGGCCTGCATTGACCGGAATGCCTTGTTCACGACTGCAGCCTGATGACGCTTCGGAACAAGAAGAGTACGGGCACGGTTGCCGACGATTTCCCTCGCTTTATCTCCTCGGGGGAGAGAGTACCCGGGCGCACGCGTTGCGGTGTAGCTGGTACGAATTGTGCAGATTAAATTCTTTCCGAGAATTGACGTGTATCCCAGAACACCAATTGCCAGATCCATGTCTCGCAACGGTATCGTCCGCGTCGTTAGGCCATGACTTACAATATATGAAGCGGCCACCTTACATTGAGAGGAGCGCCAACCCTTTTATCCTCGCCGCGAGCTGAGCTTTCACAAATTCCCAACCCGCCCGGGATTAGCATCAGCGTCGGCAGCGGCGATGGCGGCCTCCATCCAGCCGATGGGCCTGCCTGCTGCCGTTGGCCACCACAGTTCCGTAGTTGCGCACGGAAGAAAGCGTCGTGGGGAAAAGGCACCGAACTCAATATCGTCATAGCGCACGATACTGATGTCTTCGGGTATCCGAATCCCTTTCAATCTGACCCGTGCGTTGCGCCGAGGGCGAACCTGTCGGAAGTGGCAAAAATGCCATCATCTGGGAATTGAGTGCTTGTGACCGAGAACCAATCCAAAGCGGCGTGGGCTTGAACTACTTGGGCGAGTGGCCCTCAGTCCTTACCCGTCGTCTTTTTCTTTCGAAGTGAAATTTTCATATTGCTGCAACGGATAAAAAAAGTCACAGCCGTAGGCAAAGTCCAAGAGCAACTGCTGAAAAAATGATCGTTTCACCGGAACGGTTGCTCCCTCGATCTCTGAAGCTGCTGGCGACCCTGATAATTGCGTGTCATCCGGTCTGGCTGGCTCTAGGTCCGAGCGCCTGATTGCAGTGTCTGGTTTCTTGTTCGGGTCCATGCTTCAGTCTCCTCGTGCAAGTTCTACCTCCTGTACAATCTCGTAAAGGCGGGATAACCGCTTGTCTGCCAAACCGTCCCAAGAGCGGTCACCGCCGATCCACGTCAAGGCCGCATCTAAACGATAACCTGCGATCCTAGTTCAACCACGCGGTTGGCTGGGAGGTGGAAATAGTCTGATGGTAGCGAGGCCGCATTCGCGAGGAGGATGTAGAGCCGGTCCTGCCAGTAGGGCATGCCCGAGTTGGCGTCCGGTACCACCTTTCGGCGGCCGAGATAGAAGGAGGTCGACATGATGTCGAACTTCAGTCCGGTCTGGCGTAACACTGCCAGATCCTGCGAGACGTTCTGCGATTCCATGAAGCCGAACAGCAGTTCGACGCGGGAAAAACGCTCGGAAATCTGCTCGACCTTGTAGCGGTCGTGGCTTGAGACGCGCGGTTTGTTGACCGTGCGGATCGTGAGGATGACGTTGCGATCGTGAAGCACATGGTTGTGCTTAAGATTGTGCAGCAAGGCGGCGGGGGCCGATTCCGGATCGCTGGTCAGGAAGATCGCGGTACCCGGAACTTGGGCAGGCGAATGTTCGCTCTTGCGCTCGATCGAGCTGACGAAGGAGGCGAGCGGAATATCGGTATGGCGGGTCTTTTCCATCAGTATCGTCGTGCCGCGACGCCAGGTCCACATGACGACGGTAAAGGCGGTGGCGATCATGATCGGGATATAGCCGCCGTCGTGGAACTTCAAAAGGTTGGCGCCGAGGAAGATCAGTTCCAGCACGACCAGCGGCGCGAGCGCGATCACCGCGACGGGAAGCGACCAGCTCCATCGGGCGCGGACGAATTCGAAGGCCATGATCGAGGTGACGACCATGGCACCGGTGACCGAAATGCCATAGGCGGTCGCCAGCGCGTCCGAAGTCTTGAAGCTTAAGACCAGAAAGATGACGCCGATGAACAGCAGGGCATTGACCGAAGGCACGAAGATCTGCCCGGTGTTGGTTTCCGAGGTGAAGAGGATTTTCATCCGCGGCAGGAAGCCGAGGTTGATGCTCTGACGCACCATCGAGAAGGCGCCGGTGATGACCGCCTGGCTGGCGATGATGGTCGCGGCGGTTGCTAGGATGACGACCGGCGGCAGCGCCCATTTCGGATACATCAGATAGAAGGGATCGGACATTGTAAACGGATTGCCAAGAACGAGCGCGCCCTGCCCGAGATAGTTCAGCGTTAGCGCCGGGAAAACCAGCAGGAACCAGGCCCACTGGATCGGGCGGCGGCCGAAATGGCCGAGATCGGCGTAGAGCGCCTCCGCCCCAGTCACCGTCAGGAAGACCGCGCCAAGCACAACGACGCCGTAAAAGCCCTCATGCAGCAGGAAGCTGACCGCAAAATAGGGATTGAAGGCGGCAAGGATGTCGTAATCATCCGAGATATGGGAAATGCCGGCGGCGGACATGACGAGGAACCAGAGGGCGGTTATCGGACCGAAGTACTTCGCGACGGTACCGGTACCTCGCGACTGCACGATGAAAAGGAGCGCCAGTACGAACACCGAAATCGGCACAATATATTCGGAGAGGCTCGGCGTGACGAGTTTCAGGCCCTCGACGGCCGAAAGGACGGAAAGCGCCGGCGTGATCATCGCATCGCCAAGGAAGAGGGCGGCACCCATCAGGCCGAGCAGCATCAGGATGGCGGTATGGCCGTTGGCGGTCTTCATCAGCAGGGCAAGCAGAGACAACGTGCCGCCCTCGCCGTCGTTGTCGGCGCGCAGCAGGAAGAGCACGTATTTGATGGTGACAATGATCGTCAGCACCCAGATCATCAGCGAAATCAGGCTGATGACTTCAAAACGGGTGACGCCATCATGGGCAACTGGCTTCAGCGCTTCGCGAAAAGCATAGAGCGGGCTGGTGCCGATATCGCCGTAAACGACGCCGACGGAACCCAGCGTAAGATAGAACAGCCTTTTCGGCGTCGTCTGGGATTCGTTCGGATGACTCTCTTCGGACATGAAGTTGCAACAGGCTCCTCAGAGCCAGCCTCTTTTCCCGCATTACTTAAAGCGCCTAAACGTCAATGTGCATTCGGAGCCGGTTCGATCATTGATCGATCGACGGCTTCCACAAGCGTTCTTTGAGAACTTATCTCATGATCTCAACCGATTTGGAAAATCGAATTGAGCTTCATTTGTAATGCGCGAGAAGTTCTAGATCGCCCAATTAACTGGCGCCGTGGTCGGGCTTGACTTGGTCCTGCAGGGCGTTTTGCCGCAACTGCTGCGCTAGCTTTTATTGCTGATCCATGACGCTGCGCCAGGTCAACACGCCGAGCTAATCTGATCGACACGTCCCGTTCCGTCCGCTGAGGCGGCGATATTTTTGATTTCGTTTGTAACAAGCGACTTTGCATCGATTGAAATCGGCAGTGAGTTTAACGTAGAAATGGTGAAAGGTCCGACTTTGAGAAACAATTGGGTCACAATGCGATGTTTGTGCGTGCCGATATTCTTCCCCGCGTAAAACCTTCCGGCACCATCAGTGTCTCTGAGAAAGCCCGTGATCTGAAAGTAAAAGGCTGCGATGTGGCTATCCATGGAGCGGGCGAGCCGGATTTGGAGACGCCAGACAACATCAAAAAAGCGGCTGTCGGTGCCATAAAGAGTGGTGAAACAAAATACACGCCCATTTCAGGTATTCCGGCGAGGCGCAAGGCGATAGCCGACAAGTTCCAGCACGGAAACAACCTAGACTACAAGCCGGAGCAGACGATTGTCGACACGGGCGGCAAGCAGATCCGTTTCACGGCTTTCATGGTGCCCCAGAATCCGAGCGTTGAGGTGATCATTCCTACATCCTATCGGGACAGCTATCTGGAAATGGTTGCGATCGGCGGCGGGCACGCCCGTATTTGTCGACACCATGCTCGAGGACATTCTCGAGCTGGGGCAGGAGGCGCTGAAAAAGGCGATCACGCCGATCAGCAAGGGGTTCGTCTTCAACTCGCCCTCCGAACCCACGTGTGCGGAATGCAAATTCTACGTCTATCCCTCCTGCGCGCGCCTGACGGGCAAGACCGCGCTCTCCGGCAAAGTCGTCGAGACGGGCCGTTTCGTTTCCGCGCTTCAGGGAGCCGAAGGCGTTGCAGTCGTGCAGGGATCGACTTTTGGCCTCGGCCCGAGTTTGCGCATTTCCTATGCGTCGGAAGAATTGCTGGAAGAGGCGTGCAAGCGCATCAGCGTTTCTGCTCGAATTGCTCGTAAGAGCGTATCCCCCGGAGAATAATTGATGAATGGTAGAGTCTCTCAAAAATTGTCGCCAGAGTCGCAGCCTATGATATCGACGTTAGACCCAGATAACGTTAGTGTTGAGGACCTAGATCAGTTCGGCCACGCTATTTTTAAGGAATGGCGGCCAAAGCGGCCCTTTCTTCGCAGGCAGGACGGCGTACACCTGGTATTGAGGGCGGACGACGTATTTGGCTTAAGTAGTGACCAGCGTACCCGTCAGATAGAGACGGAGCTGATGCTCAATCGCGGCGTAAAGGAAGGAGCGGTCTTCGACTTCATTCGCTATAGCATGCTTTTCTCAAACAAAGAATCCCACAGCAGGCGCCGCTCTCCTTTTACTCGGACCTTCGCATTCCGGATGATTGAAAATTTACGTCCGCAAGTGAGACAATTGACGGAGATCCTTTTTAGAGATTTGACGGAGCTTGGATCCTTCAATTTCGTGGCGGAATATGCTTCAAAACTCCCAGCCGTTACGATAGCAAGCCTATTAGGCCTCCCGGCAAGCGATATTCCCTATTTTACTCAACTCGTCTACCGCGTAGCGCGTTGCCTGAGCCCTTCATGGCAAGACGCCGACTTTCCGGACATCGAAAAATCAGCGGCCGAGTTTAAGAACTACGTGCGAACGGTAATTGACGATCGTCGCACGGATCCACGTGATGACTTCCTATCATCCTACATAAGCGCGACGCGCGAAGCAGAAGATCTCTCAGCCGTTGAAGGCCTAACCCAGTTGATGCTTATCATCCTGGCTGGAACTGACACGACCAAAACCGGCCTCACTGCATTGACGGCACAGCTCTTGCAACATCGACAGGCATGGGAAGCACTGCTGAACGATGTTACTCTAGTGCCGGCCGCCGTCGAGGAGGGACTGCGCTTCGAGCCGCCAGTAGGATCCTACCCCCGGTCAACACTGGCAGATATCGATCTTGACGGCTTCATACTACCAAAAGGCACACCTCTCGCGCTTTGCACTATGTCCGCGCTAAGAGACGAAAAACACTATGCCCATCCTCAGCTTTTCGATATTCATCGCAAGCAAATGCGCTGGCATATGGTATTTGGCGCCGGTGAACATCGATGTCTTGGCGAAGCGCTGGCTCGTTTGGAATTGCAAGAAGGACTAGCCACGGTGCTGAGACATGCTCCCAATCTCTCAATTGAGGGCACATGCCCGGCGGTACAGGGTCATGGAGGGGTGCGCCGAATTGCCGAAATGCGAGTTGGGCTTTAAGGAGAATTGAACTGGATAGGCCTTTTCTCATTGGTTGATGGAAGGGAGCGCGTAGGAGCCGCCGCCATATTCTGGTCTGGCCAACGTGGTTTCCTCAGTCGGTCTTTCGTCCCCACAGAAGGCGCAATCATGGGAAACTGGGTCAGATCACGGATTGCCGTTATGTGAACGACGTTCGATACGTTGGAGCGCCTGTCAGAAGGAGAGGTGACCTCATGGTCTGGGATCGTTTATCACCTTCCCGAAGGGTTCTGCTCGACATCAAATCGTGGTACGTATTGGGATTGTTGATTTCAGCAATTTTTTTCGCGGTTCTGGCCATAGGGGCTTGGCAAGACAACGATAGCAATGAAGCGATCCTGACAGGGCTGCAATCGATCGACGTGGATTGCGCGATGTTGCAGCGGAACGTGTTGCGTGCCCATGCCGGCCTTCTTCGAAATTATCATCCTCTGATCGTTCCTTTGAAACGAGTGCGAACGAGCGTTGTAGATTTGCAGCGGCTTTTCAACCGAGCGGGCTTTCGCGGCGCCAGTGATTTTGCTGAATTGCTAGCGCAGTTGAAGATGTCAGTAGATGCGACCGACGCAGCCGTGGCAGCGTTCGGCGCGCAGAACGTGATGTTCGAGGATTCGTTGGCGACCTTTAATCAGTCGATAGCTTCGTTCCCCAGTTCCGTGCACACGAGAGATTTGAGTAAGTTTAACGTCTCTGAGTTGGGCTATCTGATGCTGCAGTTCTCGTCTCGGCCGGACTTTGACCTCGCACGACAGATCAACGAGCGTCTCGATCGGCTTCAGCTTTCGGCGGATGGGGATGAGGCCAGCGTCCAGGAGATTATCCGCAGTGGACGGATTATCCTGACCCTGCTGCCACGGTTGAACGACACGATTAGAGTGATTCAGACGTCTGAAACAGTCAACAACACGAAGAAGTTGCAGCAGGCGTACTTGCAAGCTTACAGCTCGACCACTGCCAGTGAACAGCGGGTACGCGTTTTCCTCGGCGCCGTTTCGTTTTTCTTTTCCTTTTGCATAATTTCTCTGGTTCATAGGCTGCATCTTCGAACCAAAGTGTTGACGAGGCAACTGGACTTCGAAGAAGTAATCAAAAGAATTGGTCTCTGCTTCGATGAGGCTTCAGAATCGAAACCGTCGTTGGAATCCTCAACGAACGCTGCGCTGGGAATTATTCAATCATTCTTCGAAGCTCATCAATGCGCGCTGGGGCTGATCAACGTCAATGAAAATGACATCGCCGAGACCTTTTTTGGAAACACTCCTCCGCAAGAATGGAACGGAAAGCGGGTGCGCGAAATTGTTTTGGAGGTCGAGGCCGAGGCGGCCGGACCTATTTATCGAGCCTATCCTCCACGAAAAACGAGTTGCTTTGGTGAGAGCTCTCCATTTCTGTGGGTGCTGCTTGCCTTCAAGGTTTCTGACCGAATAGTCTCTGTCTTTGGCCTGGGATTTGATCGAGAGCATCTTCAGGCGCCCACCTCTCGTGAGACTCAACTTATGGAGCTGGCGGCTGGATGTGTTAGCCACTATGCAGTCATTCGGCATAAGCAGTCCCAGCGAGATATTTTGGAACGTCGTCTGAAACATGCGGAACGGCTTGAAGCAGTCGGTACGCTTGCCGGCGGGATTGCGCACGAATTTAACAACATTTTGGGTGCAGTCTTAGGTTACGCGGAAATGGCACACAACCTTCTGCGCCGACGTACCCATGCCCGAGACTACATCGATCGCATAATTTCTGAAGGCAATCGAGCGGGATTGATTGTCAACCAGATCCTCGCCCTCAGTCGAAAGCGTGATCGAACAACAAAGCCATTCGATCTTTCGGAGTTGGTGAAAGTGATCGTGCCATCGTTACGCGTTGCGCTGCCTCCAGGCGTTGAACTCGATTTCAAATTTGATGGCGCTTCAATGGTCGTCGACGGGAACCCACTTGAGATCGAGCAGATACTGATGAATCTGTGCAAAAACTCTGCGGAGGCATGCTCAGGAACAGGGCGCGTGATGGTCAGCGCACGAAGGACAACTATGAAGAAGCGCAGGGTCCTCGCAAACGGCACCATTCCCACCGGCGAATATATCCTTCTTTCTGTTGAGGATAACGGCGCTGGCATAACAGCGGAGGCACTACCGCACATTTTCGAGCCTTTTTTCACTGGCCGCGCCCAGAGCGGCGGTACGGGACTGGGATTATCCACGGTTCACGGTCATGTTGGCGCGATGGCTGGTTACATCGATGTGGTATCAACCGTCGGCTTAGGGACGCGCTTCGACGTCTACTTGCCACTTTCGTTGAAGCAACCGGTAAAATCAGAGAATTTTTTTGAACCTGGAAGAATCCCGCAAGGGAAGGGCGAGATTGTCGCGATAGTTGAACCCAACTTAGCTACGCTGGAAATGTACGAGGAGAAGATCGCGGCGCTCGGCTATGAGCCAGTCGGCTTTGAAACGTTAAGCAGTTTAACCGACTGGATGTCGGAAGGTAAAGAAGCTGATCTTGTTCTAATTGATCAACCGTCTTTTCTAGATGGAGACGGTCCAGGATCCTTACCATCAAAGCTAGGAGGAGCCCCGATAATCATTATCGGCGAAAACCAGAAAAATATTCCCCTCTCTGTGGATCGGGCGGGATCTATCCACTTTTTGAAAAAGCCGATTTCAGCCAAGACGCTCGCCTATGTAGTTCGTGCGAATATCAGAACCGAAGGGGTAGGGTGGCTAAGGAAATTTGAACAGCAAGGATGAGTGACAACCTTGTTACGCGTATACTTTTTTGTCAATAAGGCAGCGTTTGCGGAAGACGATGTTCCCGGTAATGGCGGTTAGGGTGCCATTGGGCCTTTTTTGGATTTGTAGAGTTCGATCGAAGATTTCGATATTTTTCTGCCAGTTGTGTTTTAGTTCTGACCTGAGTTCCTAATCTTCGTAAGCGGCAAGCTGACTCCATCTGGTAGTTAGATCGTTCGCCTGTATTTCAGATAGACGGTTCACAAACTGTGAGCTTCAATGTCTGCGCCGAGCTTTGGAACCAGAAACTTCCATATGATCGAGGCCGTTGCGGAACGGCGTGAAGGTGCGCCGAAGCAGTTCCGGCGTCGTTGGGCCGATGAATTTGAAGAACGAGCAGTAGCTGAGGAGATAGAGCCTGGCCAAGCGTTTCAGCGATTACACATCGCATTGGCATTCATCCATCACAACTCTTTTGCTGGCGTCGTGATGCTCGCGCCGGACAAGGGGGCTCTTCGGCGGCTGGGGCTGTCGAGGCGGATTCGGGACCGGGTTGAGCGAGGGCCGTGATTGAGGTAGTTAGCTTCGGAGAAAGGGAAGTGCGACCTCGGCGAGCTGCGAGGCCGCAACCTTCACGTACACTGCCGACGTGTTGATGCTCCGGTGACCAAGAAGATCGGCGACCTCGTTGATTCGCCTTCTCTGCCCGACAAGCTGGTTGGCGAGGCTTTGGCGCAGAAGATGTGCACCGTCGACCCGGCCAAGTTTGACCCCGCCATGCCGTAATCGCTTCCTCACGATCCTTGAAAAAGGGCGCGGCAGACTTGAACCCTCCCACCGCGGAGTGAACGGCAGGAACAGATGCGGACTGTCCACCTTCCGTCGAGCGCGCAGAATGTAGTCAACGAGCGCCGCGCCGGTCTCCTCGAGGAGTGGCACCACCCGATCACGCTTGCCCTTGGTCCGCCGGATAAGACCTCGCCAGTACGCCAGTCGATATCTTGGAGCCGTATGGCACGTAACTCGCCGTTGCGACACCCGTGGTGGCGAGCAGCAGCAGATGCGCCAAACGCCAATACGGCGTTTCTCGAGACGATGCGGGCGAGATCTTGGTGATGGTGGCCAGCCCAATATAAGAACCGAAGAATATCCGAATGTGTGGGATCGCAGCCGTGCGGGTGCCGGAAGTCGCCGATAGCGACCGCCGATGCTCGACAGCAGCAAGCACGTGCTCAGCTGTCAACGCCTCAAGACTTTGGCCGGGGTGACGGTGGCGGAACCAATCCAGAAAGTCGCGGCCGCCCAGAAGAACGCCTTCGCGGTTATCCTCATCATGGATCAGGCAGGCTGGCACATGTCGAACAACCTTATCGTGCCTGCCATCATCATCATCTTGCCACTGCCGCCCAAATCGCCGGAGCTCAACCCCTTCAAAAACCTCTGGCGTTTCATGCGCGAAAATTGGCTATCAAACCGCGTGTACAAATCCTGCGACGACATCGTCGATCGTTGCCGCGATGCCCGACAGAACCTCGAAAGCCAGCCATGGTGCATCATGTCCATCGGCCGCAGAGAATGGGCCAATTTTCTTTCATCAGCGAGGCGGCGTACGAGTCCTATCTAAAGGGGCTCGAGCAGACGGAGTTTCCGATCACAAAATCGAATCGCTCTGCTTCAAATGAAACCGAGAAGAGGGATGATAAAATCGGGAAGTAACAGATCCCTCACATAATCGCGACTGGTAATGATCGAGTCATCTCATGGCTAGCCAGTATTAGTGCGGTATTGAGGGGAATAAAAGAATGCTGAGGACGGCGGGATCTTTTGGGATCATTCTTCTGATGATGCAGCCAAGCACAGCTGCGCCGCTATCTTTCGCCGAATTCAACCAGCTCGCTCGCGAATGCGCGCCTTCAGTCGCTCCGTTTACACTCGAAGCGATTGCGAAGGTCGAAAGCCAGTTTGATCCACTCGTACTTCATGACAATACAACCGGCGAAACTCTTCATTGCAGGACCCAAGCGGATGCTACGCAAAGCGTAGACCATCGTGTCTCCGCGGGCCATTCAGTTGATGTAGGCCTAATGCAAGTCAACTCCAAGAATTTCGCGACCTTGGGCCTAACTCCCGGCACTGCAATCGAGCCATGCGCATCTTTATCAGCGGCGGCGCACCTGCTCGTACGGCATTATCATGGCGGCAACACTGTCGAGTCGAAACAACTTGCCCTCAGGCGAGCAATCTCGGCTTACAATACCGGTAATCAGACTCGCGGCTTCGCCAACGGTTATGTGCGGAGAGTCGAAGTGGCGGCTCAGCAACTCGTGCCACCGCTCGCTCAGTCAGCGGAAAAATCCGAACGTGGTGAGCCAAGTTCAGAAGAACCCTGGAACGTCTGGGAGTCATATGAGCGCTCTCACTCGGCAAATGGAGCGGACGGTTCATCCGCGCCGCCGAAGACGCAGGAACTGAATGACCACGCGCCCTCCGAACAACATCAAGTTTTTCGAACTGAATGATGGAGATGCACTATAATGGCATGCTTTGAGAAATACCCCGTGCTCTCGAAAGTCCGTGACCTCCGTGACAGAGCTGTGCGCCTGCTGGTTGGGTACTTACCGAGTGTAAGTGGCGCGATCGGCTGGAGCTTGTTTTCCCGCGAGCCAGCAGCTGCGCAAGCCGCTGGAGGCACCGACCCCGCCACCATGGTCAACAATATATGCACGTTCATTCTCGGTCCGTTTGGTCAATCGCTCGCCGTCCTTGGTATCGTCGCCATCGGCGTGTCGTGGATGTTCGGTCGAGCTTCCCTTGGTCTCGTGGCAGGTGTCGTTGGCGGGATCGTTATTATGTTTGGAGCCAGCTTTCTCGGCCAAACCCTCACCGGGGGTGGGGGATGAATGACGATTTTGAAGAGGCCACGCTCTATCTGGCGGCGACGAGACCTGCATTGTTCTTTGGGGTACCGCTGACGCTTGCTGGGGTTTTCATGATGTTGGCGGGGTTTCTCATCGTGATTGTGCAAAACCCCCTCTATGAAATTGTTCTCTTGCCGCTTTGGTTTGGAGCGCGGCTCGTCGTAGAGCGCGACTATAACGCGGCAAGCGTAGTCTTATTGTTTCTCCAGACGGCAGGGAGAAGCGTTGATGGCCACACGTGGGGCGGTGCGAGCGTCAGTCCCAATCCGATCAGAGTGCCGTCGCGAGGAAGAGGAATGACGTGATGTTCGGAGCAAGCGGACGGACCGAGAGATCTGGGGAAATCTATCTGCCTTATGTAGGCCACCTTAGCGACCACGTCGTTCTTCTGGAAGACGGATCAGTTTTGACAATGGCCCACGTTGCTGGCCTCCCATTCGAGCTTGAGGAAATCGAAGTTCGAAATGCGCGGTGCCGCGCCTTTAATACGCTATTTCGCAATATCGCCGATGATGACGTGTCCGTCTATGCTCATCTCGTCCGTCATAGCGACGTGCCAGCGCCGCCCCAACGCCATTTTCGCAGCACGTTCGCCTCCGACCTCAGCGACACGTTTGAACAGCGCGTTCTGTCCGGAAATTTGTTCCGGAATGACCATTACCTCACTCTTATGGTCTCTCCCCGGAGCGCCTTTGGAAGAGCCAGAAGTAAATTCACTAGGCGCGGTAAAAACGCGGGTGAGCTCCCAAATCAAATCAGACATCTAGAGGACATTTGGAGTATAGTTGCGGGCGCTCTCGACGAGTACGGACTGCGGCGTCTAGGCATACGAGAGAAAAATCAGGTGCTTTTCACAGAAATTGGCGAAGCGCTCCGCTTGATTATGACTTGCCGGTTTTTACCAGTGCCAATTGTCAGTGGCTCCCTTGGTGCCTCAATTTATACTGATCGGGTCATTTGCGGTAAACACGCCTTGGAAATTAGGGCGCCAAAAGATCGCTACGTCGGCTCGATCTTTTCTTTTCGCGAATATCCGGCAAAGACACGGCCAGGAATGCTTAATTCACTACTATTTTCAAGCTTTCCGCTCGTTCTGACCCAAGGGTTCTCTTTCCTCACACGTGCACAAGCCCACGCCAAGCTCAGTCTCAAATCGAACCAGATGACCAGTTCTGGCGACAAGGCTGTCAGCCAGATCGAGGAGCTTGCGCAAGCAGAAGATTCGCTAGCCAGCAGCGAATTCGTCATGGGTTCGCACCATCTCAGCCTTTGTGTTTATGCCGATGAATTGAATACTCTTGCCGACAACGGCGCGCGCGCTCGAACAAGCTTGTCTGACGCGGGGGCAGTCATTGTGCAGGAGACCATTGGATTGGAGGCCGCGTATTGGTCTCAACTTCCAGGAAACTACAGATGGCGCACCCGGCCTGGAGCCGTAACCTCACGAAATTTCGCCGGACTAGCGTCATTCGAAAATTTTCCTGTTGGAAGAAAGTTCGGGCATTGGGGCGGTGCAGTTGCTCGCTTCCGTACAAACGGAGGCACACCTTTCGATTATATTCCGCACGAGAACGATGTTGGCATGACCGCGATCTTTGGGCCAATTGGAAGAGGAAAAACAACGCTCATGACCTTCATCTTGGCGATGCTCGAGCAGAGTATGGCCAAACGCAGCGGGACTATCGTTTTTTTCGATAAAGACCGAGGCGGTGAACTGCTTGTGCGCGCCACCGGCGGTACTTACCTCTCCTTGCGAAGAGGTGTTCCAAGCGGCCTTGCGCCTTTGCGAGGTTTGCCGGATACAGCTGATTCCCGCGACTTTCTACGCGAATGGATCGTGGCACTTATTGAAAGCGACGGGAAGGGGAAAATCTCGCCGGAGGAAAATCGCCGCCTAGAACGCGGAATCCAACGACAACTGTCCTTCGAGCCAAATATGAGATCTCTCGCAGGCCTTCGGGAATTCCTGTTGCACGGGCCCTCGGAAGGTGCAGGTGCTAGGATGCAGCGATGGTGTCGCGGTAACGCGCTCGGCTGGGCGTTTGACGGCGAGACTGACGAGGTGAAGCTAGATCCATCGATCACAGGGTTCGATATGACGCATCTCCTCGAATATGAGGAGGTATGCGCCCCAGCCGCAGCATACCTTTTGCATCGAATAGGAGCAATGGTCGACGGCCGACGCTTCGTGATGAGCTGCGATGAGTTTCGCTCCTACTTGCTAAATCCGAAATTCGCAGCAGTCATCGACAAGTTCCTGCTGACCGTCCGGAAGAACAACGGAATGTTGATTCTGGCCACCCAACAACCAGAACACGTACTTGACTCACCGTTAGGCGCAAGCCTCGTTGCACAATGCATGACAAAAATTTTCTACCCATCACCAACCGCAGACCGCTCTGCTTACGTAGATGGGTTGAAATGCACCGAGCGTGAGTTTCAGGCGATCCGAGAGGACATGGCGATAGGCAGACGTAAGTTCTTGCTCAAGCGCGAGAGCGGGAGCGTTGTATGCGAATTTGATCTCCGCGACATGCCAGAATATGTGGCTGTATTATCCGGTCGCGCCAACACGGTTCGGTTTGCGGAGAGATTGCGCGAGAGCACTGGAGAGCATCCTTCAGCTTGGTTGGACGAATTTATGACGCGTTACCACGAGGCACGGGACTAAGATGGAGATCGAGTCGATGAAAACATCGAGGACCGTAATGAGCGCGCTTTTCATATGCTTGGCGCTTTCGAATGCCGCAAAAGCGCAGTTTGTCGTCACTGACCCAGTAACGGAGACGGAGACCCTAGCTACGGCGCTTAATGCCGCTGCTAATCTTCAACAGCTTATAACAATGGTCACAATGTTGACCGCGCCTTTCGCCGTTACTGGTATGCTTTCAGCGCTTGACCAGAAGAGCCAGTATCCTTCTGCCGGCCAACTCGACAAGGAAATGTTTTCGGCACGAATGCCTGCTTCGGCTGGTGCTCGATCGATTGCACTGGATGCCGATCGCACAGTCGTAGGTGATGACGCTGAGGGCAATCTTTTGCGCCAACAGATTGCGGGCGCCGCCAATGCAGCCGGTGTCGCAGCTGACAACTTGGAGGCAATGGACAAGCGTCTAGAGGCAAACTCTGAGACTTCTGCCCAACTTTCCCGCTCGCGCAATATAATGGCGGCCACCGTCACAAATGGCTTGCTTCTGAAACAGATCCACGACGCAATAATTCAAAATATTCAGGCGACAAGCCTACTGACGATGGCAACCGCACAGGCGGGGTTGCACGAGGCGGAGGAGGCTGCGGCCCAACGAAAGGAACGTCAGGCAACTGCGCTGATCTTTGGCGTTGCTCAAATGCGCTGACCCCTTTCCTCGCCCAGGGATTTTCGCTCTCTGAAGAATTTGAAACTCGATCCAGGTAAGGGCAATGAATTTTAGCATTCCTGCGCCTTTCACGGCGATCCATACAATTTTCGACCGGGCTTTCACCGTCGGGCTCGATAGTTTGCTGGGAGATATGCAACGAGCGGTGAGCGCACCTCTCGTGGCTTGTGTAACTCTTTGGATTATTGTTCAAGGCATTCTCGTAATGCGTGGAGAGGTGGACGCTCGCGGCGGCATAACTCGCGTCATCACTGTTTCGGTGGTCGTTACTCTCGTGATTGAGCAGGCGGAGTACCACGATTACGTGGTCTCTGTCTTCGAAGAAACCATTCCCAATTTTATTCAGAAGTTTGCAATCAGCGGCCTTCCCTTGGAGACGGTTCCTGCTCAGCTCGATACCATGTTTGCGCTAACGCAGGTGGCATTTCAGAAGATCGCCACTGAAATCGGGCCAATGAATGACCAAGATATCCTCGCGTTTCAGGGCGCACAATGGATTTTTTATGGTACGCTCTGGGCCGCGTTTGGAATCTACGACGCTATCGGTATCCTGATCAAGGTTTTGCTAGCTATAGGGCCGCTAATCCTTGTCGGCTATCTCTTTGATAGAACGAAAGACATGGCTTCGAAATGGATCGGCCAACTTGTCACATATGGTATACTTCTGCTTCTTCTAAACATTGTGGCAACTATCGTCGTGCTGACAGAAGCGACCGCGCTTGTTCTAATCTTGGGGGTTGTAACGTCCGCGGGCACGACTGCCGCCAAGATAATAGGCCTCTATGAACTCGATATGTTCTTTCTGACGGGCAACGCTTTGATCGTCGCCCTACCGGCGATCGCCGGAAACATAGGAGGAAGCTATTGGAACGGCGACACGCAAACGGTTGGTAGTCTCAATCGTCACTTCGCGCGGACTGTCCGCAGATAATCCAGCCTGACACACGGAGCGTTCCTTTGAAGTACTTTCTAATATTTCTGCTCTTTGGCTTGGTGTCTTGTCAGACACACGATCGGTTGGCGGCTTGTAAGGGACCTATCTTTCCGCTGAACGTTGGGCGATGGCAGCCTGCCCAAACGGATCTTCAGCCTATCACCGGAGGAGAGATCAATGAACGGTTCTGAATATGCTCTATTGGTCCAGAAGGAAGCATTGGCAGATCACTATAATGAAGTGAAGGCGTTCCAGTCTGCTCGCGCTAGATCTTCTCGGCGGGTCTCCAGGGCTTTGGCTGCTTTGGCCATAATTGCCCTGGCAGGGAATTTGGCGCAGGCCTTCGCGATCGCGGTGATGGTCCCATTGAACAAACTGGTCCCAGTATATCTGTGGGTGCGCCCGGACGGCACGGTTGACAGTGAGGTCTCCATTTCGAGATTGCCAGAGACGCAGGAACAAGCGGTCGTAAACGCTTCTCTGTGGGAGTATGTTCGTCTGCGGGAAAGCTACACGGCAGATACAGCCCAATATGCATACGATCTGGTTTCGAGCTTCAGCGCTCCAACAGTACGACAAGATTACCAGCAGTACTTTAACTACCCCAACCCGAGTTCTCCTCAAATCATCATCGGAAAGCGCGGAAAACTGGAAGCCGAGCACATTAGTTCAAACGAACTTATGCCTGGCGTCCAGCAGCTCCGCTACAAACGCACTCTCATCATGGAGGGACAGTCCCCGATTGTAACCACTTGGACCGCAACCGTGCATTATGAAACGGTAGCTGACTTACCAGGCCGGTTGAGGCTGACAAACCCGGGCGGTTTGATCATTACTTCTTATCAAACGTCGGAAGATACCGTTTCTAACATGACACGGAGCCAGCAATGACCAAAAATTTGTTTCTGGGCCTGCTTTGTATTCTCTTTGTAACCAGCAGCGCCAGGGCAGAAGACACGCCGGCGGCAGGCAAACTGGATCCACGGATGCGCTATCTCGCCTACAATCCCGACCAGGTAGTGCACCTTTCAACCGCTGTTGGAGCCACACTGGTCGTGACATTTGGGTCTAATGAAACGGTGACAGCTGTCGCCGTTTCGGACAGCAAAGATCTTGCTGCGCTACCACGCGGCAATTATCTGTTTTTCAAGGCCAGCAAAGTACTGCAGCCGCAGCCTGTGATAGTCCTCACAGCAAGTGACGCGGGAATGCGGCGCTATGTTTTCAGCCTCGCGACCAGAACGATGTCTCGGCTCGATAAAGAGCAGCCTGATCTCTTCTATAGCGTACAGTTCACTTATCCTGCCGACATTGCCGCTGCTCGCCAAAAAGACGCGGAGCAGAAAGATTTTGCGGGTCGGATGCGGGCGCAAGCGCAATATCAGCGTCGAGCCGAGGACTTGCTTGAACATCCGACATCAAGTGGCGACCCAAGAGGGAAAAACTGGAGTTATGTCGCGCAAGGGGACCGCTCGCTGCTGCCGGTAGAAGTTGTCGACGACGGGTCTTCCACGACATTTCGCTTTCCCGGAAACGTACGGATACCGTCAATCTACGTCATCAACCCAGACGGCAAAGAAGCCACCGCCAACTATTCGGTGAAAGGTGATGGCGTTGTAGTCGCATCTGTTTCCAGAGCGTGGCGACTACGGGATGGCCATACTGTACTGTGCATTTGGAACAAGGCATATGACCCGGTCGGAAGGAAGACAGGCACTGGCACAGTTAGACCGGATGTAGTTCGTGTCCTTAAGGAAGTGCGGTAATGCAAGACCTCGGCAACCAATCTGGAGAGACCATAGATCCTAACGGCTCACTCGTGACGGGTCCTCGCGGTAGGCGCATTTCAGGATCGCAAAAGCTTCTTGTTGCGGGTTTGGTCCTGTTGTTGTCATTAAGCCTTATCTGGCTTGGTGCACATCATCATAAAAAAGCCGACCAGTCTGCAACAAACCCAATGATTGACGCGAACACGAATCCATTCCGGCCGGCCCCGATAGAAAATCCAGCAAAGCCTGTGTTACCCCCACCAGTTTCAGAAGCAGATATTCCGCAGGCTGACCCACATCAGCGAGCACACACCGACATGAAGCCCGAAGAAACGCCGATCTTCGCCTACACAGGAAGTGCTCAAAACGGGCTGCAGTCAGTAAATACAAATATTGAAGAACGTGGCGACGCCAATCCGAGCCCAAACAACTTGGCCGCTTCTGTCCAAGAGACCGAGAACGGTCTATCGACCAGGATGAAACCGAGCATTTTGCAACCTAGCCTTGCTACACTTTTGCCCAATCCAGATTTTGCAATCACGCAAGGGACGATCATTCCCTGCATACTACAGACCGCTATTGACACAAATCTAGCGGGGTATGTGAAATGCGTTTTGCCCCAAGATATACGTGGCACAACCGGAAATGTAGTGCTTCTGGATCGCGGTACGATAGTTGTCGGCGAGATACAGCGAGGACTCCAGCAAGGAGACGCTCGCGTGTTTGTACTCTGGAGCCGCGCTGAGACGCCCTCACATGCGATAGTATCGCTTGCCTCGCCCGGGGCTGACGAACTCGGCCGGTCTGGACTGCCAGGTACGGTCAATAATCATTTTTGGTCGCGCTTTAGCGGAGCTATGCTACTCAGTGTTGTCCAGGGTGCCGTTCAAGCGGCGAGCAGCTATGCAGGGAATTCGGCTGGCGGGACCAGTATTAATAGTTTCCAAAACAATGGTGAACAAGCAGCCGATACCGCCCTACGGGCAAGCATCAACATTCCCCCGACCCTGAGCAAAAATGAGGGGGATACGGTATCGATCTTCGTCGCGCGCGATCTAGATTTTTCAGGAGTTTATCAGCTTCGCCTGACGGGGGAAACGGCAAAACATCGTCATCTGCGCTAGTAAACAGACAGTCAAAGTTACGAGATGCCTCTAATGGAAGTAAGTCCCCAATTACTTATTCTTCTTAAGCCAGTTCTAAAATGGCTCGATGATCCTAGAACTGAAGAAGTTGCAATAAATCGACCAGGAGAGGCCTTTGTGCGCCGGGGTGGAGTCTTCTCGAGATTCGACGCGCCATTTTCTTTCGATGATCTTGAGGACATCGCCATTCTGGCAGGAGCATTACGAAAACAAGATGTCGGCCCTAGGAATCCCCTTTGTGCCACAGAACTTCCAGGCGGAGAGCGATTGCAGATATGCTTGCCGCCAACCGTACCTTCGGGAACTGTCAGCCTGACAATCCGTCGGCCAAGCAATCGTGTTTCGGGATTAGGGGAAGTCGCGGCTCGCTATGACGCCAGTAGATGGAATCAGTGGCAAATAAGAACGCAGCGTCGAGAACAGTTAGACGCTGCGATCTTGCAAGAATACGATCGCGGTGATCTGGAGGCGTTTCTACGTGCATGCGTTACCGGCAAGCGGACTATTTTACTTTGTGGCCCGACCGGGAGCGGCAAAACTACGATGAGCAAGACCTTGATCAGCGCTATTCCCCGAGAAGAGAGGCTGATAACCATCGAAGATACGCTTGAACTAGTCATTCCTCACGAAAACCATGTCAGACTGCTCTACTCAAAGAGCGGTGGTGGAATGGGAGTGGTGACCGCGGAGCAATTACTGCAGGCAAGCCTTAGAATGCGCCCAGACCGTATATTGCTCGGTGAGATGCGGGACGACGCGGCATGGGCATACCTGAGTGAGGTCGTCTCAGGCCATCCTGGGTCGATATCCACGATCCATGGTGCCAATCCTATTCAAGGGTTCAAAAAGCTTTTCTCGCTGGTGAAAAGCAGTCCTCAGGGCGCTGGCTTGGAAGATCGTACACTCCTCGACATGTTGGCCACGGCGATAGATGTCATTGTCCCCTTTCAGGCTTATGGAGATATTTATGAAGTAGGTGAGGTTTGGCTTGCGGCCGATGCTCGTCGGCGCGGCGAAACGATTGGAGATCTACTTAACCAGAGCTAGAGCGCCCCAGAATGTACCGTCATAAGTGAACAGTTCAACAGCTACAGGGCCTGTCGTCAAGTTGAAATGCCTAACGCGCATTTTTTCACCAAAAAAATGCCGAAATTCCGCCAGATTACCCGCATATTGAGAGAAAGAACACATTTATTCCAAAATATTCGTCCATTGATTGCATGTATGTTAATTTAGTCTTCTCTTAGAGAGGTGAGATTGTGAAACACGTTCTTGTCATTGATGACGATTCTGCAATGCGCCACCTCATCGCCGAGTATCTTAAGATTCATGCGCTGAGGGTGACTACTGTGTCCGAGAGTCAGCAATTCAACCGTGTACTTGCATCCGAGACGGTCGATGTCGTTGTCGTGGATCTCAATCTAGGACGTGAAGACGGACTTGAGATCGTTCGCGGTCTAGCCGCGAAATCCGATATCCCTATAATAATCATCAGCGGAGACCGCCTCGAAGAGGCGGATAAGGTTGTCGCGCTCGAGTTGGGAGCCACGGATTTTATAGCGAAACCTTTTGGGACACGCGAGTTCCTGGCACGCATACGTGTGGCATTACGCGTGCGACCGAATGTCGGGCGAACCAAAGACCGTCGCTCATTTTGTTTCGCTGGTTGGACACTCAGTCTCAGACAACGGCGATTGACATCTACAGACAATGGCGAGGTGAAACTGACCGCGGGGGAATTCAATCTACTTGTCGCGTTCTTGGAAAAGCCTCGCGACATCCTTTCTCGAGAGCAACTGCTCATTGCGAGCCGCGTGCGTGACGAGGAAGTATTTGACAGAAGCATCGATGTTCTCATTTTGAGACTGCGCCGAAAGCTCGAAGAGGATGCAGCCAGCCCAAACTTGATTAAAACGGTTAGGGGTGCTGGGTATTTTTTCGACGCTGATGTGAATGTATCTTTCGGAGGCATGATGGCGGCTTAGAGCGGCGACGCATATGTCTTTACAATCCAGGATGATCCTTTACCATTTTCCGGTCTTCTCTCCTGCAAAAAAAGATGCTAGGGCCGCTGTAGCCAGTTTGTGACCAAAAGCCCGGGCAGTCTCCAATCCCAATGGATCAAAGTAATTGCGTGCGACCTCTACAAGCGACGCCGGGAACATGCGGGAGGTCTGAACAATAACAGGCTTATTGGATACTTGTGAGATCGGGTAGCTTTTTGGGGCCGTGCTGATTGATCCGTCCGCCAACATGCTCTCAAAATCGACGAGCGCACGGCGCAAGATCATCTGCAGTGACTTGGAAGTGCTGTACTGCAGAATCAAGTTGTCATATATTTTTGATACCTCAGGAGCTGGCGGTCGCGCCGAGAGGAAGACTTGGATTTTTTCGGGCGTAGCTGCTGAACTCAAGGCGTCTGCCGTAAGCAGCAATTTCCGATCGAAGTTGTCGCGACGCTTGGCGGCTGAAGGGGGATGTAGAACTTCCGGTCTGCCTCTTTCAGGTAACTGAGGAAATTGCGCGCCTTGCGAGGAATGGGCCGGAACTGTTTGAACGACCTCCGATCGCAAGGCAGCAAGCCGTCTTGCTTCACCGACAGACAAAGCTGGTTTGCGGATCCCCATCTTCAATCTCCCAAAGTTGCGCCAATAAGCTCTGAAATTGTCACGAGTTCTTCCATCGCAATTCTTAGGTTGCGCTCAACGAGGCGCATCATCGGATCATCTGTTGCGTTCAACAACGTGAGATGTAGCATGCCACGTTCTTTCATCGCAGCGAATGCGTCTCTCTCGTGCATTGCAGATTGTATGACTGGCAGGTTCGCTAGCATTTCCGACATCGCGCGCTGCGACGTCGTTAATCGACCAACCGGGACCCGTTGCCGCAAAACGGCGGTTGGAACCACCAAATTTTCGCTTAGCAGCAGCTCGATGACGTAACGGTACGTCGAAAGTGCCTCATCGACATCGAGCGGAGTTAACATTGTGGGGATCAGAAGCAGGTTTGAACTCGCGATGATAGTGTTGTTGAGCTCACTCGAACCCCCATGCGTATCGGCCAACGCATAATCGAATTCCCGAGCTTCGGCGTCTTCATAAGCCGCCTCGAGTAGCGACATTTCTTCTGCAGCGTACACCTCGCAGGATTCATTCCAGGTGTTCCTGCGCACGCCGTTTTCTTTCCACCGCGTTAAAGGCCGGTTCTCGTCGGCATCGAGAAGAGCTACTCTTTTGCCGCCTTTTGCAAAAGCAGAACAAAGGCCCATGAGCGCCGTGGTCTTGCCCGCGCCACCTTTAAACGAGCAAAAAGTTAAAAGTTTCATGAGTTTATCCCGTAGACTTTGTGAGCACGAGTGCGTTTGTATTTTTATTCGTATGTGTAAATGTGCATTAGAATAAATGTTAACATAAATATATTTCAGATATATTACGGCTTGATTGCGAGTGTAGCTTATTAAATCGAAAAATACGCTGTATATTATTGATTTTAATCTTCGTAGGGCTAGGCTTATCTGCTCTTGGCTAGAGACTTTGATCCGAACGAAGCAAGATCATCCCGCTTTCTATGGAGCAAGCGATGTCGCAGAACGCAAAATCCTTTTCTGACAGCGTAGTAAACCGGAGCGAAGAAACGAAGATCGAAAGATTCAAGGTCGTCAGTACCCGTTTGCGATCGGCCGAATATGAGAACTTTTCCCGCCAGGCCCGCAGGTTGGGGCTATCCGATAGCATGGCCATAAGGGTTGCCGTCCGTCGGATCGCGGGCTTTCTCGAAATCGATGCAGAGACTCGGCATAAAATGGAAGCCATACTTCACTCCATAGGAACGCTCTCAAACAACATTGCGGCGCTGCTAACAGCCTACGCGGAAAATCCGACAACGGATTTGGCTGCTCTTCAAGCTGAACGGAACGCTTTCGGTACAGCGTTCGCCGATCTCGATGGCTTGCTCCGATCTATTTTGTCCGTATCACGGCGAAGAATTGACGGTTGTTCCATGCTGGAGGACGCCTCGCACTGACATAGTTCTTGGCAAGGAAACTGTTGGATGCCTGATCGGTCACAAGTCATTATTCGCATAGTCCCGGGAGGTGGTACGAAGACCATCCAGCAAATTATCAATCAGTTGGAGTATCTGTCGCGTAAGGGCAAGTTGGAACTTCAGCGCTCGGCGCGGCATCTTGGTGTTTTCATACCGGCGAATGAGATCCGCGACCTTGCCCGCAGTTGGGTTCAAGAAACCGGGGCTTACGACGAGAATCAGTCCGACGAGGAAAGGCAACAAGAGTTGACCACCCATATTATTGTGAGCTTCCCTGCCGGTACAAGTGAGGCAGCTGCCTATGCAGCGAGTCGCGAGTGGGCAGCCGAAACGTTTGGGTCAGGCGTAGGGGGTGGCAGGTACAACTATCTTACTGCCTTCCACACCGATCGCGACCACCCACATCTGCATGTCGTCGTTAATCGTCGCGAACTTTTGGGGCACGGCTGGCTGAAAATCTCCCGGCGCCACCCCCAACTGAATTACGACGCCTTGCGCATTCGGATGGCTGAGATTTCACTTCGTCACGGCATCGTTCTGGAGGCGAGCACGCGAGCAGAACGCGGCATCACCGAGCGGCCGATGACTTTCGCCCAGTATCGCCGTCTTCAGCGGCAACAGGCTAATCGCATTCATTTCGACGGTCCTGATCTAGGTTTTTCACACGGTGAATCATCTCAAAACAAGTCAGAAAGCTCGTTACGAAACGTGCGCCCGAGGGCACCAATCGGATCGGAGGGGAGCGGCGGGACGCCGGATCGGATTCCGATTGGAAACGAGTCCTGTTCCCAATCCCGAAGCGATGAAGCCTTTGTGGACGATGCCAATTTGAGGAACGCCCCTCTCACAATCGTCGGAGACGGCCAGGATATTGGAGGCCATTCGACCGAACCCATCAACGCGTACACTGCGAGTGAAGATGACACTTGGCATCGGCGTGATCGGAAACGGCCACGTGGTGATGTGGAGCAGAGCGGCGCAAAAATTTCTAGGGGGAACAGATTTCAGTCGGGAGTGACAATCACCGACGCACCGGGCTTCCGTGACGATCCGATCATATCACCTAAACACCCGCCTGAATCGAGTCCGTTGCGCCCCCGGGGACGGACTAACATTGTTACAGACGAATTGCCTACGCCAGTTGATGGCTCGCGGCAGGAAGAGTCTAATTCTAAGCGTCCTCGTGATGAGGACGCGGAGCGGAGCATTCGCAAGCGTCCAAGGAACGAGCGCAGCCAAGGTGATGAGGGAAATAGAAGGTAGAAAGAGAACGATCATGCTGAACGAAGAATTCAATAGAGATCTCACTCGCTCCGTTCCGAGGAACCCGTTTAACGAAGGAGGCAGAAGTGCGCCAATCACAGTCACACCGCTGTCGGCCAGTGGGGGACACAACCCTAGAGAACCCGTGGCATCGAATGGCTCCTCACAACTTCCTGGTGCCGCCGGCGACCATCCAAGGACCCCCGCCGAAAATCAACGGGGTGCAATTTATGCTCAGAATACCGCAGAGATGCTCCCGGTTGGATCATCCAAAGCTCTCGAACTCCAATCACCTATCCTTCCCAGGAAAAAAGGATATTTTCGCACCGCCATGCAATATCTGCGGGAAATTGAGGTGCAATCCGCTGCCGGGGCCCACCATGAAGCGACGTCGTCGTCTCTTTTTGGCCAGGAGGAAACAAAGCGATTGCGCGTACACGAGCGAACCGCTGAGGAATCGGTGGCGAAGCAAAATAGCAGCTCGAAACAGATGAGGAGTACCATTGCCGCGTCTTTGGCTATAATCGATAGCTCGACCGCGAGGCTTGCGTCGGAAGGACCGCACCGGTTTGAAATGGGGCTGGATGAGATCAACGTGACTGAGGAGAGCAGTACGCAATCTCAGCAAGACATTGCGACGCTAGCCGTTGCCACAGGCGCCTCAGGTTCAGGTCATAATGTGATCATACCTGGCGAGGGCCAACCCGAAGAAACATACAGTGGCGCATCCGACTGGATAGTAGACAGCAGAGATAGCCAGACCAACAGCCTTTTACGGGTGGCACAAGGCTCCGGGCCGGGGTTGGATGACCTTGATTTGCTTGCCGATACAAGTTCGCCGCTCAATACCCAGATTGTTCCTATTGACACAGCCGAAGCGGATTTGAGCCCTGAGCCAGGATCCCCCAACATCGAAAGTACCCAAGTCGTCGCTGAAAGTAACTATTCTGGCGACGCGACCGAAATCGCTAGCCAAACGCCTCATGGATTGTCCGATGTTCGATCCCTTGGATCACCAGAGGAACGCTCAGACGACTTTCCCGAATTTACCGACGAGGATTGGGCGCGGATCGATGCAATCTCCAACCCCTGCCCAACTACGAGGCGGGATGTTGCGAACAGCACTCACGCGATCGGTTTAGGCGACGCTTTAACACCCGAAGATTCTACCATGGGCGCCGGTCCTTGGTTTACAGATTCTGCAACCCATCCTGAGGGTTCTCGACAAAGGCCGAGCCCATCAGAAACGAAGTCGCATGACTTTCCCGAATTTACAGACGAGGATTGGTCGCGGATCGATGCACTCTCCGACCCCCGCCCAACTACGAGGCGGTATGTTGCGAACCGCACTCAGGCGATCAGGTTAGGCGACACTATAATACCCGAAGATTCTACCGTGGCCGCCGGAGGTTGGTTTACAGGTTCTGCAGCCCATCCGGAGGGTTCTCGGCACGGGCCAAGCTCATCAGAAACGAAGTCGCATGATTTTCCCGAATTTACCGACGAGGATTGGGCAGGGATTGACGCAATCTCGAAACCACATTCCGAGAGATCCTGCTCAGAGCAGGATGTGGGGCAAAAATCTCATAGCCCCAATCTGAACAAGGCTGTCGAGGAGATGGTTCTACCATCCACTATTTCTGGAGCGGATCAGCCTGCATGCCGGGACGGGGATCGCCGTGACGCACAGGATCGGGCGAGGGTCTTAGAACCGCGCATGCGCGGCGGGTATGGGCTGTAAAGCCAACTGACTTATAACAATTGCCGTTACCAATAGGATGAACGGAGCGTGGCCACATGATGAATTCGGGCAAATACACGCCGACACGCCTAGCTGCAAGCATTGCATGTTCACTTGCCGTTGGTTTCTGTGCAGCAAGTCTCTATGTCACATTTCGCCATGGCTTTACGGGCGAAACGATGATGACTTTCAGCGTTCTCGCGTTCCTGTACGAGACACCGCCTTATTTGGGATACGCAAGCCCAACGTTCTATCGCGGACTTGTCATCATCTTTGCGGCGTCGACGCTCGTATTGCTATGCCAAGTATTGATATCGATGCGCGAGCGCGATCATCACGGCACTGCTCGCTGGGCCCTGTCCAGCGAGATGCGCCACGCCAGATACCTCCAGCGCTACAGTCACGTCACAGGACCCATCTTCGGCAAAACATGTGGACCACATTGGTTTGGCAGCTACCTAACTAATGGAGAACAACCTCACAGCCTCGTCGTCGCGCCAACTCGCGCTGGTAAGGGTGTCGGCGTCGTTATCCCCACGTTGCTAACCTTCAAGGGTTCAGTAATTGCTCTGGATGTGAAAGGCGAGCTATTCGAACTCACATCAAGGGCGCGTAAATCAAGTGGTGACGCGGTTTTCAAGTTCTCGCCCTTAAATCCAGAGCGGCGAACGCACTGTTACAATCCCGTGCTTGACATCGCCGCGTTGCCGCCCGAACGGCGCTTTACGGAAACGCGCCGCCTTGCTGCGAATCTCATCACAGCCAAAGGCAAGGGTGCGGAGGGTTTCATCGACGGTGCACGAGATCTTTTCGTTGCAGGCATATTGAGTTGTATTGAGCGCGGTACTCCGACGATTGGCGCGGTTTACGATCTGTTCGCTCAGCCGGGTGAAAAATACAAACTATTTGCCCAGCTCGCGGAGGAAACTCAAAACAAAGAGGCTCAGCGCATCTTCGACAATATGGCGGGAAATGACACCAAAATACTGACGTCTTACACATCGGTGCTCGGCGACGGCGGCCTCAATCTTTGGGCCGATCCACTCGTCAAGGCGGCTACAAGCCGCTCGGATTTTTCCGTCTACGATTTGCGGCGGAAAAAGACCTGCATTTATCTTTGTGTCAGTCCGAACGATCTGGAAGTCGTAGCGCCGTTGATGCGTCTTCTCTTCCAGCAGGTTGTATCAATCCTGCAGCGATCGCTGCCCCTTGGGGATGAACGGCACGAGGTTCTGTTTCTCCTCGATGAGTTCAAGCACCTGGGCAAGCTGGAAGCCGTAGAAACGGCGATTACGACAATTGCGGGCTACAAAGGCCGCTTCATGTTCATCATACAGAGCCTGTCTGCTTTGACGGGAACTTATGATGAAGCTGGTAAACAAAATTTCCTTAGCAATACCGGTGTGCAGGTATTCATGGCGACCGCTGATGACGAGACGCCAACCTACATTTCTAAAGCTATCGGTGACTATACGTTTCAAGCTCGCTCAACGTCGTACAGCCAAGCGCGCATGTTTGATCATAACATACAAATCTCCGACCAAGGAGCGCCGCTTCTGCGCGCCGAACAGGTCCGTCTACTCGACGACGACCATGAAATAGTCCTTATTAAAGGGCAGCCGCCTCTTAAACTGCGGAAAGTGCGATATTATTCGGATCGTATGCTGAAGCGCCTTTTCGAACGCCAAATGGGCCCTCTCCCTGAGCCAGTATCCTTGATGCTATCGAAAGAAAATTACCAGCAGATCCAAAACCTCAGCCAACACGGCGTCGTAGTGCCAGAGCAAAGTGTGGGCGACATGGTTTCTATGGTAGGCAATGAGGAAGCCGCAGAAAAGCAAAGCAGCAATATCAACGGCGGCCCAGAGAGTGTTACAATTGGGCGTGACACTCCCCCACGCTCGATTGAAATCACTGCGATGGAGAAAGGCGCTAATTCAGGTGGTATGCCACTAGATTCCAGTCTTACCCCCGAAATGGCTCCGGCTCTGATTGCGCAACAGCAACTGCTAGAACAGATTATAGAGCTTCAGGAACGATATAGATCTACGCCTCCACCGCCGGTGACATGGCCTTAAGTTGCTACCAGATTGTAGTAATTCGTTGCCAGCGCAAATTATGTAGTTGCGCAAAGCTCGACAAACAATTCGTAGGGTGCAAATTGAGTAGATATCGCCATGAAACCGTTAGAAAACTCAAAAGCCGACATCATCGGTTCGACAGCATCACTTTTGGAAGTTCCTGCCGGAGCTGCTCCTGTCTTCTCCCCAACCGAGCCCAAGTGTGCTCGCAGTGAGGATCAAACCGAGCGCAGCGCACATTCATCCACGTCATTTGAGTATGATAACGTGAGACTTGGCACTGCCGAGCGCGAAGCATACGAGAGCTGGGATGGACGGGCCCCCCCCACGTGGAAAGACCTGGTACTCAAGGCGCGACTGGATGCAACAGATGATTCCACGTGGCTTGTTGATCTGGGACGGGTTTGTCCCTCGATCTTCGAATATGATGGAATGCCGCTAGGTGAGGCGGAGCGGCAAGCGTACAAAGAATGGCAAGAGAACGCTCAACCCACATGGGAAGATCTCGTTGTCAATGCGCGCATGGCAGAACTCGGCCATCCTGGCAGGTTCGCCGACGTATATGATTGCCTAGGCGAGGGCGAGAACGTTTGCTCCGATTCTTTGAAGCGCAAGCGGAGCGAATCAATCAAAGGAAACATGAGTGATTTTGCGTCCTTTAACTACGACGAGATGAAGCTCGGGCAAGCCGAGCGCGCTGCATACGATGACTGGAGCGAACTGGAGCCACCAACATGGAAAGACTTGGTGCTCAAGGCGCGTCGGGATGCAATCGACGAAGCCGCGTGGACCCTTGGGTCAGGAGAGGCGTCCTCCTCAATCTTCGAATATGAGGGTATACCACTGGGCGAAGTGGAAAAGCGAGCTTACGAACAATGGGAAGGGGAGGCCCAGCCGACATGGGAAGACCTCGTCGTCAATGCGCGGATGGCAGAACTTGGTCATCTTAGTTCGTTCGCAGATGCGAATGATGCCCTTGAGGAAGCGTTAAAGTCTCGGTCTGATGCGCCCAAACACAATCATGAATGTACAATCGACCAGAAAGGGGTTTCTCTTGCGTCTTTTGCCTATGATGACATGAAGCTCGGGGCACCCGAGCGCGCCGCGCATGAGCGCTGGATTAGGCTGGAGAGGCCGAATTGGGAAGATCTTATCGTAGATGCACGTCAGGCCGCGGAAGACGGGGCATCTGTCTCGACGATGCCGATCGTAAATTCACCATCGTCGGTTTTTTCATATGAGGGAAAGTCGCTCGGAGATGGCGAACGTCTGGCTTACAGAAGGTGGGGGCAGCTAGCCCAACCTCGATGGCAAGACCTGGATGTGAACTCTCGTCGAGCGGAGCTTGACTCGTCGGCCTGGACTCCCGATGAACGTGATCCTTTTGACGAGAGCGAAGCCCTTTGCCACGCGTCCCAGACGGGTAGCACCAATAGCTCTGGCCCCGCTCTGGGAGATCTATCGGAATTAGGCCAGCGTGAGTTTACATGTGAGGCAGCCCAAGAAACCACTCACATGCTATCCTCGGCCCGCTCACAGTTGGAAACGAGGCGGGCACTGTATTTCGGTCCATCTGGACCCAACGCAATTCAAACCGAGAGCATCGCCGCCAGCGATTCTTGGGGTGGCGCATGTGAAGTTAAGCGGTTGGGCACGAAAAGCCGCCGAGCAGCTACAGCGACCACTAATGACTTCAATTACAATGTGCGCCGACTTTTGTCCGACAAAGGTGGATCGGCAACTAGATTGCCTTCCCCAGAAAAAGCCGTTCGCTCGAGAGGCGATAATATTGGCACATATGGAAGTCGGAAAAATGAACGAGAACGGCTAGCGACCGAAACTGGAAAGTTCGAGTCGGAGCATATTTTCGGTTTCAAGGTGGTCCACGACATCTTGCGGGCAACAAAGGAGGGACGTCGTCTTGAGAGGCCAATGCCGGCCTACCTCGAATGCAAGGAACTTCATCGGCAACATGTGGGGACTGGAAGGGGACGAACCGGACTTATCGGTCGTGGATGGCCAGATGATGCGAGCTATCGCTCAGATCAAAAGGCAACCCTGACAGACCCTGTCGCGTCTGCGGAAGGTGCTATAGCTTCGAATGGATATCAGTTGAACCAGTTAGGCTACGCGCACCAGCTTGCCAATGATGGTCTGCAAAGTGTATCACCCGAAGGGGTCAGTTTACCAATTCAGGTAGCGACAACTAGCTACAACTATACGGTAAGCCGGGATCCTATTCTCTCACCACCTGGTAAACAACAAGAGCCCCAATTGCTGCACCTTGGACCACGTGGGCAAACGGAAGCCGTCCTTGCTCGCGAGACCGCATTGACAGGAAAATGGCCAACCATCGAGCGTGAGCGCCAAGTCTATCGGGAATTTTTGACCCTTTACGACGCCAAGAGAGATCTGGAGGTCAAATCACTTCCTCCACGGCAGAAAAAAAAGGCCCTTCTTTCCGCGTTGAACCGGACCGCTGATCTGATAGGTGCGTCACCTGCTAAAGCCAAGTCGTCGAACGCGGAGGACAACGCTACCGCCCACGACGAGCGAAGAGCCTACGAGTCCCGGGAACGAAGCCGTGCAGAATACAGTGAACGTTGACGGCATCATCCATGATGACAGGTCAACAAAATTGCATCCAGATGGCGCCGTTACTTGATGCCTGTTTTCTGCGACCTTCTTTGACAAAGTCACGCTATCTCTGCGACTTAGCAGGAGTTACAGATGAAACGCGATATTCGTTTAGTGACGGGGGCCCAGATGATAAGTTCAACACAGGCTCAGCTCTATTCGGTGATTATGTCCTCCACGACTCTGGAACACAATGCACGCTGTAATACTGATAGGAGGGCTTTCGCATCGCGCTGGCTAACGACGCGAACGCCAAGAGTTGAACTGCCTTGGTGGCAAAATCAGCAACCCAAGTGTGTGGCTTTTTTTGACCAAACTCGGCTAAGGGAGCGAGACGAGGACCGCGGCCTGGATCAGCAAATTATGGCTCCCGGCAGAGCACGACTCAAGTATGCGGAGAGGTTTTGCAGAAGGCATACTCTCGCACCGGTCCAAACGGGACCACGCAAATGGAGCAAACTCTAATTTGCGGAGATAAATCTACGTTCGATGCTCAGGCGGGCTTTGGATCGGAGCGGCAGGCACAGATAAGATTGAAATTTTCGCAGGAGAAACAATGACATGGCGATCATCAAACTAAACACGAGCCAAAACGTTCCTGAATTGGCGGCTGAGGAGCCGCGAGAACTTCATATAGAGAAGTTGAACAAAAATTATCAGCCTGATGGCTTTACGAGTTTGGATCTCGACATGATAGAACTGGAGAATTTTGTTCTTCAGTGCCCGCTTCCCGAAGAAAACCTTGTCAGCTAAAAGGAGTCAGACGATGGATACGACGGGCGATGGCAATACTAAAAATATCGCTGGCACCGCAGCAGACAATGTCGAAAACTCCAGTTTGAATATTTCAAAGCGTCAGAAAAGGGACAACGTGTATACCTCCGACACGTCCGAAGTTCATATGGGGGATAGCGAGAATACTGCCGAACACAACGTTCTCGGGAGCCCACCGTATACGGAAGTTATAAGTCCCGAAAATGGTCCTTACGCGTTCGGATCTCAGTCGAGCCACGATTCTGGCAGCGTTAACGGAAGTCGGTCTGAGGTTGAAAGTGAGTTATCAAGCCTGTTCGCGAATATGACTTTACCAGGCCATGATCGGCGTCAAGATGAGTATATTCTTGTGTGGCAAACCGGACAAGACAAGTTCGCAGGTATTGCTAAAGGTAACCTTGATCATTTGCCTACCAAGAGGGAATTCAATCAAGTCTGCCGACTCTATCGGGATGGGGTCGGCAACTACTATCCCCCACCTCTCGCATTCGATAAGATCGAAATCCCTCAGGACTTGGCTGAAAGTTGGGACAAACTCGAATTGGATGAGCAGCGCAAAGCGCGTTTTCAGCACAAGTTGGAAGTCTGGAATCGTGCTCACGCCGAGATGGGCGTCACTGGTACCGAAATCTTCTATCGTGCTAATCCGAATATTAAACTTGACCAAAATAATAAATTGAGACCTGAAAACCGATATATTCACACGGAGAAATACGGAAGCAGAGAAATTCAAAAACGCTACGTGCACGAGTTTCAAGCTGGTTCACTGCTGCCAGATATCTTAATTAAGACCCCGCAAAATGATATACATTTCATGTATCGATTTGCGGGCGACTTTTATACCGGTAAACGATTTGAGGAATTCGAACATGCTGTAAAAAGTAAGTACGGTACGGATACCGAGATCAAGCTGAAATCTATATCTGGAATTATGCATGACTCCAAATATTTGGAATCATGGGAGCGTGGCAGCGCGGATATCCGTTTCGCGCAGTTCGCCGGCGAGAACCGAGCTCACAACAGGGAGTTGCCATACGCGACAGTGAATATGGGAAGGCAGTCCGATCGTCAGGGAGGTTTAACCCCCGACCGCCATGTCAGTGTTCGCTTCTTGTTGCAAAATGCACCCACTTCTCCTTGGGCTCAAGCCTTAAAAAAAGGGGTGTATTGGGATCGCGTCCAAGTTCTGGCGCGCGACGGCAACCGCTATATGTCACCTCCGAGACTGCAATACTCCGACCCCGAGCACTTCACCCAGTTGATGGATCGAGTTGGTCTGCCTGTTTCGATGGGTCGGCAAAGCCATGCAGATATCGTCAAGTTTGAGCAGTTTGGCGCACAAGCAGCGGTTATCGTTGCGGATGGAGCGAATTTGCGCGAACTTCGAGATCTGTCTGAGGAAAAGTTGCAAAAACTGACTCCAAAAGATGTGCTGATAGCGGATCGCAATGAAGATGGTCATAGAACTGGCACTTACACCAGTGTTGCGGAATACGAGCGCCGTATGATGACATTGCCGGACGACGCAGCGCAGCTTCTCCATGAAGCGACCGATAAATATTCGCGTACATTGGTACGGCCAGAGCCAGCGTTGCCGCCCATCAGTGACAGCCGGCGCAATTACGAAAGCCGAACTCGTAGCCCGACCGTAAACAGTCTGTAGATTTCCCGCTACCGCGCCGGTGAAGAAGCCCACTAGTTTAAAGCGTGCCAATGAAAGGGTTAGACAATGGTCGACACGACGAAGAAAATTGTCACGAAGTCGCTTACGGCTGATATGCGCCGTTCCGCTAAGCGGCTTCACGAGCAAATGCTTAAAGCGTGGCTTACAGAAGAAGAGGCATCAAGGAAACGAGCTCCGTTCGAAACGCCGCAGCAGAAGCGAAAATATTCCGCGGATATGCAGATAGTCGACAGACTTGATCCCGGCTTTCGAGGCGAAATAAGCTATAAAATGCTTGGAAATAAACGGATCCGGGTCGATAGCCCAGAAGAATTAACGCGCATGCATGGTATACTAAGAAAAACAACGAAGGTTCTGAAGCGTAACGCCGAGACCGGCGATGTCTATTTGGCTCTTCACAAAAAGAAGACCTGGAGCAGCGTAAGCAGCCATCTCTACGCCGAGGATGGCACACTTCGCGCGAAGCATGTGAAATACAAAGACGGACGCTTTGAGGAAAAATGGGAGCGAGATGAAAACGGCCTCCTGATCCGCACGAAATATGTCAACCGAAATAGGCTATTTCATCCGATTTCCGAGAAGGTGAGTGAACCCTATCGGGCCGGAACGGAAAACCGGCTCTTTCGTGAACTCACCCGTCAAAAAGGTGCCAAGCAGGAGACTTTTGAACGGGATGACAAAGGCAACCTTGAGCTCATCGGCAGCAAACGTCTAGGATTCTCCAAGAATTCGACTAAGGCTGCGGATCGTCAAACCTCTCGGACTAAAATTCGAAAACTTGGTGGCGCATTCAGCAAATCTTATAGGTCCCTCCTAGACAAAGAGGGCAACGAACTTGGCCGAGATATATCGAGTCATCGACGGCTCTTTAACAAGCGATCAGCCGTCTACGATGATGCTAGCGGGCAATTGACGAGCACCAAGCATACTTTCGGTAAGATCTACAAGAGTGAAACAGCGTATTTGAACGAAGACGTCAAACAAATCTCAAAAAAAATACTTGGCGTGACAGTCCGACGAAAACTGACGACGCTAAATCAGCAAGAACGCGACGCTCAGACGCTGCGCAATTCGGAATCGACAGATCATAGGAGGGCTTGGCAAGAGAGCGCAGCTCTCCCCAAGTCACCTCAACAGCAGATAAATGTCAATTTAGTACGGCCGTCGCAGCGCGTCAATTTGGTTAGAGATGGCCGGGGCGATGATGACGCTGAGTTAAGGATTGAGCCTGCAACCGAACGATCAATTGATGTAATTGCAAAGACGTCACCCCTGTTGCGCCTGCCGAACCCAAAGCGACAGGTTAGTCCTCAAACACCACCTCAGTCGTCAAATGCGCGTTTCTCGGATCCACATTCTTTAGCGAAAGGGGTTGAGTCAGGTGGATCGTCGGTCAGCAGAACGGAGTCCGAATCGTCACTTGCGTCTTTATTTCAGTTCATTGATCATCAGCCGGATCCAAAAGAGCAAGAGCTCTTGAGTTCCCTACATAGTGTGCCATTTCCGCCGCCGTTTAAAGCAGATGGCGCACTGGGCGGACGTATTGAGGACAGCATTCGTGAGGCTTCCGGAGACAGCCGAGTGCGAACGAGTTCAGTGTTGGCGAGTGTGGTGAATGATCATTTGCAAGTGCCTTTGGAGCGCGACCATTCGGTAAATTCGATAAGCGAACGCTTTGATCCTCAGGCGTTGTTTGGCGAACCGGACCCGTCGCGCGTCCCAGAAAAACGGCCAGAACTTTCTACGGAAGGTGACCATTTGACAAATTCGGAACAGCAAGCTTTACTGAATGAACTGCTTAATATGCCATTACCTGGTGGTTTGCCGAAGGCGGATCACGAGCGATCTATGATTTTGGAAAGGTCAGGGAGCCGTGGGCGCTCTATGTCAGGAGGGCTTTCACTTTAGAATGGATGGGTCGATCCACGTACATCTGGCATCCGCTCATTTGGCTTGATTGACCCAAACCATTCGTCGAACGGCACATCGCTGGCGATCAGGGCTTAATCGCTCATAACGCTGGGAGATCGGTCAGAACAGCAATTCTGCACCGGTTTTTCGGCAGCGGCATGAAACCCATTTTATCGGTGATCCGCAGCTTGCTGGCTGCTATCTGCTTCTGGAACCGGAGTAGTCGCCGCCCGACTGTCGCTCCATCATTTCGCTACGACGGAGAAGCCATTCTTGCAGCCCAGGCCGAGGCCGGAGCCACATGCGTCTTACCCGGCCCGTTGGGTTGAGGGCGATGACGTTCTCTCGTATCAACACTAGGTAGGCCACCGGAAGCTAAATTACAACTGAAACGCTATCTTCATTCAAAGGCTCTCCCGCAGGTGATAGGTTTTGCATATTCCTCCACATCTACAGCATTAGTCGTGCCCGATTTTTGGAGATAGTAATGCTTAACTGGACTGCTGCCGCTTTGATGACAAGCGTATTGCTCATCAGTACGAAGGCGACCATTGCTCACGAACGACCTAGTTTCAAACAATCACCACAGCTCCCTGTCCATTTTCTCGCAGGAAAGCCGAAAAGTAATACGATTGTAATCTTTTATTCTGGGGACGGAGGGTGGGGTAATCTTAATGAACAAGTCGGTGCTAACTTGGCGAAGCAAGGCATACACGTTATCGGGATCGACTCCCTTCGATATTTCTGGTCGCAAAAGACGCCTGAAGAAACATCCAGAGACTTGAGCGTTCTGATAGATACATATACCCGCCTAACTGGGGCGCACAATGTTGTTCTCGCTGGGTTCTCATTCGGCGCGGATATACTACCCGCAGCCTATAATGGACTACCCAAAAATCAAAAGGCCAAAATCAAGGGAATCTCGCTTCTCGCGCTATCGCATCAAGTCGACTATGTCGTTTCCTTAAGGGGCTGGCTAGGACTGAAGACAGAAGGGAAAGGTGGAGATCCTATCAATGATCTTGGTTCTGTTAATCCGCTGCTGGTGCGGTGCATATATGGCTTGGATGATCGTTACAGCTCTTGCCCATCGCTTCGTGGAACAGCGATAAAAACCGTGGGATTGAAGGGCGGTCATCATCTCGGCAATGATTATTCACTCTTGGCTAAGCTCATTATTCCAGACAATCCGCCTAACTAAATTGAACCTTACAGGTCGGCCTGTTTTCTTGGCGACTGGCCATCCCGCGTTCGTCACGGCCATACGCGCCTTAGAGGTGGCTCGTTTTGTCTGAACAGTTTCAGACGTTTTGTTAAGTGTAATCGGTGTTCTGGCCCCTACGTTGCCCGCTGTTGCCTGATCTGTGGTCGAGTTTCCATGGACGAGCGACAAGGAGTTTCTCCATGGGCACTACATTGGAGGTTCTCACGACGAGGCGGAGCGGACGCGAGATGCATGGTCAATGGCCGGATGAGATCAAAGCGCGGATCGTGCCGGAGAGCTTGCGACCAGGTGTGACGGTGAATGAGGTTGCGGCCTTGGGCTGAAGGCCAATCACCTATCGACCTGGTGAACACTGGCACGCCAGGGCAAACTGGTTTTGTCTGAGCCGCAAGACGCCGTCGAATTCGCGGCCATGGTCGTTGAGACGCCCCCGCGGTGTGTTGGGGATGCGGATAAAAAGTTGGACTGATTTATGGGTTAAGGCCAAGGCTTCTTCGATACTCGATTGGGCTGAGTGATCCCAGCGATATCTTGATCCGCTTCTCATTGTAGCAGCGGATATAAGCGTCTACTTCGGCAACGATCTGTTCGATTGTAATAGCCTTCCAGTCTCGGGGATAGAAGAGCTCGATTTTCATCCGGCCGAAGAAGCCTTCGCAAGCGGCGTTGTCTTGCGAGCAACGTTTTCGGGACATTGAACGAAGTAAGCCTCCGCTGAAGGCCACAGGTCAGGCAGCTTGAGCGTTGACGGTCTGCGGCGTCCAATTCCACGGAAACAATTGCTCCAGCTTGGTAATCGGCGTGTCAGCGATGCAGGCAAGAACGTCGGCCAGCCACGCCTGCGGATCTATGTCGTTGAGCTTTGCCGTTCATGCCGACCGGCGAACTATGCCGATTAATCAACTTGCCAACGTTTCCGGCGCCATAGCGGCCGTCTAGTCGGCATAGCTTAGGGTCTCTCCGTCGCAATCGACGCAAAGGAGAGGACATATGAACGCAACTGACTATTTGAATCGCAGCTCCCTATACCGGAACTTGGTCTACGGCCCGTATCGGGAGTTTGTAAGCGTTTACACAGCCAAAATGTCGAACGAAGGTTTGGGTCGGCACTGCACGTGGCGCTCGCTAAGCCTGTTTCGGGATCTGATGGACTGGCATGTTGGCAATGGACATGCTCCGCAGGATTTAAGCGAGCTTCACGTCGACCGCTTTCTTGAGCATCGTTTCAAACACTGGAAGCCCGACTCGGGCGATCGATCGGCGCTCCGCCACTTGCTTTCGGCGTTACGGGAGAAAGCTTCAATACCAGTCGCGCTTCCGGTTCAGCGCAGTGAGCACGAGGAGATCGTTGATGTATTCGGGCAATATCTCTCGACGGAGAGAGGACTCGACGCCCTCGCGAGCATAGCGTTCGCTCTGAGGATTAAGCGGCTGGTGCTGGGCAAACTTTTCGAACAGGATCATCGCCAGCAGGTTTGGCCCGGCAAAGCCGCGTGGCGTTACATGGAAGGGTGCTGGTGGCTGCGTGATCTTCTCGCACTCACGACAGGTAAACTCCTCCCGTACCGTCTGGATGACCTTCCACTGGCGCGGGATGACCTCCAGGGTCTCGGTGATGTCCTCGCCAAGCTTCGACAATTTGGCCGATCGGCAGCAGGCGCAACTGGCGGGAGCGGCGATGACGATGCGCTCGCGTGGCAGATGTTCGGGAAAGGGCTTGCGTGACGGACGCCTGCGCTCGAAGGCTTTGACGGTTGAAGCTTTGGCTGCGATCTCCGCGGCCAGTTCATCTTCACCGGCGTCCGCTTCCAATTCCTCGGTTTGCAGTTCCATCTGCTCCAGGAGCCGCGCCTTGCGCTCGGACCGGCTGCCGTAGAGTTCACGGCGGACCTCGTCGATCTCCAGCTTCAGCCGAGCGATCAGCGCTTCGGAATGCGATACGAGTGCCTTTGCACTGGCGGCTTCTGCCTTGGCGGTTGCCGCTTCTGCTTCGGCTGCAACACGTCGAGCGCGTTCCTGGGCCAGCAATGCGAGGGCATTTGCAAGGTCGTCCGGAAGCTCTTCGGTCGCGTCGCTCATGACAGGATGGAATCATATTTGACCCCATCATTCCAGTGTTTTTGCTCATCCGGCCGACGTCGGCCGCCAAGTCTTTTGCGGCATCCGCCAGTCGATGCCCTCCAGCAGATAACCGAGCTGCGCAGGCGTGATCACCACCGTGCCATCGGCCGCTGACGGCCAGATGAAGCGTCCTCGCTTAAGCTTCTGCGTGAACAGGCAAGCTCCCTGGCCGTCATGCCAGAACACCTTGATCAGGCCACCGCCGCGGCCGCGGAATACGAACAAGTGCCCACACACCGGGTCACGCTTCAGCGCCTCCTGCACCATCAACGACAGACCGGGGAAGCCCTTGCGCATGTCCGTATAGCCCGTGGCCAGCCAGACGTTCACACCACTCGGAACCGGGATCATCGCAGACCCAATACGCAATCGAAAATCCGGCCAAGCGCGTCCGTGTCGATGTCGCTTTCCACGCGGACGCGTCGGCCCCGACCTAGTTCGATTGTTACATCACTGCGCTTCCGACGAGGATGGAATTTGGTGGGTGATCCCGGCTGAGCGGGGGAGACTGTCGAAGCGGCCTCGGACACGATTACCGGCACCAAAGCCGCAGTGTCAGATCTTGGCTTCTCGATCCGACAAAGCTCTTTGCGCCAACGGAACAACTGGCTGACATGGATGCCGGCCGCGCGGGCAATCTCCGAGATGACCGCGTCTGGGTCAAAGCGCGCAGCGACGAGCCGCTCTTTATCTTCGCGTGACCAACGCCGACGGCGCTCCACAGACGTGATCACCTCAATTGGATGCTTCGCCATATGACTACTCTAGTGTTACCACTATGACTGGCAGTCAGCAGGCCGTCATCGCAAGACGGCCTTCATCGTGGGCTTACTGAACGAACCAGTTTCGATTCGCTGACCCGTGTGAGCCAGCCGGGCCACCGATAATGAGCTCCGCGATCGGAATGGACGACTGGACGTTTCTCTGCTTCGGTCATGGTCTCAATCGCTGCATCCAGCATAGTATTGACCATCTCCGCATCTGGTTGCGTTCCAATCGACCAACTGATGACCATGCCGTCGAAGCAATCGATGATAGGCGAATGGTAGACTTTCCCGGCTGGAATCTGGAACTCGGTGATGTCTGTCAGCCATTTCACATTCGGCGCTTTTGCATGGAAGTCGCGATTGATCAGGTTCTCGGGTGCTGGACTTAGTTCTCCCAGGTATAATCCGAAATGCCGTCGGCGCGGTCTGGGTACGACCAAGCACTCCTGCTTCATCAAGCGCTGGACAACCTTTTCCGAGACGATCACACTTTTCCTGGCCAGTGACGCATGCGCTTACTTTTGCTGGCCTTTGGCTGGGGAAGGGGCGGGGGCAGGATATATATAAACGTAAGCAAGATGACTAGGCGTCAGAACTGCATGCCACGCCTCAAATGCGTGTTTCACTAATTTCGGGACAGTCTCGGACGCAGATTTTGGTCGATTTTCGCAAGCGCCGTTCTGGCAAATTGACTCCTCATCAAAGGTTGTGAGGGTCTATGCCAAGACGGAAGCAAGCGGGACGAACGACAGTGAAAGACTTTCGATCGATACTGCGTCTGAAGCATGAAAAGAGCCTTTCCGTTCGCGCCGTTTCGGAACGCCTAAAGATCGGCAAAACCTCTGTGGCGACGTATCTGCTGCGAGCAAAGGAGACCGGCCTTTCGGTCTGGCCGTTAGCCACCTCAACCACCGCCCTCGCGAAATTCGTTCCCGAATCCGCCTCGACGGCCCTACCCACCGAGGAGCCCCTTTGTCCGGCCGGAGCATCACGACGCCAGCAAAATAGTTGTGATGGATGAATGTCAATGGTGAGCGTCCGGCGAAAGCATTTTTCGGGTGTCGCGAGATAGAATCTAAAGGCCGCGCTTCATCTCATCGGCCATGATGCGGTCGATTATTTCAGGATCGCACTGTGTGTCGATGAGGAACTCGCGGATACCGCCGTCCCACGTCCTGATGTCGGCAAGTAGGCTTTGAAGTTCTTTGATGCCGTTCTCGGTCAGACCCTTCGTGCCATCTTCAGTGCCATCGCTGACGTAAACCAGTTCGCCTTCGGAGATGTTGTCCGAGTTGGCCGTCACTTCTTCGATCAGTTCGAGGTTCTCGCCGATCATGCCGGCGACTTGGTTGAGTGTGTAAATGAACCTTGAGCGTGCCATCAGGCAGCCTCGCACCGAGCGTTTGCCGGCGTCCAGTTCCAAGGCAGCAGATTTTCAAGTCGGTCTTTGGGATGATCCTGGATCCGGGCCAACACATCGGTCAGATAGGCTTCCGGATTGTGGCCATGAAGCTTTGCGGTTTCGATGATGCTCAAGATATTTGCGATGCGCTCACCACCCTTGTCGGAGCCCGCAAATAACCAGTTCTTTCGGCCAATTCCCAGTGGTCGCATGGCACGCTCAGCTATGTTGTTGTCGATTTCAACCCGGCCGTCATCAAGATAGACGCTCAATGCTGCCCATCGTGACAGCGCATACCGCATCGCTTCCGCCAGCTTCTGTTTCTGTGGCAGTGTTGTCTGGACATCCTCAATCCACTCTTTCAGCTCGTCCAGGATGGGTTTGGCATGCTGCTGGCGCAAATCCCGCCTCTCGTCAGGCAACATGCCACGGATACGATCCTCGATATCGTAGAGAGCACCAATGCGCGACAGCGCTTCCTGCGCGATCGTTGATGGCTTGAGTTTGATCACGTCATGGAATTTGCGGCGTACATGCGCCATGCAGGCAGCCTCTATGATCTGATTGCCGTACAGCTTGTTGTAGCCAGCATAGCCGTCCGCGTGCATCACGCCACTGAAGTTGGAAAGATGTTCGGCTGGGTGAACCCCCTTGCGGTCAGGGCTGTAATAATAAGCGATCGCTCCGGGCCTGGGATCTTGATAGCCACGCCCATCGAAGACGTAGACCCAGACCCTCCCGGTCCTGGTCTTTCCTCGTCCAGGGTCGAGAACATCGACCGGAGTGTCGTCGGTATGGATCCGATCGACGGCCGCGATATGCGCTCTGATCAGCAAAATCAGGGGGCCGAGCAAAGCCGATGCACGCCCCATCCAGTCGGCCATCACGGAACGGGAGATATCGATCCCAAGCCGATCGTACATCTCCGACAGTCGGTAAAGTGGGATGTGATCGTCGAACTTGGAGACCATGATATGGGCAAGCAATCCGGGACCGGGTTTGCCGCGCTCGATCGGCAGGGTCGGCATCTTGCCAGCCAACGAAGTGTCGCAGTCCTTGCAAACGAAGCGCTTTTCGACATGGCGAACAATCTTCACGGATGCCGGCACATGCTCCATGACCTGGACCACCTTATCAGGTGCTTTCAGGAACGATGTCCCGCCGCAGGTCGGGCAATTGCACGGCGCCGGATAGATCCGCTCTTCTGTCGGCAGCCCATCCGGCAAAGGTCTGCGTTTTGGCTTTTCGCAGGCATCTTCCAGCTCCGGCAGTGGTGTCCTTCCAGAGCGAACCTCAGCCTCGGCGCGGGACGCTTCAATCTCCTCGAGCATCAGTTCGAATTGTTCGATCTTGCGGTCTATTTTCTCGGACGAGGCCCCATGCTGTCGATGGCGCAGCAACTCCAACTGCGCGCGCAAAATGTCGATTATGGTATCGCGCTTGGTAACTTCCGCGTCTTGTCGCTCGAGTTTCGCCGCCTGTTCAGCAACCAATGCACGCAGTGCAGATAGCTCGTCCTGACCCTGTGGCGGCGTTGTTTCCATACCCAAAAATGTAACTGATTTGGCCCTTTAGCGCCAGCATTTTACCCCTGACACCCTTGCAAATTAACGCTTTCAGCCCGTGCGATGAGGCGCTGACGTCCATGTCGGTCGTCGCCAGTCGATCCCCTCGACGAGCATCGACAACTGAGCCTGCGTCAGATGCACAACGCCATCTTTGGCCGCCGGCCATGGGAAGTATCCGCGTTCCAAAACCTTGTAAAACAGGCAAAAGCCTTGGCCGTCCCACCATAAAAGCTTGATTCGGTCCGCGCGCCTGCCGCGGAACCCGAAGATCGCGCCAGAACCAGGCGCTTGTCTGATCACCCCCTCGACCAGCGCTGACAAACCGTCGATACCGCGACGCATGTCAGTCACTCCGCAGGCCAGATAAACCTGTACATTCCCTGACGGCCCGATCATGCCGCCTCCACGCAAGCGACGAGCGGGCCGAGCAGTTTCAACTCAACGTCAACAGGAACCTTCAAACTCCGACCGTTTCGAAGCAAGATCTCGACGATCGCCAGCCTCGTTGCCGTCGTAGACGCCTGACTTACGCCAAACTCCTCCACGATTTCCACTGGAAGGAACACCGTCGGTCGATCAACATAGTTGAACGACTTTCGCCACAAGCGGATCTGGCCAGGATGAACGTCATGCCGGCGCGCCACGTCACCAATGCGAGCACCCGGCTCATCAGCTTCCGCCAGTATCCTCAGCTTCGCCTCGTCCGACCAGCGCCGTCTGCGCTCGGTACCGGACATGATCTCCATGCGGGCCATGAAACCTCTTTGCTCTGGTATTTATGTCAGCACTAATGCTGGTTCTAATGCCAGAACATCGCCTGATTTGCCCGATCAGCAAAAACAGCTCACTGGACGCTCACTGTCAATGCGATGTGCAATCGCTGAAACGCTTGCGCGAGGCTCCATCGCTTCAGCTACAGCCCGTTCTTTAAATTCATCGGACCAACGATGTCGGAACTGCCTCGGCGCACCTTTAAGCCGTTCCGCAACGGCCTCGATCATGGGGAAGTTCCTAGTTCTAGAGCTCGGCGCAGACATGGAAGCTCACATTATGTGAATCGTTTTTCTGAAATACAGGCGAACGCTCCAACTACGCCAGATGGGGTCAGCTTGCCGCTTACCCTATTACCAGTGAAGGAAAGGAAAAACCCATGCTGACACACATCCAACTCTCGAACAGATGCAGGCCCTTGGCCTTGCCGGAATGGCAACGGCCTATCGCGAACTTGCCGCTCAGAACAACAGCAGCGATCTCAGCCGTGACGAGTGGCTCGGCCTGATGCTTGATCGAGAAACGGCTCTGCGATCCGACAAGCGCCTGACCAACCGGCTTGCAGCTTCTAAGCTTCGCCCAGCATCGAGAACATCGACTTTGCCGCTCATAGTGGTCTCGACCGCCGCAACACTTTGTCGCTTGCGCAAGGGGCACGGCTGAAGGCGCATGACAATATGATCATCACATGCCAGACCGGCACAGGAAAAACCTGGCTTGCGTGCGCCTTCGGTCGCCAAGCTGTCCGGCTCGATCATTCCATCCTGTATCTGCGCATGCCGCGTCTGTTCGAAGACCTTGGCTTTGCCGGGCTCGATGGTCGCTTTCCTCGACTTGCTGGAAATCTTCGAGGAACGCTATCGCCGGAATTCGACGCAAATCACCGCGCAGCTTCCCGTCGCCCAGTGGCACGACCTGATAGGAGAACCGACCATAGCAGACGCAATCCTCGATCGGATCATCCACAATGAGCACTGAATTGCCTTGAAGCCGACAGCATTCGACGGCAAAAAACATTACCCCATCTGAACGGCGCTGAAAACGCAGAAATCAATCTTTTATGACTTCAACCTTCAACCAGGCAGGCGAAAATCGACCACTTCATGCTGTCCCGGAATTAGTGAAACCGCTGTCCCGTTCTTCCGAAATACGCTGCCTCAAAACTACTGGGGAATTTAGTATGGATGGTAACCCTAAATTGAACTGGTGAACCAACTGGGCCTGCGGGGTGGAGCCATTAAACCATTTTAGACCTGTCCAGAGATTTCTAATTGCTGTAAAGTTGAGGCGACTTGATGCATGTGTAGATTGTCCTCGAAATTGAGGGTGGACGACTGTTCCTAACTCAACAATATGCTTTTAATTGAGACTAAAGTTCCACTTTACCAAATTTGAAAAAGCTTTCTTATCGTCTAAAACGTAAGAGCTCACGTATGCACGCCTGATATGCCTCCTAATTGCGGTCTGTCTTAGTAAAATGACACTTTCAGCACGCGGTTTGAAATTCTGTGATTGGCCCACCAGCGAACAAATGTGCTGGGCTTTTGACAATCAGAGGAGATTTATTCCAAGAGACCACCGCATGTGCGTTTTTCCGCAATCATCGACAAAACTAGCGGTGCGTTGTTAAAAAAGAATGACTCCATGAGTGGTGTTACTGCGCTTTTCCCGAGTATAAATCAGTTAACCACACTCCGCTTAGTCACTCACACAATTCGTTCTCAATAAGCGACTTCTTACTATGACGGCTCCGCAATGGGCTGTTCGGGATTTCACCCGTATCTACCGCGCGCAAAACCTCAAGGATCGCTTGAATTATGCAGAAGAGGATTACCGTACCACGATGGGTGATTTAACGTACTTCCATCCATCCGAACTTTTCCCTGGTGAGTTCGATGATGAGTACATTTTGAACAATCAGCATTTCAGTTATGTGTACGCTAACCAAGCGACCGCCGGATATTGCGCCGTGCATCGTCTCCTTCCCTCTAGTTCCTCGAACTAAGGGGCAGTGGCAACTGGGATACCACCCTGGTTGCTGCGCCCTGAACAACTCAATCAAGTACTACAGGAGCGCTGTGATCAGGGAGGGCGAATTAACTATTATTATGGCCCATCTACCAATATGTTCTTTCTGGCTATTATGAGAAGCTCGATGTTTGTGCGATTTGGGACGGAGGAGGTCGAGGGTGTAGACTATGGGTTCTTCGCGAGAGGCGGGCACTATGTGGAAGAGGGAGAAGACGAAGTAGATGTCGAGGTTGGGGAGGAGGAAGATGGAGAAGAGGAAGAGATAGAGCATCAGATTGGCGACTTGATCCATTATCCGATCGTAGCTGTTGGATCGTGTAACCTTATTCCATAGAGATTAAATTATCCATGTTGCTTTATCTCCCAGCTTTTTAGAAAAGCTTGTGTTTTGTGTCTTTCCGCTAATAAGTCGTGTTTGTTCGGCGACTGTTCGATATATGCCGTGTTGTATTTTAGTATCGTTCTATGCAGAGGCACAGCAACTTGATTTTAAACCTCCATGTTTTAGAGGAAATATAATTATGCTCCTGTAATATTCTCAAAATAAGTAATTTTTTTAAAAGTATATAGTTCAAGCTGTATTGAATAATTTTCTATAAGATTACCTTTTAAAAACTCGAATGTTCCGCCCCCTTGTAAGCATATTGTGGCACAAATTACTGACCACGCTTCTCTTCACGTCGATATTTGAGTAAGCCATATTTTGACATGGATCGTCACGAAAGACGATTGCTAAGCAAAGCATATTTTGAATGCCGATATTTAGAATTTTTTCGCTTTCAACATAAAATATACTCAATAATTATCGAATTCTGGCAAGTAAGAGAATAACTTTATTTAATATAAGATGAAATAAGTAGAATTTCTCTGATCTATATTACATCGCAAAACCGTAGCGGTTTTGAAAGTCTATAACTTCCTCTATTGCCTGGCCGATTGCTAATAGACGGTTGTCTGTCCCGGCTGGCCCATCGATTTCCATTCCTATGGGTAATCTCGTCGGAGTAAGTTCGACCGGTACGGTTAGGCCTGGTAAACCTGCGTTGCTGCTCGGATCGACATTTTGGACGTATGCCATAAAGGTATCGACCTCACAGTCGTTGTGAATAACCGTCACATCTTGCCCTATCGGCTTGGCACTTAGGGGTGCGGTGGGGAAAAGGATAGCGTCCAGACAATGTAGATCGAAATGCCTCTGATAAACGGATTGCAGTTTGGGCCGAAAGCAATGAAGCGCCTTCCTGTAGACAGCTTCTGAAATCTGTTTGCTTTCGATCTGGGCGCGGAGGATATTTGCGACATCGGGGCTGCGTATCCCCTCGATAACGTCGGTGAAAGAGACACCTTCTACGAACTCATCGACATACCGTTGGAGAGCTATCGGAAATTCATAAAGTGCGATTGGCAAGCTTGCACCCTTGTTAAGCTGTTCCAGATGCGGGATATCGGCTGCAACGACAGTTACGCCTTTTTTTGCCAGTAGCCTGATGGTCGACTCTGCTGCAGAGCCAACATCCGAATCAAGATTGCTGTAGAAGTGTGCAAGCGGCAAACCTATCCGTAGTCCTTGCAGCGATACGGGCGCAATTTTCGCTGGTCTCCTTGATATGATCCGATCTATGAGGATCACGTCGGTAACGCACTGCGCAATAATTCCTGCGGTGTCGCGAGTGAAGCTGACCGGAACTATCTTGTCCTTCGTATACCGACCAAGCGTTGGACGAAATCCGACAACGCCACACAGCGCAGCAGGCAATCGAACTGACGCGCCTGTATCTGTTCCAATACCGGCCATCATGATACGGCTTGCCACCGCAGCAGCCACCCCACCACTTGAGCCTCCAGCGATTAAGGTCGGGTTCCAGGGGTTTCTGACCGCCCCAGTGAAGTAGTTATTGCTTGTTATACCGAACGATAACTCATGCATGTTCCCTGACGCACCTCTTAGTGCTCCTGCTTCTACAAGTGATTTGACAACGCCCGATGGCTCGCCCGGGAAGTTGTTCATCAGTGCTGGGGTGGCTGCGCTTACGGGGAAGATGCCTGTTGCGATATTCGCCTTGAAGCAAAGGGGAATGCCAGTCAGTCCAACGCCGGCGCGTCCGGCACGATCGATTTTTCTTGCGCTCAACCGCAGTTGCTCCCAGTCTGTTGACAGAAGGGCGTTGAGATATTTTGTGGCTGCACACCGGGCTATTAGGGTGTCAACAAGTTCCAGGCAGGAGTATTTTTTCATTCTCAGGCACTTGAGGGTCTGGTAGATTGGCGTGAGGGGCACCATGCTTGCGTGCTTCGAAAAACGCGATCGGTGCTTCACAAATGAGTTGATCGTCAGCCGATCTGAGTAGGGTCTTGGGATGAGTGAATGAAATTATTTGATTAATCGAGGCAATAGTTTTTCAAAGAAAGAATAGAGGCATCTTTGAAAATATGTGATCCAATAATGTGTGACGTCGCTTTCGAGTTAGAAACATCCGTAATTCGCGGCACTATTAACTAATCGGTCCCTGGCCCAAGTGAAATCGTTGAGTTGACAACTTTAGACTACTTTCTAGATCAGTTATAAGATCAAAGGTTTAGCGGTTTACGATAACAAAACGATCACAACTAATTCCAAATTCCAGCCAATCCCACGAATGGCAGATCCACGGACGTTGTTGCGCCAGTTGCCCACGTTACCTGTCAACTTGATGGATTCGGCTGACGCCGACGATTTGCGGACGGCCCTCTTCAATACATTCCTCAAACGTCAAATTTGCAAGAAGAGCGTAGATGCTAGCTCTTGCGAGCGCCAATCCGCATGCAAAAGACTGACCAGCGGCGGTTCTCGTCAGATCTCAGGTAGTGGATGTAGCGACGAAGTCGTCGCTTTCGTTTACGTGAGCGCGGAAACACTCCAACTGATCATACAACCTGGCGACTTGGCGGCAGCGAAAGTACAAACCCTCATTGCCGTCGATGTAGCACCGTTCTGCAAAAGTTTATCGAGTGCGCTCATGCTTCAGGCCATCAAGTTACTGGGCAACAATCATTATGGACGTGACGATATCAGTCATTTCATCGCCATTGCGGTCTCTAAAAATGCGCCCTCGAAAACCGTCACTTTGGCACCGTCCGATGAAGGCTCGACACAAAGCTTTACCGGCTTTCCTTTGTCCCTTGCAGGCGATGCGGGATTTGAGATCGTGGCATACGGCCGGAGCAATGTGCCCAAAGCGTCCGCAGTGTCCTTTCCCACGATCGATTTGCTGTATGACTACGGCGCGTTTCTCCAAAAATGCGGGTCCGGCGGAATTGGCTTTTTTCCTAAAGGCGTTCTCAAGCCAAAGGTGGCGATCATTGGAGCAGGCCTTTCTGGCCTTGTTGCGGCAAGTGAACTCCTTCATGCAGGAGTTGATGATCTCACGCTGTATGAGGCACGAGACCGTATTGGAGGTAAGTTATGGTCACACCGATTTGGCAGTGCTACACACGTTGTTGCCGAGATGGGAGCCATGCGGTTCCCTCGGAGCCAATCATCTCTGTTCGTCATTCTCGAGCGGTTGGGTCTGGCTTCGACCGGTCTCTTCCCCAATCCCGGGCAAGTAGATACAACACTCTACTACGGTGATTGCCGATACACGTGGAAGTCTGGGGAGAAACCCCCGGCCATGTTTCGTCGTGTTTCCAATGGATGGCAAGCATTTTTGCAAGAAGGGTACACTGATGGAGAGTTTGTGTTGGCGTCGCCCAATGCTATCAGTGATGCCATGAGATTAGGGCATTTGCGACAGGCGCATGATTTCTGGCAAGCTTGGTTGAGGTATTTTGGGCAGGAATCTTTCTCATCTGGCATTGAAAAAATCTTTTTTGGAGAAAACCCTCCCGGAGGCGAACGGTGGAGCAAGCCTACCGACTGGGATCTATTCAAGCTGCTGGGAGTTGGATCCGGGGGGTTTGGCCCAGTCTTTGAATGTGGTTTTATCGAAATCCTTCGTCTAATCGTCAATGGGTACGAAGAGAATGTGCAGTTGATCTACGAGGGGATCTCAGAGCTTCCTCGTAGACTCTCCGCTCAACTGTTTCACGGAACGTCAATCCGCCAGCGTGTCCGTCACCAACAGGTCACCACAATCAAAAAAAAGCAGGAGCAAATAGAGGTCAGCGTGAGAGGTGGAATGCCTGAGCTTTACGATAAGGTCGTGGTAACGTCTGGGTTCGCCAACATTCAACTTAAACATCTACTTACGTTCGATACGAGCCTCCTGGGTGCTGAAGTCAATCGGGCAGTCGAAGAAAGTCACATGGTGAGCGCATCGAAGCTGTTTATATTGACTGAGCGAAAATTTTGGCGCGATCATCAATTTCCGCCCTGCCTCCTTACCACGGGTGTCGCAAAGTCCGTATATTGCCTGGATTACGATCCACAAAATTCGACCGGAAGGGGATTGGTACTCGTAAGTTACACGTGGGAAGCCGATTCGCATAAGCTCCTCGCCGTTTCGGATAAAAGACAGCGGTTGGCAATGCTGCGGCGCGACATCGGTCGCGCTTACCCGGAATTCGCTAAGTATTTGGTGCCTGCAGATGGTGACTATGAAGAAAATGTAGTGCAGCACGACTGGCTGACTGATCCAGATGCCGGCGGCGCCTTTAAACTCAACCGTCGTGGCGAAGACATATATTCTGAAACGCTGTTTTTTCAGCCGTTTGACAGCGTCTATCGCTCTATTGATACAGGACTTTATCTTGCTGGTTGCTGTTGTTCATTTACTGGCGGATGGTCGGAGGGTGCTGTTCAAACAGGATGCAATGCCGCTTGCGTAGTCATCCATAGTTCAGGAGGAGTTTTGGCAGAAGGCAATCCGCTCGCGCACCCATGGAAAAGATACACCACTGAGTGATTTATCCATTATATTTACATCCGAGAAAGTGTGCTGGTATCTGTAACAAGCTATTTACGCTGCGGTCTAGCAGCCTCACTCCAAATTTGTTGACGAAGGCATGTAAAATAATAATATTATATTTTTTTGTGTGCACAGAAGTGCCTGTTATTGATTTTCAAATGTTTAATTAAAAGAAATATTACAGGGCATGGTCGGGTTTTATCATAAGGCATAAAGACAAATTATATGCCAATCATTATTATCACTTAAATAAAAAGTCCACATTATGCGGCGAGTGCTTGAGTGTGTGTGACCAACATTTTGAAAATTTTGTGTTGGGTGACGCCATGTTCGGACCCAGGAAAACGATTGGCCGCCAAACAAACTTTATCGCGACCACCTTGTGATTTAAAGTTTTTAAATTCCCCTTATTTTCTCAATTTGTGTTCTCAAACTCATAAACAAATTACACGGAGAGTGATCATCATATCATGGACCTCCACTTGATTTTCGGGCCGACCTCCACCGGAAAGACCGCGTTTTCCATAGGTCTCAGCGAGCAAAGCAGCTTGCCCGTCCTTGCCTTGGACCGCGTTCAATGCTGCCCCGAGCTTTCAACGGGAAGCGGGCGTCCCACAGCAACTGAGCTAAGAGGCACAACCCGACTCTATCTCGAGGAACGGCGTCTAAAGCAAGGAGTCATCACCGCCAAACGTGCGCATGATCAGCTGGTGGAGACGGTCTATACTCATGAGGCCGAAGGCGGTCTTATTCTTGAGGGCGGTTCGATCTCGTTGCTCAAGTGCATGGCGCAAAGCAACTATTGGAACGTTGGCCATCAGTGGCATATAACGCGCTTTCGCCTCGGAGATGAGGACACATTTCTAGAAACAGCGAAGGCCAGAGTAGAAAAGATGCTCGGAAGTTCTGACAGGCCATCACTTCTGCAGGAATTGGTCGATCTCTGGAGTGACCCCGATCTCAGGCCGGCACTTATGGGGATAGATGGCTACCGTGACGCCGTCCAATTCGCGGAACGCAACAAACTGGAGGTTGAAGAACTGTTGCAACTGAGCCCGTCCAAGCACAGCGAGTTGGTGTTCGGAATAGCCCAGAAGTATCTCGAGTATGCACGTCAACAAGAGGAGGCATTTACGCTGCTGGGTCCAAGTGAGGGTTTTTCGCAGGGCCACCCATTTTCTGGATGCTAAATTCCCAGTACAACTACCGATAAATATCTGGAGAAAAATATTGTGCCATCTTAAATTAAAGTATGCTTTCTGCAAAGCGTTGTTTATGTAATCATGGATGCTGTATTATCGTGATTTAAATAAAAATATTGGCCGCTAATCGCGGCGTAACTTCAAGATTGTTTTGATCTATATTTTAATAGGATCGACCTCTTGTGGATATATTATCCATTCAATAATATTTTTTTCCGGAAAGCGTATATTCCAGCGCAACTATCGGCGCTTGTTTCTTGACGGAACAGCTCCACGCCAGGATATAGCTAAAGATAATATTTTTAAAAGACGTCTACAACCGACACAGACGGTTAGAACTCAAGTTCATCGAAAAGAGGTGCCTCAGGAGATTCGAACAGCGAGGCGAAATTTCTGCCCGACTTCGGCTTAGCCGGTAACAGGAGAGATCTTTGCAGCTTGTCAACGTGCTAAGCCAATCGTCTAGGCCCAGAGTTTTGATTTCGGACCAAGCGTCCCCTGATCCCCCTCTATTTCTTTTAGATAATATTGAATAATCATAAGAAATAAGTAAAATGTTTGCCATTACTCATTAATATTGATTGATTTAATCTGGAACCACAAAGGTCAGGAGAAAATATAGTGGCAAATATTTAATATTGTAAAAACAGTTAGAATTCAAGGTTACATGAGACAATACATTGCTGTTGTTGAACGCGAACAGAAAAAATATTCGATATGAATAAATCACGATCACGATATTGGTAGTTTAGTACATCGATCCATACGCTACCAACGGGTACCAGGTTGGACGGTCATGGCACCTCGCAAACTTTATTTCTGGAGACGTAGTGCACAGGAAATAGGTGCTTGGAGAAATGACGGCATAGTATGTTGCATCAGTTCCCTCCATCTTCACTTGAGCCGGCACCTTCGGAATGAAAGATATTTCCTCCTTTTCTTTGAATAGGATGTGCGTGTCATCAATTTGCTCTAAGAGTGTATTGCTTCCGTATAAATACAGCCATTTCTTATCAGTCTGGATTACCTCTCCCGTATCCAGACTTAGAAATTCACCAAGATATTTTTTGAAGTCTTGGGATGCCCAACTTAGGTCGTGAAAAGCCAAAGCAACTTGTGAGAAATTCATGATGTTGAGTTTTCTTATGTTGAGCGATTAGTTTTGGTCGCCTGTATATAGGCCGGCGTGGCGCGATCCGTGCCGCTGGTTGCGGGGGGCTCAATTTTCAAAACCAGCCTGTTCTCGTCTGTAGACAAGCCAATCGATTGCTAGTCAAGCTTGGCGGATTTTGCGCTGACAGCAATTGCTGACTTTCCGTAAAGCCACAGTTGGCTGTGTGCCAAGTGGTCCCTGGGTGACGTAACGGCAATGACTGATATTTGACACCATCCAAGTTTGGGGTGGATTACTCACCGATTGGATTGGACCGCAGGGCGAACTTATTGGCTGTTCAATATTGACTTCTTGGATGCACGGGCAAGTTGGTACCTCTGATATGTAACTGTATTCGCACGGGTGGTGCAGACATTGTTGACGTTTGAGACGGGCAGGGGTCCACAACGTGGATCGATAATGCATCATACTTACGTGTCATCACCGACGATCTTGGTCAAAATGTCAAAAGATGCGGCTACTTTCCAACCAACACGGACATAGTGCCGCAAATCTCGGCAAAAAATTCACTTAGCGTCAGCCCAGATTTGGCGCTTGTTTTAGTTGGCCACTAGGGATCTATACGCTAAATTCACTCACTGCTGTCGAAACTTTCGTTTAAGTTGAAAGGATCACTGATCTAATTCGGATATCGTAGAAAGCAGGTATATCAACTATCAACCGAGTTTTTCAGATCCCATTGCGAACCCCGAAAATGGCGTTTCATCGTCCAGCTTTCCAACCCAAACATGTCGATTTCGTATCCGATACTGATCTGGGAAATTCCATTCTTAGCGGCTTTAAAGAGGAGTATGTGGATTTCATCAGGACAACGTTGGTCAATGCTCAGAACTCGTGGGCTAAATTCGCTCTAGAAGATGGGAGGGAGACAGCCCACGAGAAATCAGCGCGCTTTTCTGAAGTGCCATGCCTGCACGATCCTAGCTTGGATTTCGTGCTCCCCGATAGTGACTTGTGGTATTTTTACGGTACCTTTCACGAAATTCGTCGATATGCGGAGTGTGGAAACTTTCTTTGCAAAGACGCCTTCAGATTTGTGGCGTGCACTGAGTCGCCGTACGCGGACGGAATGACAGCCCAGACCATACGCGAATGGTATAACAAGATTTCGCCTGGTTCTCGGCTTTCCTTGAAAGATGTGGAGGCGTTTTTCGCCTTTCTTCCCAGTTCATCTTTTTCGAATACTATCCACACAGTTCTCGAAATCCATGGTAAACACGTGCGCAGGTTTGTTGCACCGATACCAGGTTCATGCTTCGGAGGTGAAGTTGTCGCGTTCGGGCCGGCCTTTTCTCAGCCGATTGAACCTCGGCCAGCTGCAAGCATTCTCACCGTTGCAAAGCGCTGTGGATGGCCCCTGAAGACCTGTTTCCGATGTCAAATGAACGCACGATCTCAATAATTTAAAGTATTATTGTTGCTATTCTGTGGTTGGATTTTTAGTATCATGGCGTTGTATTGTGTTATGTCAAATTATTGTATGAATACACGCTTTAATTTGAATTTCGTAAGGCTGAGGGCCTAGTAATTTAATATTAGATATATATATCGTTAATATTGTATTAAAATTTATCCCGTTAAGTGTTCAATGTATCTTGTGGAGGGAATTTAAATTATCGCCGGATCTTCGCTCATATGATTTTTAAGATCAAGGATGTAAATATTTATGACAACATTGATGATTTATTTTAATATTTCATAGTAAAGGCAGCCTCTTATGGGCTGTTAAACAACATAAACACACAAGCCACAAACACTAGGGGCATAGCCCGAGATTATTGAATATAGCATAGATTGATATTTCGGTAGCCACAGGCGGGATTTGAGGATGAGCGTGACTTCAACTCAACCCAGATGGCAATTGTAGTACTTGAACCTCCCCATATGTATGAGCGGGTCATTCATTGTTTTCTTGGTTACACCTGCAAGGATCGGGGCCCAGGGTTTCAGGTAGGCTTCGCAGAGGAGTGGACCAACGATCTTCAGGATTTCGGGGTCGATGCCTGAAGTGTCAAGATCCTTGGTATCAATCACGTGAAAGGTCACCTCAAGGTCATTGGCGGATTCTTCAAAAAAAGTCTTTATATCCAGCATCCTGCCTCGGCTTCGATCTTCCGGAATGGTGAGAATGAAGCGCGGCTTTGTATTCCCACGCACAGTCTCCTTATCCGCACGCACAGTCTCCACTACACTGTGGAAAAAGTCACTGGCCTGGATAGCATGTACATCGAACCCAAAGCGTTCCTCCAGAACACAAAGCCCGAACGCACGCGGGACAAGTACGCCAGATCCCGAGGCTATGACATAAAGTGGGGTATCCTCTTTGAAGTCTTCAGCAAATGTGTGGCCCGCTGACATGCCCTTCATTGCAGCATGAAGCAGTGCCGCTGGCAGCGCTTTCAAAGTTGATGCCAGAGCTGGCATAAACCTCCAAGTTTCCTTTTCTTCCAAAATACCGCCAGTAAATGCTGCCATCAGCATGTGGGTAGCATGGAAAGCCTGGGTTGTTTCCTCGGCGAAGAACGCCATGTGGCCGTATGAGGCGAGCTTAGTGTCTGAGGACTTTGTAAAAACGACAGTTTTACAAGTTTTGTCCTGTAGAAGCTTCGCTGCTTCTACAGTTTCTGGAGTTCCACCAGACTTTGAAGACAGAATCACCAAAGTGTCTGAAGCATTAGCGATTGATGGGTTTTCCCCCATCAGGTCAACGAATGCCGAAGCAGCGTGGCTAGTGAATTGAAGGGTTTGTGCAGCCCCATCTGTGTATGCGATCAAGCTTTCTCCGATCGCCAGCCCAGCGCCAGCGGATACAAAGAACACCTGCCTCAGTCCTAAGGCGGCTAGATCGCGCCCAGCTTTTGCGACATCCTCAAGCTGCTCGATGGCGGGCTCAAGTTGTTTAGTAATCTTGGCTGCTGCGCCGTCTGCCGTGGGATTATAGAGAACGTCCATCGTTCAGTGTATCGGCGTCGGTTATGAGATTTAGGTGCTAGTGTAACGTATTGGTAATTTGTGGACATAGAATACGAAGAGAGGCTATTTATCGTTTTGAAATAAGCAAAATGACGTCACCGGTGAGCGTCGCGCCCATTTTTTTCTTACTGTAATACTGCGGTTTTGGCACGCCTTTGACTTTGGTGGTTTGGCACGTCAGATTATCTAGTCCTGAGTCATCAACGGCTGCGGATGGAGCGAAAGTCGCGATTACGACAAAACATCAGCGACAATTGAGTGCGGGCGGCATGTCCCACACGCGAATATGCGCGACCTACGTAGAATAAACTTTAGGCCAATTCAAAAACCACGCGTCATGGCTTACGCATTACGTCGCAGAAGCTCAATATAAACAAGAGCCCGAAACATCAAAAATCAAAACACCGATATTCATCAATCTTATCAACCTCGCTCAAAATTTCTATCTTTCCACATTTGAAAATGCCAATTTCTCAGGCCTACCTCGGCTCTGCGAAGGCGCCCGCTGATCTCAAAAGTTTTTATTTCATCCGACATGGCGCGACAGACCTCAACGAGAAGGAAAAGGTCGTGGATGGTCAGAAATTCTGGGGCGTCCAAGGTTCCGGCACGAACAACAGTCTCAACGCAAGAGGGGAACGCCAGGCTTTGTTGGCCGGCAATGTTCTTCGATCGCTTCCGATAAGCGGTGTTGTCTGTTCACCGCTTTTACGTGCAATTCAGACGGCCTTCATCGCTAATCTGGGCTGCCCCAACTTCCAGATCGACGAAGATCTTCAGGAGCGGGATTTTGGAAAACACGAAGGTGGCTTCGGCCCACGTGAGATGTTTGAAGACGACTATTCCGATTGTGAAGAAACCGAGATTTTCTCAGTCCATGTCGCCAAGGCTCTGCAGCATGCACGTTCAGAAAACGTTCTGTTTGTCGCCCATGGAGGTGTGCTCAGGGTTGTCGCGGCACTGCTCGGAGTTCCTATAACAGACGAGCATACCGCCAATGGGCGTGTTCTACATTTCAGTCTCGATGCTAAGACCTGGTCCGTGCGGGTCATCGAAAGCCCTGTGGTAATGGTCAGCGGCGCAACTTGCGGCATTGGCAAGGCCATTGCTGAAGACCTTATCGGGCACGGCTATAGAGTAAGTCTGGGTGCGCGCAACATTCAAGACCTAGAGGCGGCTTTTGGCGACCAGAACGAAGCTCTTCACTATGCGCGTTTTGATGCTTTGGACCATAGCTCGATGAAAGATTGGGTGACCCAGACCGTCGAGAAATTTAAAAGGATCGACGGCTTAGTGAACAACACTGACTGTCGCGATCATGTTGACCTAGAGAAAGACACCGATCTTTCGCAGCTTCAACAGCAATGGGACATCAACTGTGCACCTTTCCTATTGGCAAAGCTATGCATGCCTCATCTTCTTGAATCAGGTTATGGCCGCATCGTTAATCTTCACGCCATGGCGGGCCAACGTGTTCAGAATTCCTTGGCCGGCTACAACGTGATCAAGCGCGCGTTGGGCCATGGTGTAGGCGCCATTGATATATGCCTTGGTGTTGTCGCTACCGACATCAGTCCTTCGACGGATCCGATTGAGCTTGGGCATATCGCTAAGCTCGTTCGCGAGCAACTTGCGTGTTCTAATCTTGCGCACACTCGTTGAATTGCTATGATTCGTGAAATAATTTACCCATTATTGGGTTTGCAGTAGGGGCCATAAGATATTACTTTGTGTTTTTTCTGTCTTGTAATTCTGCTTATATAATAATATTGGAATGTTGTTGCCAAAATGTATTGAAATATAGTTGTTTAATAAATATCAATAGATTTATATAGCAGTGAAAAAACTCTAAATTGGAAAATTTTATTTTAATTTTATTATGACGAAGCACGGGATAAAACATAAAAATAATACGACAACAAAATGAGAATTGGCGGCCAGCCCTTTCTATATTATAGAAAACGAAGGGTAACACGGTGCTCGTCGTTTTATTCAATAGAATTTGGGCCTGCGTCAGTCCCTAGCCAACTGAAACGGTGTGATTATCTCACATCCTTCAGCCAATACAACTCCCGTGTCACCATAGCGTGCTCCACCAACACCGTAGCCATAGACTCCCGGCTCGATCCCTATGATGTCACCCTCCTTGAGCACGGTCGGGTCCCCGGCTTTGATCCGAAATCCAACCCCGCCACAACCTATAGATCGCCCAGTACCATGTTGCATTCCCTCCTCATAGCCGTATCGAACAATAACCTCCAATGCCGCGTTGTGCACTTCGCCCGCTGTAACACCTGGCCGGACTAACGCCCAAGCCGCCGCCGAGGCTTCACGCGCTGCTTGCAAGATATTTTTGACAGGTTGCGGCAATTCCAGCGTCCCCACGAACACGGGTCGGTCAAAGCAAATTTCTTGCCCAAGAAATATAGGCGTGCAGCAACAGATTTGTACAAGGTCTCCGTCCTCCATAACGCGGCCAGCGGCTACCGAATGGGCATGCGCTGAGCGCTCGGATCCACTACCCATAACAGTAAAGCTAGAACCTAGGGGTGAGTGGTTCTCATCCCCCTCCAAATATTTGGCCACACACTCTGTTGCAGCGCAGAAACCTTTGAGAGCCGCCTGCCATTCAGTGATGCCAGGCGCGATGGCATCCGAGATTGCGCGAAATTTATCCACTGCGACTTCGGCAGCGCGCGACAGGTGCTCCATGACTGTTACATCGTTGAAGCGGCGTATATCACCGATCATGTCTGAGACATTGGAGATACATACAGGATGAATTTTTTTAACGAGAAGATTCAGATTGAGCGCGGTGATCGTATCATAGTCGATACCGATCGTTGCCGCTTGCGGCGCCTCATTTTTGATGAGAGCTGCAATTGCGTCTTCAAATGACCTAAATAATCCTGGCTCTTCCCAATCGCCCCATTCTGCAATGACCCTCTCTGGACATTTCTTGCGTATCACAACTGCTTCGATACGAGGTGATACAAACACTGGCTCCGCTTCTGGACGTACAATAAGGAAGATAGGCCTTACGTCCGGGAGGCCGTCCAGACCTGTAAAAAAACGATGGTTAGCCGAGCCGTGCAACACAATAATTTCTAGCTTGATCTTTTTCATCTCGGCTTGTAGACGCGCAACGCGGTTGCGGTAATCTGCTGTAGAGGAAAAAATTTCTTTGCTCGAATGTTTTCTCAAAAGAGCCATGGTATTGTGGGCAGAAGAATACAGGGTAAAAGGTGACTGTCAGAAGGCAAAATTCTTGCAGTAGTGCGGAGTGCATGCCTGATTTCAATAAGCCAATTTATTGTTGTAAAAAAGGGCTGTTGATGGTGGGCCAGGTATTAGACAGGCACTCTCCAAAGTCTATGACCGGAAGCAACACATAGTTGGAGTAAGCGTGTTTTGTACGTCTTAGGTGTCCTGAGCGTAAGCGCTGACGTAAAATGTTTGCGATGGCATTCTGTAGTCGATTAAATTGTTAACGTACCCAATCAAGTGCGCTCATATCCCTTCGCTGATTTCCACTGTAGATGATTGAGGCCGTCAGTCAGCCGCAGTTTAAGGAGAGGGAAATTTTTTCTAAACATTGTCCACAATTTACGTGGTCTTCGAAACTAGCCGTCAAACTTGACTTTGCAAAAGAAAGAGAGAATTTCAATCGCGTGTTCAGCGTTGGCATTGGTGGATATTTTGACGAAATATGCGCAGTCTGTCTTGATCTGTCATGCATGACGTCAGCCTTTTACACGGGTCGCAATCATCCACAGTTCTGTGCTGTTTGCCTTCACAATTCTTACTCATAAAGTAAGACCGCAATGCCCTTTCTCCGGTAAATTACAGCTAAAAAATCCATAGAAATGGAAACACCAAGCTCAGTCACTAGCGGGTTTTCTTTTAGGGGTAAGGGTGTTCTTCACTCAAGGTGTTGTCAGAGGATACTTGGATTGCCGATCTGGGGCGGTAGCAAATCGTACATTGTGGACGAGACGTCTGTTTTCGAGGAAACTGAATGTGTTGCCGCTTTCTCTAAAAATCCCCGTGAGATTGCGACAGGTGTATCGATTCCATTGCCAACAATTGACGAAGGATGCTCAGGCGTTGCTCTTCAGGAGGCTCAAGAAAGGGCTCCAGTCGCACCCCCAGCAGTTCAAACTGTCAGTTCTCGCCGAATGTTCGCTTTTGGTAGTTCTAGAGACGAGCACAGCATCGCAGCAGCGGCATGTCGTGAGTATCGCGATAGCGTTATTGGTCAGCTTCTTGAGAAACCGTACATTACTACCAGCGCCAAATCTTATTTCTCGGCGGCCTCCAGAGCCATTCAGAGGCAAGAAGCGCGGTGGCAAGGAAGAGATTCAAGCCGATTTGCAGAAAGAATCCTTTTCTGGGTTTTGATCTGCTTAATGGAAGCTGTAGTTGTTCTACCGAATGTTGTATCGATAAAGCTTAGTGCCGAAATCGCTTTTTTACGTGGTGCGCCTGGGGCACTTCAGAATCAACTGATCGTGCTTGGCTTGATAGACTTCCAGTGGGCGGATGCGAGACTTGCGTTCGCTATTGGCCGCCAGTGCTTTCTCGGCATCTACCCTACCCTAATCGTGGGCCTCATCGCGATGTGCAGCCCGACGATCTCAAAAGTTGGTCTAAGCGGACCCGCTAGTATCACCTGGAAGGCGCTTATTAGCATTGCCTGGCAGATGCTGATGCACAATGGAAAGAGTATCTACGATTTCTATTATAAGATGAGAATAAGAGGCGAAAGGTTGACCAGCCCGGAGAAGGACGAAATTCGCGTTCTACAATCAGATTTAATAGAGTATAGTTCAGTATTATATAAGTGGCTTGATGGGTTTACTTTGAGTAACAGACTTGGCGCGCAGGTCAGTAACTACAAGAAGGATCACGAAGACATCTTGACAGCTATCGACTGGCTGCTGCATGAAAGGCCTCGTGGCAGAGAAAGCTCTGTTGGCAAGTCGGTCATTCTGATAGGAGTGATATTCATAGGCTCAATCACGTGCGTGTCGGCCTTCCCGGTTGATGCCTACGCTGGGCTTATCGCATGCGCCTACTTCATACCACTGGGCTTCCGGATAGCCGTTGACGTCTGGGATGAATCACAGGGTCTAGACGACGTGGTACGCGTATTCTGCAACACAGCGGGGCCCTCCTTTCCTAGCACGATCCTCATGGTGATTAATCTAGCTTACTGGCTCGCAACAAAAAAACCTTTGTTTAACGGGTTTGTTGGAGTCAGTTTCTGGATGACCTATGGAGTGCTTTCCCTTTTGTGTTTGTACCCCAAGGCTTGGGCGGACGTATTCATGTGGATCGGGGCAAAATTTACGGCTTTGTAATATAAACTTTTTTCGTGTTTTATAATTGGATATTTTATAAAGATAGCTAATGTTATTCGTAGTAAAATGCATTTATACCGCATCAAACAAAACACAAACATGACAAACATTACGAGGAAAGGAAATTCATGAACGCTAATAACTTAGTCGATTGAGATAATGTCGTTTGCGAAGGCAGGTATCACTTCTGGCAATTCCCTCCAAACTTCACAGCATCCTCCGCCTTCAGATCTGTCAGCGTCCGCTCTCCGAGGCCACCCGCAGATCGGATAATCAAAGCAACGCCCTCGGTCAGCGGAACGCGCACACCGACAGCATTTGCTAGCGAAATGATTAATTCGATATTAGAAAGCTCCTCCATGTAATAGCGATGCTGTATGCTGTCCGGGCATGCAAAATTCACGTTGTGTGGAGAGGGAGCTAGGCAATACTCCCTCAGAGACGGATAATCTGTTCCATACTCTTCATTCGATTCAGCGAGGATTGGTCGAAGAACAATTCCATAAGCGCGCCCAATTTCTAAACGTTCTCTGTCGACAGCCTCCTGTACGCGGCAAACTACAGAATTGCTGCCTTCACCATAAAAATAATAGGGGAACCCGTTCCCGCCTTTCTCGGGGTTGCGGCGCCAACTCTTAGCTTTTTCTGAAAGCTTACAATCGTCGGGCAACCTCCCAATATTAAGTACAGCCGAGACGGCATGTGTAATGTAGTTAGAAAATAGCGCAGTCTCCAATGGGAGTATCGCTTTCACGCTGAAAGGGAAAAGTTGGTTCAGCATACATATCACATCAGATGGAAGGCATGCTCGTGAATTTTCACCCAAATATATTGGATAACACGACGCTCCAAATACCTTTTTGAACTCTTTGATCTGAACAACTGACAAATGGTCGCCTGTTAGTTTGGACGTAACCGGAGAGTTGTCCGTTTCTAGTATTCTCTTGAATGAGAGAGCGCCAGCGTATTTGATGGCGAAGCCTCGCCCGCAGACCACTAGAACTTCTTTCGCTGACAAACTCTCCCCTATTAATTGAAAGCGTCTGACCAAGTCCGGATGAGCGTCGGCTCGGGTGGCGATTATGAGCAACGTGGCTTTCGCCACTGCTGAAGCCAAGCTTTCCTGTACAGGAACGAAGTAATCGCCATTTAACAGCCCACTCGTTCTGATCCTCACGCACGCATCAGAGAAATCTTTTAGATATCCCCGATGTTCAAGGGGTGCCCAAAGTGAGACGGCGATGCTTCTGAAGGTGAACCAAGCAGCGAGAGCGGTTCCAACGTGACCGGCACCTAGAATTAAAACGCTGAGGGGTGCACAGGTGCTGGAGGAGAAATCCATATTCTAGGGTTTCTATGAGAGAGTATGTAGTTTTGATGTGCCTGAGAGCTGCTCTCTTTCAATCCATTTTAACGGGTGTTAGCACACCTAATTGGGGTACAGAAGTCAAAGCAGGTGGGGCAGTGTGTACATAAAGTCGCGAATTTGAACTTGATGCCATTCGCAATAGCGGCGCCTGGTTTGCGTTCACACTTTGTTTTCTTCGCCGCCCTTTATCTTTCCGCCAGGATATTTGATGGGATGGAGAAAATACGGGCTAACTTCAAATAGATTGGAATTCGTATACGGCCCCACTACATTGCTCTAATGGTCCCGTAAATCTCCGGACAAAGTGCGAAGATAATGTGCCCAATAAGGCTTTGTTGTCGAGCTTGTAGTTGCAAGTTGCTGTCGTTAGGGCTGGCTTGTTTGCGCGTGTATTGACAGGATATATGGTGATGTCACGTACATCCGTACATCCGTACATCCGTACATCCGTACATCCGTACATCCGTACATCCGTAAATACGTACATCCATTGAACGGACTGTAATGGCCCATAAATATCTGGACACGATCTCCCACTTAACAAGTGTGCGAGGTAATGTGCCCATTATGACCAGTCACAGTCCTAAGATAGAAGTCCTGTCCGGCCCTAAGCGCCGCCATCGCTGGTCGACGGCAGAGAAGCTCGCCATTATTAAGGAAACATATGAGCCGGACGCAACCGTGAGCATCGTCGCTCGGCGTTACGGCATCCAGCCGAACCAGTAATTCACTTGGCGTAAGCTTGCCACCCAAGAAGCTCTGACGGCAACTGCTGCCGAGGAAGATGTCGTTCCAGCATCCGAATATCGTGCCCTTCAAAACCAGGTCAAAGAACTACAGCGTCTGCTCGGCAAGAAGACGATGGAAGGCGAGATTCTCAAAGAGGCGCTTGAGATCGCCACCGGCCCAAAAAAACACCTGTTGCGCGCGCTGTCATTGCCGAAGGGAAGTTCCCGATGACGGCCGTGTGCGAGACATTTGGTGTTGCCCGGTCAAACATGGCGGAGCGGGTGAGACAGCGTCCTTCCAAAGCCCGTGGTCGGCCGCCGTTTGCGGATGATGATCTCGTCGATGAAATCAAAGCGGTCATCTTTGGTTCGCCACTTGTTAATGAGGCCGTGCTCAATAACGCACGGGGATGCCGCCTTCCGCTTGGCACAGGATCGGCGGGATTTGGAGTTCGCTGGATCTGCTTGCTTTCTTCAAAGTCTCCACGGCGGGCTAGCGTTGTAATCTGGCAAACAGTAGCACATGTATTTCTGCGAGTAGGGTGGAGCGCTTTTGTCGGGTTCCAACACGAAGATATCCTTTTTAGCTCCAGGTTTTAGGACTTGGCCAACACAGCTTCGCGACGCAGGAGCATCCCAAATAAGTCACGCGGCTCGTCCGGATCGGCGAGGAGGTCGAGCGGATTGCTGTGGTTTGATCCCTCAACGCGGTCGCGAACATAGCGGAGCGCCGAAAAGTCCTCGATCGCGAAGCCGACACTGTCGAACAGCGTGATCTGCTTATCGCTCCTGCGGCCCGTTTCCTGGCCGGTCATGACGCGCCAAAGCTCGATTACCGGATGATCAGGTGCGAGCTGCTGAATCTCGCCTTCAATTCTCGTCTGCGGCGGAAACTCCACGAAAATGTCGGAGCGCAGCAGGATGTCGCGATGCATCTCGGTTTTGCCCGGGCAGTCGCCGCCCACACCGTTGATATGCACGCCGGGGCCGATCATGTTGTCGCTCAGGATCGTGGCGTTGTGCTTGTCGGCCGTCGCCGTGGTGATGATGTCAGCGCCTTCAACCGCCTGTTCCGCGGAGGTGCACCCCTCGATCTGAAACCCAAACCGCTGGAGGTTGCTACCGCAACGCGCGGTCGCATCCGGGTCGATGTCGTAGAGCCTGATCCGGTCGACACCGAGCAACGACTTGAAGGCGAGCGCCTGAAACTCGCTTTGGGCGCCGTTGCCGATCAGCGCCATCGTGCGCGCGTCCTTGCGGGCTAGATATTTTGCTGCGATCGCGGAGGTCGCGGCGGTCCGCAACGCGGTCAAGATCGTCATCTCCGAAAGAAGAAGCGGATAACCGCTGTCGACATCGGAGAGCACGCCGAAGGCAGTCACAGTCTGACGCCCCGATTTCGTGTTTTTCGGATGGCCGTTGACATATTTGAAGCCGTAAAGCGTGCCGTCGCTCGTCGGCATGAGTTCGATCACGCCGTCTCGGGAATGCGAGGCCACCCGTGGAATCTTGTCAAAGCTCTCCCAGCGGCGAAAATCTTCTTCGATGTAGCCGGCCAGTTGATTAAGGAAGTTCTCGATACCGGTGCTGACCACCAGGTCCATCATGTTCTCAACGCTGATGAACGGAACGATATTGAGGTTGTCAATTGCAGGCATCTTCTGGCCCCCATTATAGGTTTGATGAACGTTCGGATGGCCTTGGATCACGCGGGCGCAGCTGCGATCGCATATCCGTTGACCACCCGATCCTTGAGCGTGGACAAATCGAGCGGTCCGAGGTCTGGAAGCAGGTCATTTTCTTCGGAAAAGTCGCGTCCGTAGCAGGCGCTCAAGATCCGGACACCGCTTTCATGCAAGGGCGCAGACACGCCGGCTGCTTTTGCCAGATGCAAGGTTGGGATCAGACCGAAGGGAACGTCTTCGAGCACGTAACGTGTATCAAGGCTCTTGGGGCCTGCCGGGTCGCTTCCGCGCTCGACCAGGATCGACGACATTTTCGAGACGGATCCACCGGATATGTCGAACGAAAATCGGAAGTGATCGAAGGTCGAGCGAACCGTCTTGCCGAAGGCGGACGCGATTGCCAGCCTTTCGAGATCGAGCGCTTCAAGGAAGCGGCCGATGGCAGGCGTGACGTTGGTGTTCTGACCCCAATCCTCAGCCCGCTCGATACGCGACAGATTGCATAGTGCAATGCCCATATGGTCCTGGGGATTGAGATTACTCAACGCGATGGTGAGAATGTCGTCCTTCACGTCGAAGCGGTCACCGAACAGAGCGACACAGGTTCCGTGCGCCCGTTCAGCGAAACGTGCCGGTACAGTCGCCATATCGACCTTTGCCCGTACAGCGCCGATGTTGAACGTATCCGTCGCCCGCGGCTTGCAGGTCAGCACGGTGGTGCTCCATGTGGTGATCGGGATCTCGATCCCGCGCTCGGCCAAACTCTTGGCGAGATAAAGCGCCGCAAAGGAAAGATGGGCGCTGATGATCACCGAATGACGTGCGCTGAGATGCGGTATAAGTGCGTCGAGGACGAATCGGTGCCCGTAGGCGGGCAGTGCCAGAACGATCACGTCGGCCTCGGCCAATTCCTCCGCGCTTGCGCAAACATGAGGGTGGTACTCTGTGCTGATCGCACCAGTGATCTTTATCGGCTTGCCACCGGAGAAGGCCGCAGTTCTTTCGCGTGATCGCGACCAGATCATTGGCCGATGGTCATTCTGTAGAAGAAGCGCCGCATATCCTATGGCGATCGATCCTGCTCCGGCTATTCCAACTTTCATTTCCGTTCCTCTTGCGCTTTTGGCGGGCGTTCCCGTGCGAGAGGCGAAGCTCCATTGCACTGACGAAATCCCGGAAGTCAAAATGCTGTCGTCACCCGGTCGAGCACGCGCCGCCCGAACAGGCTCGCGGCAAGATCGGTCATCAGCCGGGCCGTACGTCCTCGCTCGTCCAGAAACGGATTGAGCTCCGCAAGATCGAGCGACGTGACGAGACCGCTGTCATGGAGGATCTCCATGATGAGGTGCGCCTCCCGGAACGTCGCTCCGCCAGGAACCGTGGTGCCCACCGCCGGCGCAATCGCTGGATCGAGGAAGTCGACATCGAGGCTGACGTGCAATATGCCCTTGGCCTTGCTCACACGCTCAAGAAACGTTTCCAGCGGGCGGACGACGCCTTGCTCGTCCAGTACCCGCATGTCGGCGACATCGATACCGATCTCAGCAACGCGGCGTCTCTCCTCTGGATCGACCGAACCAATTCCCATCATCGATACATTGCGGGGATCGACGGGCGCGGCGAGCGGCGGCAGCCCTTCGAAGCCTGGCTGCCCCGTATAATAGGCGACCGGCGTGCCATGGAGATTGCCGCTCGCCGTCGTGTGCAGCGTATGCAGGTCCGTGTCAGCGTCCAGCCAAAGCACAAATTGCGGCCGGCCGAGGTCGGCCGCCCGCTCAGCCATACCCGAAACCGTGCCGGCAGACATCGAGTGATCGCCACCGAGGAACACCGGGAGATCACAGCTGCGTGCCATCTCCAGAGCCTTTTGGGACAGACTGCGCGTCCACCCCACCAGCGCATCAAGGTTCTTGACTGCAGAATTGGCATGGCTGAGTTCGGTCTCTGCCGTCGGCGTCGCATCTCCAAGATCGGTGACCGTCCAGCCTAGTTCGGTCAGGGTTTGGGCCAAGCCGGCAGTCCGAAACGCAGCAGGCCCCATCAGACATCCAGGCTGCGACGCACCGCTTTGAACCGGAGCTCCCAAGATTTGGCAGGTCTTCAACTCATTCTCCTTGCGACGCCGCGAAGCATTTTTCTCGCAGGCACCGTTCATCTCTCGACTTCAGTTTTGACTATCACCTGCGGCGACGGCCGCTCGATCATTCATGCGTAGACGCCGAGACGACTTCCTCGGCTTCCTGTGCTGCGAGCATCGACACCGTGAGCGGAACAAGGGGAGGCCGCGGATGAAACAGGCCGACTTCGCCGGCGGTGATCCCCGCAACGGACTTCACCAGTTCGTGTACCGGGTAGCCGCACTGCCTTCCCTGACAGGGACCCATGCCCGCGCGTGTAAAACTCTTCAGCTGGTTGGGGCCTCGGCAAGCGCCACGGACAGCAGCTTCCCTCAACATGCCCGCGCTCAACTCTTCGCAGCGGCAGACGATCGTACCGTCGTCCGGTCGGGTCCGGGCTATATTAGGCGGATAGACCCCATCCAGAAATCGTCGGAATGCCCTTTGCCGGGCATGATAGGCTCTGAGCGGCTTTGCCTCGGTATTCGCCTGAGCGGGCGTCAGAACGCCATCGCCAAGAAGAATGCCGATCGCGGCGATCTCTCCTTCGAGCTCGGCATTGGTCGCGCCGCCGATCCGTGCTCCATCGCCGGCGAGGTAGAGGCCATCCGGGCCGGCATTCATCCAGTCGTCGCGCTCCAGCCGGAAGGCCGACTGCCCGACATCCCACATCAGCTGCGCGCCAACCGACACTGCAAGCTGATGGCTTGGCACCAGCCCCTCGTGAACGAGGAGGGTTTTAATATCCAGTCGGTCGGGCCGGCCGTCTGAAGTTTCAAAATATACAGTTTCAAGTCGCTTTGTTCCCCCGGCACTGACCTCGACGACGTTCCGCACATGCCGAACGCCGTTGAACTGTGGCAGCCAGGCAATCCCCTTCAGGATCTGGCCGGGTTCACGGAGCGCCCCGCGAACACCGCGCAGCGAACGGCCGATCAGACCGCGAGGGGTCGTGTCGAGAAACGCGGCCGGTTTTGCGCCTGCCAGCCGCATCTGCTGCATGTAGAGCAGAGGGAGCGGACCGTTGCCGACGACGGCAACCGGACCTCGCGGCAGCTGACCTGCTGTCTTCAAAAGGATCTGTGCGGCGCCGACCGTCATGACGCCGGGAAGTGTCCAGCCGGAGAACGGAACCGGGCGTTCCTGGGCGCCAGTGGCGAGCAGTAGATACCGTCCCTTGATGGAGCGGATTTCTCCGTCCTTGACGTATTCCACTGTCCAGCCCTGGCTGATCCAACTGACCTGAGCCTCCGGGATGTAATCTGCGCCACAGGTCAGAAATGCTTCGACCCGTTGAATTCCTCGTCGATATTCCGCACCGAGAACGTTTACCAACGGGCTAGTCGCGTTACGTCCGGCATTGCGCCAGATCTGGCCTCCGGGCTGAGATTGCGAATCCAGCACGACGACGGAAAGGCCGCCGCGTACAGCACGCCTCGCGGCAGCCATTCCAGCGGGGCCTGCTCCGATGATCAACAGGTCGGTGCTCGAATTATGGTTCATTTCAGCCTCTTCGGATGGTCATGGCGTTCGACCTTCATGCCGGCGTGAACCATTTGCTGACAGCTACGGATCGTGCCGATGTCCTCTACGTGCACGACGCATTCGAAACAGACGCCCATCATGCAGTAGGGCGCCCGGGGCTGGGCGGAAGGAAAGGATCTGCGGGTATGGATGTCGTCCAGACGCAGGAAGACAGCGGCCAGCGGCTCTCCGTCACGAGCGGTCACGGCGCGACCGTCGACGGTGATTTCGACGGCTGATCCGGAAGGGAAGAGAACGTCACTCATCATGCGGCGATCCCGCTCTTGAACCGGCTGCCGCGAAAAGCGTCGTAGGACGGCTCTCTTCCGCCGGCTGCGAGCCATTCGGCAAAAGGACCTGCGTGCAGCGCGGCAAGGGTGACGCCGGAATGACAGGCCACGACATGAATGCCGGGGTATCGGCGCGACCGATCGTAGACCGGCACCCCGTCCGGGGTCAGAACGCGTAGCCCCGCCCACTGCCGGACGACCCTCAAAGCGCCGACGTCCGGCATCACGTTGATCGCGCGATTGGCGATGTGACGGGCGCCACCAGATGTAACGTCGGTCGAGAGACCGACGCGTTCATTCGTAACGCCGAGCTGAAACGTGCCCGTCATCGTCTGACGAATGCCGCTGGCGGCGTAGGGGAAGACCGGGGCGACCCGTTCCGTAATGAGGAGCTGCCCTTTTTCCGGGACAAGCTGAAGCGGAAGCTCCAGGCTCCTCGCAAAAGCCATGGAGTCATTGCCCGCGGCAATAATTACCCGCTCCGCCTCTATCGTGAGCGCATCTGTCGCCAGCCGGAAACCGCCAAGGGTCGGGGTTATGCTGTCGACGTGTTCCCCCGTCACCAGGGTTCCGCCCAGGCGCACAAATCCGGCCAGCAACGCGCGAAGCACGAGGAGCGGATTGACGTCGCCATCCATATGACTGAAGGACGCCGAACAAACCTTCTGCCCAAGACGGATGTCAGGAAGCATGCGCTCAAGGCGCGAGCGCTCCAGCATCTCGAAGCGATAGTCGGGGTGGATGGCAGCCATCTTCTCGCCGATCGCCTTTTCTTCTTCCGCTTGAGCGTCCGACGTACAGAAGAGCAGGCCACCATTACGACGGTATTCGACGTCGACACCGGTCAGTTCTTTTAACTCCGATGCAAAACCGGGCCATAACTCGGCGCTTTGGCGGGTGATGCGATGATATTCGGGATAGTCGTCGCCCTTGCCCTGAACCCAAATCAGGCCAAAATTCGTTCTCGACGCGCGCAACGCATCGTCAGCGCCATCGATGATGACCACCCGGCGTCCCAGTTTGGCCAAGCCATATCCAATGGCGGCGCCAACTACACCGCCTCCAACGATAGCTGTCTCGAACTCGCGATCCATTTGACCTTCTCACGGTACGAAGGCACCCGCCCGGCTCGAGTAACCGATCCGTGGCCGCTGGCCTTCAATGAGCCAAACTGAATCTTCATCCCTTATGCGGCCGGCTATACAGTGTTTCCAGCTGTCGCCCATCGGTGGCCAAGTTTTGAAGATCTTCTTTGCTTCGGATTGTCTTTCTTGAAAAGATAATCGACATGTGAAGCGGGTCGATTTCAGGTCTGGCTATCTTTGAATTCTTCCCTTGCCTGTTAGGGATAAGACCTTGCCGTCCATGCGACAAGGGCAGTAATAGGCATGCGGCGATGTTCAAATGTTATTGAAGATTTGTCGAAAAAGACCCTCGCCCCGAGCTGCGGCTCATATGTGTTCGGGCTGGAACCCCCCTCGGATACCTTGATTGAGCGAACGCCTAATCATCGCAAGAGATTGATAGCGATATCCAATCAATCAGCGCGATTCGCAAATTCTCCAAGTGGAACTAGCAGCGTATTCATCGCCAGAACATCTCGATGTTGGTTTCAGAACGGAGACAAGTTTCATGGAGATCAGAATAGATCGACATATCCCGCAGGCCGACCAACGGAAAATACAGGGGTAAACGACAATGCTCAGGATCGGCGTCGATATCGGCGGGACATTTACGGATTTTTGCGGTTGGCGCGAAGGCGAGGACAGGATCGTAACCCTGAAGGTCCCTTCGACCCCTCCTTCGTTCGAAAACGGATTTCGTGACGGCTTTGAAATGCTGCTGGAACAGCTAGATCCCGAGCCGGAGGAAGGTGCATTTGTGATGCACGGCACCACGGTCAGCACGAACGCCGTGATTGAGCGAAAAGGGCCAAAGATCGCGTTCTTTGTGACGAAGGGCTACAGGGATCTGCTCGAGCTGTGACGCTCCGGCACGCGTGAATTCCACACGGCGCGTAAACCGGGGGAACAATTGCACGCCCATGAGATCCTTGAGCCGTTTAACGTGCTGGCTGAGAGTCGGTTGAGACACATTCATTCGTAGCGCCGCCCTGCGGAAATGCAGTTCTTCAGCGGCAACGAAAAAGCAGCGGATACTGCTAATCTGTATTTGAAACGACATATCCGCTTACCGTTACATGGGTAGCGGAACAGACGTGCCAGGAGATATGAATGCTACGCCAATACCAAACAAGCATCCCCTCACAATACGACTGGACGAGACACTCAACTCGAATGTGTCACATCGGCGCTCTTGGAGGTGCTGCCCGTCCAGGCGCGCATATGGGGATTGAGCCACCATTCAGCCAGCACGACAAGACGGGTGATGATGAACGTTATCGCCAAGTAGATCGCACCAGCGACAATGAACACCTCCACCGGCCTGTATGTCGCTGCTATAATTTGCTTTGCTAGTCCAGTGACCTCAAGAATGGTTATCGTCGAAGCCAGCGAGGTCGATTTGATCATCAGCATCACTTCATTACCATAGGCCGGCAACGCTTGCCGGATGGCGATCGGAAAAACGATCCTCCGAAATTGCATTACGCGGGACATTCCTACAGCGCGCGCAGCCTCAATTTGCCCAAGCGCGACCGACTGAATACCGCCCCGGATTATTTCGCTGGAATAGGCCGCATCATTGAGGGCAAGGGCGACGATTGCGCAGAACCAGGGTTCGCGGAACAACCACCAAAGGCCAACCTCTGTCAGGAAGCTCCTGAACTGAGCAGATCCGTAGTAGATCAGGAATATTTGCACCAGCAGGGGTGTCGATCTTATGAGGTGGACGTATCCATATGCTACCGACGAAGCGACACGGTTTTCAGAAAGCCGCATCAGAGCAACTGGCACCGCAATGATAAAACCGATCAGAACTGATGTGAATGCCAGTGTTAGCGTCGCGGGAAGAGCCGCGATAAGTTTTGGAAAGGACTCGATGATCAGGTCCATATTACTAACTCCTCACGCCACGGGTTGCCCAAAGTTCTGCTTTGAGAAAGCCCCGGTTTGAGACGGAGGAAAGCAGAAGAAAGATCACGAAGGCTGTGAGGTAGAAGGTGAAGGGCTGCTTCGTAGATCCCGCACCCATGGCCGCAGTCCGCATGATTTCGACAAGACCGACGACTGAAATGAGCGATGTATCCTTGAGGGTGAATTGCCAGACATTTCCAAGTCCTGGCAATGCGAATCGGGCCGCTTGGGGTATGATCACACGGCGCAGCCTGAGCCATGGCCCCATTCCGATGGATTTCGCCGCCTCGATCTGACCAGGCGGAATCGCGAGTACGGCCGCGCGAATGACTTCGGTGGCGTACGCCCCGGCGCTCACGCTAATGCAGAGCACACTGATCACGAAGATAGGTGGTTCGATGTATCCGTCATATCCGAACAAGCCGTTTGCAACGGTCCGCAGAAGTGTCCCGCCACCGAAAAACACCAGAAAAATAATGAGTAGTTCGGGGACGCCGCGAACGACTGTCGTATATATGTCCCCCAGCAGGCGCAGCCCCCAGAAGCCTGAAAGCTTGGCAGCGGCAAAAATCGAGCCGAAGATGATCCCGAAAATGTAGGAGCAGGCTGCAACAATCACTGTCATCAGCGCGCCGCGTGCGAGTTCATCGCCCCAGCCGGCGTCCCCCCATTGGAGCAGTGTCAAGTCCATGGTTCACGTCTCAAGGTTGGCGTAACGCAAAAGAGCGTCGGCCACACGAGTGCCGACGCCGCGATTGAAACAAGATTCACTGGTTGGGAGCGGCGTCGTAGCCGAACCATTGCAACGATAGTTTCTTGACGGTCCCATCGGCGACAGCGGCTTCGATTGCCTTGTCGAACATCGCTTTCAAATCGGTATCCTCTTTGCGGATGCCAACACCGACGCCTTTACCGAAAACACCGCCCGTCATTCTGGGGCCGAACATCTTGAGGTCTTTGTTTTCGGGCTTATCGGTAAGTGGTTTCAAGAAGCTGATGGATGCCAAGCTAGCATCGATCCGGCCCGCTTTGAGGTCGAGCACGACATTCTCAATTGTGTCGTAAGTCGAGATCTGAACGCTTGGCATCATCTCCTTCATGAACGTTTCATGAGACGAGCCGGACTGGACACCAAACTTCACTCCTTCGAACGCCTTGGTGAACTTCTCTAATTCCGCTTTCTGCTCCGGCGTAATCTTATCAAGTGGCAGGGTCTCGATCGTTGTCTGAGTTTTCAACAGCGGGCTGTTTTCAGTGGTCAGAAAAGTCATTGGTGTCCGAAGGTATGGGCCAGCGAATGAAATGACCTTCTCGCGCGCCGGCGTCATGCCCATAGCTGCGATCAGCGCCTCGTAACGGCCAGATGTGAGCGAAGGGATGGCTCCTTCCCAGGCCTGCTCGACCCACTTACATTCAATATTCATGCGCTTGCAAAGATCGTTTCCAAGATCGATATCGAAACCAATCAGCTTACCACCCGCATCCTTGAAGTTGTACGGCGCGTACGATCCCTCAGTCGCGATGGTGATACTCTTGTAGTCCTTCGCCTGGCTAGGTCCCGCCGCGATCAGCGCGCCAGTCAAAATTGCCGCGAACAAATTGAAGTTGGAGAATTTCATGACGTTCACCTCTGTTGCTGTTTTGTTGATTTGCTGCTTCTGGTTAATCTGCGCGCTTGCGCGCCTACAGGACGCTGGAAAGAAAAGCTCGACACCGTGCTGAAGTGGAATTTTGGAACACTTGTTGCGGTGTTCCCTGTTCTTCGATCTGCCCTTTTTCCAGGAAGAGGACTTTGCTCGACACCTCACGGGCGAAGCCCATTTCATGGGTCACCACAACCATGGTCCGCCCCTCTTCCGCGAGCTTCCTGATCACTTTGAGGACTTCCCCTACTAGTTCTGGGTCGAGAGCCGAGGTTGGTTCGTCGAAGAGAAGCGCGCTCGGCTGCATTGCCAAAGCGCGTGCTATGCTGACACGTTGCTGTTGGCCGCCTGACAGGTGAGACGGATAGGCCGCGTGCTTGTCTGCAATGCCGACTTTGTCGAGGAAATCCATTGCGCGGTCGCGCGCTTCACCCCTGGGCTCCTTGAGAACGTGTACCGGGCCTTCCATCACGTTCTGCAAAACGGTCATATGCCCCCAGAGATTAAAGCTCTGAAAGACCATGCCGAGTTGCATCCGCATGCGTTCAATCTTTTTTCGATCGACGCCGACCAACCGGCCGGCTGCATCAGTCTTGACGACAATTTCTTCCTGGCCGACTGCGATACGACCCCTACTGGGCGTTTCGAGGAAATTCATACAGCGCAGAAAGGTGCTCTTGCCGGAGCCGGAGCTACCAATAATGGAAACCACATCACCTTTGTTGGCCGTGAGAGAAATTCCTTTCAAAACTTCGAGTGTCCCGAAGCTTTTATGGATGTCTTCTGCTTCTAGGGTGGGCCTTGCACTGTCCATTCGTATCCCCTCATTTTTGAGCCGCCTAACTCAGTACGCCGAGCGAGCAAACGATTGCCAACAACGTTGCTCCGGCCTCAAGCCGCGTGCAGGTTCGATGACAAAGCATGTCTATCGCTGTCGCTGTTCGCTTGGTGGAAGGCAGATCCCTACTTTTCCAATTATGACTAAAAGCTTGCCTTCCATATCGCAAGGGCAGTAATAAGCATGCGCCCATGTGCATATGTTATGGAGGACGAAGTGATTCAATCGCGTCAGTTGGAAGCGTTTCGGGCGGTGATGCTGACGGGAGGTATGACGTCAGCAGCTGATCTGGTGAGAATCACGCAGCCCGCAATAAGCCGCCTTATCAAGGATCTCGAGGAGGAGACCGGCCTTCGCCTATTCGACAGGATCGGCAATCGATTGAGACCGACACGTGAAGCCGGTATCCTGTTCAAGGAAGTGTCGCGGCATTTCAACGGAATTCAGCATATCGACAAGGTCGCGGCCGAATTGAAGAAGTCCCATATGGGTTCCCTCAGGGTCGCCTGTTATACGGCGCCGTCTCTCAGTTTTATGTCCGGCGTTATTCAGACCTTCATCGGCGATCGACCCGATGTATCGGTGTACCTTGACACGGTTCCTTCGCAGACGGTCCTCGAACTGGTGTCGCTTCAACACTACGATCTTGGGATATCCATACTGGCCAGCGATTATCCTGGGCTAAGGGTCGAACCTGTTCCCTCTTTTCGAGCAGTGTGCCTGTTGCCACCTGGGCATGTGCTGGAAAGCAAGGACGTTGTTCATGCTAAGGATCTAGAGGGCACAGACTTGATTTGCCTTTCTCCCGTGAGCCTCTTGCGAATGCAGATAGACTCGGTGCTCGACAGCTTTAACGTCCACTGCGGCCGAAGGATAGAAAGCGGTCTGGCGCTGAGCGTATGCGATTTGGTTAGCAAAGGAATGGGTATAGGGATCGTCGATCCGTTCACGGCAGATTACTACTGCGCAAATCCAGTAGTGCGCCGGCCCTTTGAGCCAGTGATCCCGTACCACTTCGCCATCGTGTTGCCGAGTGGCAGTCCTCCGCCTCGTTTGGTCACCGAATTTCAAACAGTGCTATTCGAAGCGCTCGGAAAATTGCCGTACGAGACAGTCTGATCCTCGCATACTAAGGCACCGGTAGAAAGAGACCGACCTTTAGCTCCTTTAAAACCACATTCGTGTGAATGCGTTTTATTTGTGGATTCTCTGACATGATGTGAGCGGTGATGTCATCGTACTGAGAAACATCGTCCGCTGATATAATGGCGATCAGGTCCACCGCACCGGTAACATAGTAGATTTGCTGAATGTTCTGCTGCTGCTCTGCCCATAGGCGAAATTTCGACAGCGCGTCGTAATTCTCTCGCTCAATCTCCATCCCGGTGATGAACGTCATAGGATTACCGACCGACTTGCGGTCTATAACAGCGATCTCGCTCGAGATGACTCTGGTCTCGCGCATCCTTTTCAACCGCCGCTGCACGGCAGACGCCGAGAGCCCAACCATGCCCGCGATGGTTTCGGCCTTCAGTTGGCAGTCGCACTGCACGATCCTCAAAATATGTTTGTCGAACGCGTCAAGCGGCTCGCCCATAGCGGCGTCTCCCATCACATCGTATCCGCACGCTAGCAAAAAGCTTTGCAGATTTAACCCGCATTATGGTTTCACCGCGCAGTTCTGCCGCATATCATCCGGGGTCCGATGCATTTTGCTCCCGCATTGGCCAGGTCGCACACTCTTTTGAGCGTTTCGCAATCTTCCTAACACCTAGTTGGAACGTCACTTTGACCGACAGATGAGAGCGGGAGAGAGAACGATATGGAATACAGAGTTGTGCTGATAGGGTTCGGCGGCGTCAATCGCGCCTTGGCTGAGCTTATCGCCACGAGAAACAAAACATGGGCCAAGTCGCTCGGCTTCCGACTGAAGATCGTCGCCGTTACCGATCTTAAGCTCGGATCGCTTGTGTCGGACGCCGGTATAGATGCACGGGCCCTTGTCGACACGTCCGTCGAACAGGGCGGTTTCTCACGCCTGCCCGGCGGGCGTAGCGTCGCGGAAAACGAGGCGGTGATCCGCAAAGTACAAGCCGACATCGTTGTGGAAGCGACCTTTACGAATCCCGGTGACGGCGAACCCGCGATCTCGCATTGCAGGTGGGCGCTTTCAAGCGTCCGTCGCGTAGTGACGACGAACAAAGGCCCCGTTGCCCTTGCGGCGGTGGAACTGAAAGCACTGGCGGCGCAGAACCACGTGCGCTTCGAATACGAGGGGTCCGTCATGAGCGGCACGCCGATTATGCGAATGGCGAAAGAAACGCTTGGCGGTTGTGACATTCTTGGTTTCGAAGGCATCCTGAATGGAACATCGAACTTCATTCTTAGCCGCATGGAGACGGGATGCGATTTCCTGGAAGCTTTGCACCAGGCACAGGAACTTGGATATGCGGAAGCGGATCCGACGGCCGATATCGAGGGGCATGACGTCCGCTTGAAGGCAACGATCCTGGCAAATGAATTGCTTGGCGGTAACGTCAACCAGATGACGTCGCCTGCAGAGGCATTCCGGTATTTCGGCGGCAGATGTCGCCGCTGCAAGACACAATGGGAAGCGCTGGAAGTTGATCGGTTCGGCAACGCGCCACGCCGCTGGGACGATCGTTGCCGAGGTCACGCCCCGTCTCCTTCCGCGCGATCTTCCGCTTGCGGGCATCGGCGGGGCCACCAATGCCCTGTCACTCAGCATGCATCTGCTAGGGGCTGTCACGATATCCGGCACGGCGCAGGGCGGGTCGAAACAACCGCTTCGATGCAATGCCTTTTGGCGGATACAAATATGGAACCATGGGTCGGGAGGGCGTCCGTTTTGCCTACGAGGGATATGACACAGCCTAAAGTCGTCTGCATCAACGGACGATGATGCGGCATCGTCGTCTCGGGGACGAGGCGCACCGCGCATTTTTTCCGCGCGCCCACCCGAAGTTTTTGGTGTTTTCGGCTATTTAAGCACACAGATTGCGGTCTTACCTACCGGAATGCATCTAGATTGATACCCCAGTATCGAGCGTAAGAGGCTTTTCATGTCCGTGACGTCCCGTGCAAATGTACATTCGGCGCCAAGCGCTCGAGAAGATCAGCCGCCATCGCCGCTGCGATGGCAGACCCTCGCTTTGGATGGCGGCCTTACCATTGATCCGAGCACGAAGGCGATTGCGCCGAACATCTCAATGTCCGTCAACAATACGCTTGTCCCTGGCGACGGCGCATTTTCAGCAGAAGGCGTTGAGGATCTTGCAGACCTGCCTTTTCTTTACGCCCGCTGGACGAACCCGACCGTTCGCGCCCTTGAACAGCGCATGGCAACGGTTGAAGGCACGGAGGAGGCCCTTGCCACCGCAACTGGTATTGCGGCGATAGCCGCGACGTTCCTGACTCTCCTCAGGCAGGGCGATCATCTGATTGTCAGCGACGTCTGTTACGCTGGCGCCAACGAGCTTGCGTGTCGCATTCTTCCAGAACTCGGAATTGAGGTCACGCCGGTAAACATGGCAAACCCAGCCGAGGTTATCGCGGCTTTCCGCCCCAATACGAAGCTCCTCCACTGCGAGACGCCCTGCAATCCGATCCTCAGGCTAACGGATCTTTCCCTCGTCGCGCAAATGGCGCATCAGAGGGATATTCTTGTCTCCGTCGATTCAACCTTTGCAACGCCCGTTGCCACCCGGCCGGCGGACTTTGGCGTAGACCTTATCATCCATTCGCTGACGAAGTTCATCAATGGTCACGGCGATGCACTGGGTGGCGTAGTGTGCGGTCGCAAGAACCTGGTTGCAAGGATACGCGCGCGCGCAGGAATTTATCTCGGAGCCGCCATGTCCGCGCACAATGCGTGGCTGATCATGCGCGGTATGGACACTCTTTTCCCTCGAATGAAGGCGATTTCGGACTCGGCACTTGAAGTCGCGCAGGCACTGGCAATTCACCCCATGGTGAGCGCAGTTACCTATCCCGGACTTGAGAGTCATCCGCAGCATGAATTGGCGAGGCGGCAAATGTCCGTCTTTGGCGGCATGATCACATTTCAGGTCACCGATCCGCAGGCAGTTGCGCTTAGACTCGCAGGTCGGCTCCGCGTCGTTCATTATGCCTTCTCGCTCGGGCATCAGCGTAGCATCGTGGTTCTTCTTGAAACCGACGAGATGATGAAGTCGACTTATCGTCTGCAGGGCAGCCAGTTGCGGTCCTATCGGTCCTTTGCAGGTGACGGCATCTTTCGCCTGTCCGTAGGGCTGGAAGCGCCGGAGGATCTGATCGAAGACCTGGATCAGGCGCTCAGAGCTTGAGAGTTTGAAGGCTTCGCACTGATATGGACGTCTTCACCGAGCTTTCAGACCATCAGCATAATCAGATAGCCGCAGCCTTCCGTTTGGGATCGTTGACCTCCGCCATAGGCATTGCCGACGGTGATAGCGAAACAACGTACCTCTTTCGAACGGCTAATGGCGAATTCGTGGTGACCCTGTTTGAAAACGGGGCAGAGCCTTCCAGTCTTGATCAGGCTTTCTTGACGATGGACAAACTTTTATCCGCCGGTATTCCTTGCCCGCGAACAGTTCGAACGGCTCGGGGCGATGCGACGATCACAATCGGCGGCAAGCTGGTCGCGGTGGTTGGATTCCTGCAGGGCGCCCAGTCCCAGTCGCCAACACTACAGCGGTTTGTCGACCTTGGCAGGAACATCGCAAAAGTTCACCTGACGCTGAAGCCTGCAGTGTCCACAACGAATGACCTCCCGAAGGGCCCGGTGCACGGTGCACTCCACCCCGAGAACGTTTTCTTTCTCGGGGATCTTGTCAGCGGTATCATTAATTTCCGGCTGCGGCATGAGACTATTGGGCTTATGAACTGGCCGAAGTCCTCGTCAGATGGACAGTGGATTGCCTTGGCGGTATCGACGCCGGGCGTGCTCGCGCAATCCTATCCGGCTATGTATGTATCCGCCCCTTGAGCGAACAGGAAATGAAGGTCCTCCCAGCTTTCCTGCACTCGGCGGCGGTCAAACGGAATGCGGCAAGGATGCCGGGTATCGAGACCCTAACGATCGCAGCGTCACTGGAGGTCTCGACGCGCAGGCTCCTCGATACAATCAGACTGGAGATCTCGTGATGCGCGTCATCGATAGAGCCGACGAGCGCATCCTTTCAGAACTCGGTCGTAACGCCCGAATTGCCCATGCAGACCTCGCGCTACGCGTGAACCTTTCGCGTAACGCGGTCAGAAAACGCATTGAGCGACTGGAACGGGACGGGCTCATCAAGGGATATACGATCCTCCGTGGCGCAGGGACTCAAAGCGGGGTGAGTGCTGCGTTGCTCTTGGTCTATCTTCATGATCGAATGCGAGGAGGGGACGTCGTGAATGCGATCCAGAATATGCCGGAGGTCGTCTCCTGCGACGTCGTTAGTGGCGAATTCGATCTCGTCGTGCGTCTCGAGGCCGGGGATGCCGACCAGATCCGCAAAGTCTGGCATGATATCTCTTCATTGACTGGTGTGCGCGATACGCTGACTGCATTTGTGCTGGCCTTGCCTGTACGCCGCTGACTATTTACAAAGGAACAGAATGCCATGACGAACATAAAAATTCTCGACGGCGGCATGAGCCGCGAACTCCAGCGCCTTGGCGCCGAATTGCGCCAGCCTGAGTGGTCTGCCCTGGCGCTCGTCGAAAATCCCGATATCGTGATGCAGGTGCACAGAGAGTTCATCGAGGCAGGCGCAGACGTCGTCACGACCAACAGCTACGCGCTGGTACCCTATCATATCGGCGAGGAGCGTTTCAGGGCCGAGGGCGCATCGCTCATCGCGCTGTCCGGACGTCTTGCGCGGGAAGCCGCTGATGCCGCCGGGCGCTCCGTGCTTGTCGCCGGTTCGCTGCCGCCAATCTTCGGTTCCTACGAACCCCATCTCTTCGATGGCAGCCGGGTGCAGGACTATCTGTCGGTGCTCGTGAAGAACCTGGAACCATTTGTCGATGTATGGCTCGGGGAAACGCTGAGCCTGATCGAGGAAGGGGAGGCGGTTCGTGCTGCCGTCGAGCCGAGCGGAAAGCCCATATGGATTTCGTTCACTCTTGCCGACGCACGCGAGGACGACATTGGTCCAGCACGCCTGCGTTCGGGCGAGAGCGTCGAGGACGCCGCCCGGTGGGCGGCGTGTTCCGGCGCAAATGCGCTTCTGTTCAATTGTAGCAGGCCGGAAGTGATGGCGAAGGCTGTCGCGACGGCTTCGCGCGTCATCGCCGACGAGGGTGCGCAGGTTGAAATAGGCGTCTACGCCAACGCCTTCGAAACAGACACGGAAATTGGTGCTGCCAATGAAACCTTGCACGCAACACGGGCCGACCTTACCAACGATCGCTATTCCGGTTTTGCTTGCGACTGGGTGGCTGCTGGCGCAACCCTAGTTGGTGGGTGCTGCGGCATCGGTGCTAACCACATCAGCGAGCTCCATCGCGCATTGAAGGGCTGATCACTGGAAATGTTGGGGCTTTTTAGCCGAAACGATGTCACACGAGGCAAAAGCTGGCGCGACGACGCAGTTTAAAATGCAGCGTAGTCGAGCAGAAAGTCGGTATTGTAAGCTCCTCTGCGCCCAATAACGAGTAAAGCCGGCAGCAATACAGCCCCAGCGCAATCAAGCTACGGCAGGTGCGCGACGGTATTGCGCTCATCTGGCCACGTGGCGCTCATCGCCAATCGTCACGAAGGGAACCGGATAACCCCAACTCTCAAACTTTTTGAGAAACACCTATTCGTTCTCGACTGAAATAACCCCGACATCGCTGCTCAGAAACCTGTCGAACTCTCTTCAGATAAGTTTTCGGCGGATTGCGAGCGCGGTCAGCTGCGCCTTGGAGCGGACATCGAAGCGCTTCATCACCTCACGAAGCTTCACCCGGACGCTGTTATACTTGACCCCCTCGATGTCGGCGATCTCCTCCATCGTCATGCCGACCGCGATCCATGTAAGATAGGTCGCTTCTTTCGGATCGAGCCACACGGCATTTTCCGCCGTGGGTGTAGTGCGAAGGAATGAGATGCGGGAATGGATCTGCCCGATGGTCGCCGCAGCTGCAATTGCGTCGATCTCCCGATCGAGATCGATCACAGGCTTCTCCGATGCCAGAGTGAACATCGACATCGACCCGTTGGCGGTCTTGATCGGAATGGTAATGCCGGAGCGGATGCTGAAATCGGCTGCGTGGGCATAGAAGGCGCGCTCGCCCTTCGACAGCGTCGAGCGCTCTTGCTCGCCCGACCAGGTGAAGATGTGCTTCCTGGACCTTGCGCGTTTGACGACCGGATCGAGAGCGTCAAATTTCTTATCGAAATAGACCGACTGCCACTCGCGATGATAATTGGTCACGGCGGTAATGTGCCGATTCTGGATGTGAAGGTAGGCGTAACCGGTGAAGCCGAAATGATCGCTGATCTCGGCCAACCCGGTCTTCAGGATGCACTCATCGCCTTCAATCGCGGCAAGATCGGTCAGCTTATCCAGCCAAGTTTGCATTCGTGCCCTCCGTCAAAATCCATCGAATGTCGGTTGCGCGGCCGTTCAAGCCGACAGTCGGTACATTTCTCCTAAGAAGGAAATGAATTCATTCGCGTTACACGTCCTTCCGCTTCTCGTTCCCTTCGACTTCAATCTCAACTGCGTCTGGCCCCGCAACATTGGAAAGGCGAGATAAAAGGTGGATGTTGATATCGTCGGCTGTCTTTCCTGGCCCACATCCATGCGTCCGGTAAGTAAGGGTCGCGGACAGCACAGCTTTAAGTCCTATTGGTCCGTAGTTCTCGACCAAATCAGATGCAACCCTGCTGCCGTTCGACGGATTATCAGTTGTGTTGGGCTTCTTCTCCATACTCTCGTGACTTTCTCTTGTTCCGGTCGGACCGGCTCATTCAGAGCCAAGCTGTGTGCGGCTGCCGCAGGAGAGTCCGACGGCAGCCACATCGCCTTGGGAGGCCTAAGCTTCTTCCACCGGGGTGTTCAAAACTCCAATCATGGTCGGAGCGCCAGCGACCCTCTTGCGCCACAGCATGACCACTATGCCGACGACGATAAAGGCGCATGTCACGCCTAGCAGAACCGCGGAAACGGCGGCGGATTCTGGACTTGTGTTGAAGCGGATCCCTTCCCACAATTTTCTCGGCAGTGTCTTGACCGAAAGGTCGCTGAGAAAGATCGAAGCCACAGATTCATCGAATGAAAGGAGGACGGCGATCAGTGCGCCGATTGCAAGACCTGGTAGCAACAATGGGTAGACGATCGTGCGAAAAACGCTCCAAGGGTTTGCTCCGAGGCTTGCCGCTGCGAGCGAAAGCCTGGGGTCGATCGAGCTATAAGTTGCCGATGCGATAAGATAGACAACGGGGAAGATCAGCACCGTGTGCGCTATGATGATGCCCATCTCCGTATCCACAAGCCCCACCCGTGCGAAAGCCAGATATGCGCCAAGGGCGAATACGACGGCCGGGACGCTGAGGGGAGCTTGCACCAAGGCTTCGAGTGCTCCCTGAAAGATAAATCTTTGCCGACCGAACCCGAGCACGGCGAGCGTGGCAAGCATCAGGCTGAGCAAGCAAGTGGCTACACCTATACGTAGGCTCGTAAGTGCCGCGCTAGTCCATTCTGAACTGCTAAAGATCGTCTCGAACCAGCGCAACGAATAGCCAGGAGGCGGAAAGATGAGTACGTCGGCCGAGCTGAATGATACCGGAAAGAGGACAACGAGCGGCAGGAGAATGAAGATTGAAACCAATGTAAGATAGACTGGTTCAAACAAGCGTGCGCCGTTCGACAACAGCGCCGAAAGCTGAAACCGAGCAGAGGGTAATGCTACAGGCCGACGTAGAAGATCCATATCCGCGTGCCCTGCTGACGGCTGCGATCGGTCCGCAGGCGACGAGCCTGGCCTTTGCCAACGAGAGAAGAAACTCAAACCCCAACTTAATAGGCCGACGACGATTGTCGCGACCAACGCGAGCGTGATGCCAAGTGCTGCCGCGAACGGCCAGTCTGCACCAGTCTCGATCTCCGACTGGATAACTTGCGCGAGCATTTGCTGGCGTTGATTGCCAAGAAAAGCCGGCGCAATGAAGCTCGCGATGGTGAAGAGGAAGATGATGATAACGCCTGATTGGATACCACGTATTGAGAGTGGGATGACGATGCCAAACCAAGCCCGGAGCGGGTTCGCGCCGAGAGTATTAGCTGCCAGCAGGACGCGGCCGTCGATGCGACGAAGCACTGTTACCAGGGCGAATACCATCATAGGAATTGAAGAGTGAACCAAAGCGAGGATGACTGCAGGTTCGCTGAAGAGAAGCGGCAATGGTTCCGAAATAAGCCCGAGACTAAGTAGCGTCCCGTTGATAAGTCCACGCTGACCTAGGATTGCCAGCCACGCGAAGGTTCGAACCAGAACGCTGCTCAAAAACGGAACGAGGACCAGCAATCCGAGAAACATCGCCTTAAATCCCGTCGCCCGGCTCAGGAGCCACGCCAGCGGAAAGGAGACAACGAGTGTTATTGCAGTCGCTTCAAGGCTGATCCGCACCGTCGTCCAAATAATTTTCAGGTATACCGGACTTTCGAAAATCTTGAGAAAGCGTCCGGCGGCATTTCCGCCGAACGCAGAGGGCACAATGTAAAGCAGTGGCAGTGCGAGTGCGACGAGAAGGAGAATAAACACCGGAGCAAGTAGGAAGAGCCGCTCCCAGTCTCTTGAAAAATTTCGCGTCATCGTCGTTCGCTCCTGCCTTAATGCGATCAGTTCATTATGTAAGTGGACCAGCGGGCCTTCACTGCATCACGGTTGTCGTTCCACCACTTTGAATCGAGGATCGCGCCAAGCTTCGCATTCTCCGGGTAGCTTGGGAGGTCTTTTGCGACCGCAGGATCGAGAAGCTTAAGCGCTTCGACATTGGTCGGACCGTAGGGGATGTTTCGTGTCAGCTCCGCCTGGTTCTCGGGCTGAACCGCAAAATTGATGAATTTCATCGCTTCATCCTTGTGTGGAGCACCTTTCACGACGACCCACCATTCGGTATCTGAGACCGATGCGTCCCAACCGTAAGCCCAGTTTGCGCCGGCCTTGATCGCGTTGTTCACGCGGCCGTTCGGGATGTAGGCCAGATCGACTTCACCCTGCTGGATCAGCGCCTGCGTGTCGGCGGCACCCTTGTAGGCAACGATCTGGTCTTTAACGCGGTCGATCACCTTAAGTGCGCGGTCAACGTCCAACGGGTAGAGGTCGGCAGCCTTGACGCCGTCGGCGAGCAGGGCAAATTCAATCGTGTATTCGGGTTCTAGCGGAATAGCACGACGGGCTTTCACCGAGGGATCGAAAAACTGCGCCGGCGTGACGCCATTCGCAAACTTCGCCTTGTCCCAGGAAAGATTCATCCCGAATGTGATATAGCCGATGCCGTATTTGGTGCGCAGTTCGGCGGGGATACCGTCCGCCTTGATGGTCTTGTAGTCGAGGGGTTCGAGAAGGTTGTCCTTGGCCTCGTTCGCATGTGCCGAACTTTCAGCAGACACGACGTCCCACGTCACATTACCGCTCTCAACCATAGCCTTGACCTTGGCATAGGCTGAACCCGTCGTGGCAGTGACCTTCACACCCGATGCTTTGTTGTAAGGCTCGAAAAAAGCCTTTGTCTGAGCATCCTGGAAAGTCCCGCCGTATGATGCGACCACCACTTCGGCGGCTGGTGCGGCGCCGGCAAGAAGAAAAACGCCCGCAGCTGCAAGCCAAATCCCAGTTTTTTGTTTGATCGTTCCCACAGTTTCTTCTCCTCTAATATTCCGCTTTAGGGTCATCCTTCAGTCGGAAGAACGGCGACGGATGCTGGAGCCCATCGCGCAATCACGCTTTTTCCGGGCTCAAGGCTTCCGGCCAAAAGGTCTCCTCGCATGATGTTGGCGAGCAGCGACTGCCCGTCAGAAATTTCCAGTGCTACGCGCCACCCGGATCCGAGATAGGTGATGTCGCGGATTGTTGCTGGAACCGCGAAGCCTTCGTCCGAATTTGCTTCGGCGACTGAGCGGACTGAAACGCTTTCCGGTCGGACCACAATATCGAAAGGGGTCTTAGCCGGGGACGGCAGCAACTGGCGCGCGCCTGCGATCTGGTATCCTCGGCCATCGTCCAGGCTTGTAACCCGGAGGATCGAGCATTCGCCGATGAACCGTGCAACGAAATGATTGGAAGGCGCTGCGTAAATGGTCTCAGGATCGGCTACCTGAAGTAGTTCACCGCACGACATGATTCCAATCCTGTCCGCCATCGCCATCGCTTCCGACTGGTCATGGGTCACATAGATGACGGTGATGCCGAGTTCGTGCTGGATGCGCTTCAGCTCGTGCTGCATCTGGTCACGAAGTCTCCGGTCGAGAGCTCCGAGCGGTTCATCCATGAGCAAAATATCAGGACCGAAGACCAGTGAGCGGGCAAGTGCCACACGCTGCTGTTGTCCTCCAGACATCTGGATAGGATATGAAGCCCCGCGATCCGTCAGGTTGACGAGACTGAGCGCCGCTTTCACGCGCTCTTCCCGTTCACTTCGCCCGACGCCGCGCATCTTGAGCGGATAGGCGACATTCTCTCCTGCGGTCATATGAGGGAAAAGGGCGTAGTTTTGAAATACCACGCCGATGCTGCGGCGGTGCGGCGGAACCTCCGTCACGGAGGTGCCAGACATCAGCACCGTGCCTTCCGTCGGTTGGTCGAAACCCGCAAGCAACATCAGAAGCGTTGTTTTGCCGGAACCACTTGAGCCGAGCAGGGCGAAGAATTCGCCCTTTGCTATGTCGAGGGTGACGCCGCTCACCGCAGTGACCGGCCCATAGCGCCGGGTGACACCCTGGAAGGAAACGGCGGGGAGCGACTGGTCTGTCATTAGATGTCCCTGCCCAATTCAAGAGGCGTGAGCGGTTCGTATCCGGTCTCCGTCACAAGGACGGTGTCCCCAAAACGGGCGCCGCCGACGCCATCGACGTAAACACCAGGCTCGATGCCCAGCAACATGCCGGCTTCGAGAACTGTCGGATCGTTGGCTTTGATCTCAGGGAATTCAGGATCTGACAGGCCAATACCGCGCCCAGTGCGATGCTGCATAGCGCCGCCGTATCCATGGCCCTCGATAACTGCGACCGCAGCGGCGTGGACCTCGCCGGTCGTCACGCCGGCACGAACTTTTGCCAGTGCGGCTTCTTGCGCCTTGCGTGCGACATCGACAATCTTGCGAAGATCATCCGAGACTTCTTCTGCCCCCACCTTTAGCGGGCGATCGAAACATATTCCGTGGCCAAAGAACGGGCGGCCGCAATAGCAAAGCTGTACAACCTCGCCCTCGCGCATTGGGCGCCCCGCAGCAACGGCATGCGCACGACCGGAGCGGATGCTCCCACAGCCCATGACGTGGATACCCTGCAGAAGCGGCGAATGATCTTCGTCGCCATTCCACCACTCCGCCGCACGCTCCATTGCCGCGGTCCGGGATGCCAGCGCCACCTTCCATTCCGGAACGCCTGGCTTGACGGCTTCGCGGCTTGCCAGAAACTGGTGCGCTGCGATGTCAGCGCTGCGGCGAACGACGTCGATCGTTGCCTGATCTTTGCGACGGCGCACGTCGCGAATGATGTCAGTAATATCGACGATTCGATCGCTACCGAGAGCATCGCGAACCAGATCCAGGCTGCGTGCGGAGGTGGCATCAAAATCTACGCCAATCTTGCGTGCTGTTGGCGCGACCGCCTCAATATGCTTTGCCAGAGCAGCCGAAAACGACATTGGCGTCTTGGCCGGCTCTTCCCACTCAACCCATTCGACGGCGACCGGAACGGTACACTGCGAGCGAATTTCAGGTGCTTCGATGCGCGGAGAAATGAACGCCGGGCTGCCATCCTGAGGGAAGACGAACCAAATTGGCCTCACGGATGCAATGCCGTCGAGACCGGTAAAGAAGCGATGGTTGTCGAAGCTCGACAATGCGAGAACGTCAATGTCGTTCTCCTTCATTGCGGTTCTGGCGCGCTCGATGCGCCTGGTGTAGTCGGCTTCGTTTGGAAATGTCAGTTTGGAGTCTGCTGGGTTTTCTGTCATGGCGCTCTCACAAAGGAATATCGCGGGTGATAGGACGGGCGTGACCAAAGGCGCCGCGCGTCCCGCAGATTAGCGCAGAGTATTGGGCTGCGTCTTTACCGGCTTCGGCCAGTGGAACGCCGCTCAGAACGCGGCATGCCAATCTGGCGACAAACGCATCGCCTGCCCCGAGGGTGTCGACGGCATCCACGGGCATTGCGGGTACGAATAGGACTTCACCGTTATAGGATACGGTGGCCCCTTTAGCTCCCTGCGTGATTGTTACGAGCTCGACTCCGGCAGAATGGGCGATATCGAGGATCCGGGCTATTTCAGTTTCGCTCGCACCCGAGCGTGAGAAAGCCGCAACCTTCACGTAGGGCAGTACGCTCGCCGCATAATCGAGATCACGATCCGAAAAATCGAAGGAGATCGCAACCCTTGCACGGATCTCGGGAAGCTGGCCATCTAAACGGCTTGTCTCACCTGTATGAGCCAGATCAAAACCTGCGAGGTACTCAAGTTCGGCGCTATCGAGCTGGAACATCGACACGCCCTTTTCGCAAAGGCCCCATTTCCGGTTGTTGCCGTCGTCATCCATGTGCACGGTCGCAAAGGCATTGGGGCCGTCCTTGACACGAAGGTGTGTCAGATCGACGCCTTCGGCCTGAAGGCTCGACCGGATCAGATCACCATCCGAGTCCGTCCCGATAACTCCAACGTAGGCAGCATCCATCCCGCTGCGTTCGGCATGGACGGCAAAATTCACCGCATTGCCACCGGGGAACATCAGCTTTTGCTTATAATATCGGTCGACCACATTGTCGCCGACGCCACAAATACGCATGTCGCTGCCTCAGTAGGTTGTTTTGAACATGTAGCGGCGGTCTGTCAGCAGGTGCCCGGTGACAGCTTGATAATGCTCGGCGAGGCGCTTCGAGAGCGTCGACAGAAGCATTGGAGAAATCTCACCGCGCATCGACGCGGGTACACCCGGCAGGCTGTAATCTTTGGAGTCGACGACCAAGCAGCGCTTGGTGTTCTTGTTAAGGAACGTTTCAACTCGATCGATCACGGCACGGGTGTCGTCTTCGCCCTTGAACAGCAGGACTGGCGTATCAGGCTGGACGACTTCGAAAGCGCCGTGGAGGAATTCGTTCGCATTGAACCAGGATGCATGCTTCCATTGCATTTCCATCAGATAGCACATGGCAAACCCGTACCCCGCGCCTTGGTTCGGTCCAGCGGAAAGGACATATGTGAACGGCTCGTGACCAAAGGCTTTGGCGATTTCGTGCAGATGAGCCTCTGCTTCCTGGATTGCCTTCTCAAAAGCGGCCGGTACAGCGGCATAAGCCTGGTCGATTGTCGTAAAATCGAGTTTAGAACCAGCGGCCTTCAACAGCGCTGTGAGCATCAGGCCGATCAGAACCTGCTTCGGAGCAAGGATCGTGCGGTCGCTGTTATAGGTGAAGACCTCGTCACATTCCGCCGCGAGGTTGGTGCTGTCGTCCTTTGTGAATCCAATAACGTGGGCACCAGCGGCTCGCGCCCAGCGGGCGGCTTCGATCGTCTCTTTAGTCGTGCCGTTATGGGAGGCGACCAAGACAACCGACTTTGGACCGAGCAATGCAGGGCGGCGGCGATTGAACTCCTCGCTGTTGAAAATGAACGTCGGAAATTCAGCAGCACGATCTGCGAGGTATGATGCTGCCGAGAAATCGTTGTAGGAGCCACCGCAACCAACAAGGAACAGGTTGCTCATGTTCTTGGCTGCTGTTTGTGCAACGGTGCTGATGCGCTCGCGCTGCGCAACAGCCGCCTCGGTGATACGGCGGAAATCGACGTCGGGCGAAACAAGGTTTGGGTAGTTTGTCATGATGCTCCTCATACGGCGGCGATGTGTGATACCGCTCTCAGGTGATACCGCTCCCATATTCCGCTGGCCGCTGTCAAGAGATTTGTTTAAGGTGTCTTGATCTGATACGAGACGATCTTCCTGATCTTCGAGGCGGACATGAAATGAAAGAAAATGAACGCGTGGGCAGTCAGCCGACAATCGATGATGTAGCAAGGGTTGCAGGTGTCTCTCGAGCCACTGCTGCGCGCGTCCTGGGCAGCTACGGCTACGTCGGTGTGGACACGCGTAAAAAGGTGTTCGATGCGGCGAAGAAGCTAGCTTATCAGCCCAATCAGCTGGCCAGAAGCATGGCGACAGGGCGTAGCAAGACGATCGGTGTCGTCATTGCCGATATCGAGAACCTCTACTTCGCCCGTGCGATCAGAGCCATTACTGATACCGCCAGTGCCAAGGGTTTCGCGGTCATTCTAGCAACGACTGATGAAGATATCGCGCTTGAACGTGAGGCGGTGCGTGTTCTGCTATCCAAGCGCGTCGACGGTCTTATCGTATCGCCGACGTCCAGCATCGATGTCGATCATTTAAAGCGTGCCAGAGACGGTGGTTGCCCGCTGGTTTTGCTTGATCGCCGCGTGCCTGTTCTCAATGCAGATACATTTGCAATCGACAACTATGGGGCGGCCCACCAGGCGGTTGCATCGCTCATCGCGAAGGGGCACCAACGCATTGCGCTCGTCTCAAACGCTCCGTCTCACGGAGAGAAAGAATACCTGATTTCGTCCGTTCGTGAACGCATCGACGGTTATCGTGCCGCTCTGCACGATGCAAACATCGAGATTGATCCCAACTTGGTGGTTCTCGGCGGTTGGGACATTGTGAAGTTGGCTGAGAAGGTCCGTAGGCTCTTCGATGGACCGGACCGTCCCAGCGCAATTCTTGCCACAGATAGTTCTGTTGCGCTTGTCTTGTTGAACGTATTCAGAAATTTACGATTGGCTATACCGGATGAGGTCTCGCTCATTTCTTTTGACAATGCTGATTGGACAGCGGCGGTGACACCTCCTCTGACCGTCGTCTCGCAACCGATCAGAGAATTAGCTGCTGCCGCCACCGAGGACCTTATCGCTCGGTTAACGGGAGAGACAACTGAAACAAGTCGGGAAACGCTGCTCCAGGCGACCCTGGTCGTGCGGGACTCTGTGAGCACCGCTTTAGAGCCGCAGCCATTAGGTAAGGTGAAACGACTCCAGAAGGCGAGCAAGTGATCTGCCCGGCGTGACGCATCTGCGTGAATGGGTTCAATCTTAAGCAAAGGCGTCGTTTCGGCCCTGATTATGTCGTCGTCTGAATTACAGGCGTGGCCTCCTCTATTTGCGCCTTCCGGTGCCTGTCTTTCCGATACGGGCGGGCAAAATGTCGCTCAAGTCGTGCTCCGAGAGCAGAGATGGTCCAGCAAAGAGCGAAATAGACAACAAGAATGGCGCCATAAAAGAGATAGGCGAAACTTCTTCCACGTGAGATGGTGGTCTGCTCGATGAGGATCTGAGCCGAGCGAAGAAGTTCGTTCACGCCAAGTACCGATCCTAGAGAACTCGCCTGTACCAGACCAGTAACAAGGCTAACATAGGGCGGCAGAATGATGGGCATAGCCTGTGGCAATACGACGAGGAGTAGCCCTTTCCAGCTGCGTAAGCCGGAAGACAATGCCGCCTCTCGCTGTCCTGTCGGCACAGAGAGCAATCCGGCACGGATGATGTGCGCGCCGTTCGCGCCGCCCCATACGGAAACACTCAGAGTGCTTGACCAGAACGGGTTCAATGAAAGCCCTGCATGCGGAAGCACGAAGTAGACCATCAGAACAGTAACCATCAGCGGAATGTCGCGAAGGCATTCCACCAGACCGTACACGGGACGGCTGACCCAGCCCGACTTCACGGAGAGGCCGGCCGCGAAAACAATGGCGAAGAAGGTTCCGCCCAAGATCATAATGCCGCAAAGAAGCAGGGTGTTGAGGATACCCTCAAGCAGGAAGGACTTGAACTCGAGAAGCAGCATTTCTTACCTCCCGGCAAAGGGTCTGTTGAGGCGGCGTTCGACCATGTAGCCGAGGCCGGATGCAGTAAAGACGCAAAGCAGGTAGATCACGCAGATCGAGGCGAACATTTCGATTGCCCGGAAATCGTAGGCGATCCTGTCGACGGCGACGAAAGTGAGTTCCACCAGGCCGATTGCCTGCAGATAAGCGGAGTTCTTGATCGTGGCGACGATCGTGTTCATCGAAGATGGCAGCGCGGCGCGCGCGGCCAGCGGCAGCACGATGAAAAGGCCGTAGTGCCATCGCTTGAGGCCAAGCGATGCCGACGCATCCTGCATTCCCCTGTCTACCGCCGCCAAACCTGCGCGGAAATTCTCGATCTGGAACGCACTGGCCCAGGCCGTCAGCGCGATCACGCCGGACCAGAATATGCTGAAACGCAAGCCGAGGCTGGGTAGACCATAGAATACGAAGAAGATTTGCACGAGGAATGGCGTGCCGCGAATGAACTCCACATATGCGGTGACCGTATATTCCAGTGCCTTCACACCACTTGTCCTCATGATCGAGCCGATCACGCCGATGGTGCAGGACAGGAAGATCGCGATGAAACTGACGAGCAGCGTCATCCTGAGGCCGGAAATCAGATCCGGCAAGGCTTCGAGAGTATAGGCAAAATTCATGGCCATCATCCGTGATCGCGTTCCAGTGATCGTCGGTCCTGGCAGCTATCGCGACCGGGACCTCATCAGGCGTTCACTTCGCGGCTGGCGGGTCCGTTTCGAAGGACTTGATCATTTCCTGGGCGACGACCGGATCCTTGACATAGGTCGGAACCGTCTTCGAATAAAACTTTTCGTCCTTCAGCTTTTTCAGGACGCCGTTGACGAAAGCCTTCAACTCATCTTCTCCCTTGCGGATGCCGACACCGTTGAAGCCAAGATCGACCGGCTCCTCCAGAGTACGGAATTGAGGATAGCTGCTGGCGAGCGTCGCGATGGTGATGGCGTCGCCGACATAACCATCGGCACGACCCTGCTGAAGAGCCTGAAGATTATCGGCGTTAGTGTTGAGCTGAATAAATTTCAGCGTCGGGATGCGCTCCTTGAGCCACTTCAACTGCGAGCCGCCCTTGACGATGAGCATGGACTTTCCGCCGAGATCGGCAAGCTTCTGGACCTTGCTTTCCTTCGGGACGATGACGCGGCTGCTGCCCCAGTAATAGATATTCGAATAGTCGATGACCTGCTCGCGCGACGGTGTTTTGCCGAGTGTCGCGATGATGAGGTCGATCTTGCCGCCGGTCAGCGACGGGATGCGGGCATCGGTCGCAACGCAGCTCAATTCCGCCTTGTCGGCTGAACCGAAAGCGGCGATGCCGATTTGCTTGGCAATATCGATCTCGATGCCGGCCGGCTTGCCATCGGTGCCGGATGCGCCGAACGGCGGAGAGTCGCATTTTACGCCGATCCGGATCATGCCGGCGTCCTTGATCGCTTTTGGCAAGGACTGTGCGGATACTGGCGCGGCCTGAAGCATCAGGGCTGCGATGGCCCCGAGAGCTGCTGCGGTGCGCGAAATCATGCTGATGTTTTTGGTCATGGCTGCGGTTCCCTTTGTTTCATCGTTGTCGATCGAACGTTTCTCGTTCTTGTGTTTTTGCCGCACCTTTCCCCGGATGCAGAAAAACCTGTTGCCGACACGGCTAGTGCAAAATTTGCTTCAGGAAAGCTCTTGTCCGGCTTCCCTTCGGAGCACTGAAAAATTCCTCCGGAGATGCGATTTCGACGATCCGCCCCGCATCCATGAAGACGACCCGATCGGCAATCTGGCGGCAAGCGACGTTGCCCGTTCCGTCGGGTCGAGGATAAATATCACCTTGTCATAGCGTAGCGTCAGTGACTGGGACAGCGTGCGGACTTCCTTACGGCACATGGCGCCATCAAGGTTCTCATGGGTGGCGAGGGGACGATGCATGTCTTTCGGATTGCGGGGTGGCTTGCCGAAACGAGTATTGAAATCAGCAATGAATTCCGGAATGTAGTGGTTAGCAGCTTCTATCGTGTCGATACCGCGAAGCCGTAATTCCTTGACCAATCGATCCTGCAGGGTCTGGTTCGCACGTTCAACTCGACCCTTTGCCTGCGGGGTATTGGCGCAGATGATATCGATGTTCAGCTCATAAAGCGCGCGTCCGAACTGTGTCAGGCCACTGGTTCGATCCTTCTGAGAAGCGTGCGTAGAGCGAAACACGCCATGCTTGTCACTGTAGAATGCAAGCGGCTTACCCCATTGCTGCAAATAGGCTTTTGTCGCATGCAGATAATCGAAAGTGTTCTCAGATCCGGCAAAACGCAGATGCAGCAGATTGCCGGTGGCGTCATCGATGTAGACGAGAAGGGCGCATTTTGGCCCTCGGTTCTCGAACCACCAGTGATGCGATCCATCGATCTGCACCAGCTCGCCAAAGCAATCGCGCCGGCCTCGGGGTTGAAAGACACGTTTCTTGCGTTCTCTCCGAGATATCCAGATGCCTGCCTCGGTCATCCATTGGCGCAGCGTCTCCTTGCCGATCGCCAGTTGGTGCCGCTCAATCAGCTTCTCACGAGCCAAGGTTGGACCGAAATCGGCATACCGTTCTCTGACCAGATCGAGAACGGCGTTGCGAAGATCCTCGCTGTGACGCCGGTTGCTTGGTTGTTGACGTTTCTTAGAGATGAGACCGGGCATGCCATCGGTCTCATATGCATTTAACAGCCGATGCATTTGGCTTCGGCTGATGCAGAGCACGCCGGCGGCCTGGACGACACTCAGGCGCCGATCATGAATCTTCTGGATGACTTCGAGGCGATGCAATTCTTTCTGCGACATGGTGATCAAAAAGGACATGGCAACTCCGAACGCTCCTGAGCGAAGTCAGGCTGAACATCGTCGCATCCTTGCTCCCAACGTTGACATTGACCAGAGTCGTGCGAGGAGAGTGTCGCATTTCTATCTGGCCCAAGTGTCGCATTACTAAATAGCTGCTGGTTCCAGCTTGAATGCAACGCTCCTTCGAAAGCTACAAGCATTGCCCTTCCAGAGCCAATAGATGTCTGCTGAACATCTCCTTTGGTGTTTGAAACCCCAGGCACTTGCGCGGCGTGTCATTCAGCCTGTCACATAAGGAGCGGATCTCCTGATTACTGACATCCAGCACGATCGTTTCGGACGGCAGGTATCGTCGAACACGCTTGTTTGTGTTCTCGACCGTGCCTTTCTGCCATGGAGCTTGCAGGTCGCAGAACCAGGCGGTCGTTCCCATGCCGTGCTCGAGCTCGCGCCATGATACGAACTCCAACCCTCGATCGAATGTCAGACTTTGCCTGGCTTGGAAGGGCAGGGGTGCCAGGTGCCTGATCAACTGGTTCATGATCGGCTTCGAGCGCCGGTCATTGTTTCGAAACAGCAGAGTGTAACGGCTCTTGCGCTCCACGACGGTGGCGATGTTTGCGGCGCCACGCTCCTTTCTGAAGATCATCATATCCGCTTCCCAGTGACCAAATTCACTGCGGGAGTTGATGACTTCAGGCCTGTTGCGAATGGCGCATTCCATTGGAAAGACAAGGCTTCTGGGTTTGCGTGCATATCTCGGCCGCCGCCTACGATGTCGTTCAGGCAGGTGACGCGCCAGTTGCTGATCCTGGCCTTCCTGAGAATAGACATACTGGTACATTGTCTCATGGCTCAGACGGGTGGTTGCGCCACTGGCAAGCCGCAGCCGACCAGAAATCTGTTCCGGTGACCAACCGTCCTTGAGCCGATCGATAACGGCGGCGTACAGACTGGGGTCGCGCAGCAGCTTGCGGTATTTGCGACGCCGGTCGCACGCCATCCTATGCGCTGTGACGTGCCAGTATCCTTCCGCAATCGGAACGTCGCGATCATGCCAGAAATTCCGCCGCAGCTCCCGGCAGATCGTTGAGCGGTCGCGGCGAAGGGCGCGCGCGATCTCAGCCTGACTGATCTTCTTCTCATGCATCCGTGCGATGATACGGCGTTCATCCAAACTCAACTCCACAAAAGAGCGGGCCATTCCATCCTCCTGAAACCATGGCCATTATGGCCTTCGTTGCATTTGAAAATGGAATCTGCCAGCCCTTACACACCAAGATCGCATAATCTATCTTATGGAACTTTCGACAGACGTGGGCTCACTTGTTTTCGAAATTGTACTTGAAGTCGTTCTCGATACCATAAACGATATCGCCGGACTGGAAGTAGTAACCGGCATGAAGACCGGCCGAACCGCTGTCAAGCTCTTCGACCGAATCGAAGATGGTTGCCTGGTTCCAGGTATAGCCGCCCTGGCCGCCGAGGTAAAAGCCGGACCAGTCAAAACCGCATAAGCCTGATGTTCTAGCTGGGGGCTGGGCTACGCAAACGTTATGTCCGCCGCCGTGGAAGGAAGAGCCGCAGAAACGGCCAGAACGACTGTCTTGAAATGCATTGGGATGCCTCGTGATCTGTTGGGAGGGAGGGGGCGTTCCGCTTGCGAAACCCCCTCGGAGCAAGACACTTTCTCCCGGATCAAGATTGCGTACTGTGTTATAAGATTAAATTATGTTTCGAACCTGTCTCGAAGGGCACGCGCGGCGTTGTCAAAGGCCTGCCTCAAGCGGAGCGGCATCAGCGCGGCGATGAGGACAAATCCGGTTTTTCCGAGCACCAGTCGATGGCCGCCATGCAGCCGCGGCGGGCTTCGCAACGGTCGACCGCTTGCGATGAACGGCCGCGTGGAATAATGAAGGATGAATTGATTCCGTATTTGTCGAAGAAGGCAGGATTTCTGCTCGCTTCCTGATTCTGCTTCGCGATCGCGGGGTGCTCGGACGAACAGCAGACCAAAGCTCCCGCCAACTAAAGTCGCCATCATCGATGTGCAGGCGGAGATATTGCCGGTAGTCATCGAGCTTCCCGGCTGGGTGGCGCCCATGGTTACGGACGATGTCCGCCCCCGCGTTACCGGCTTGATCCTCAAGCGGATTTTCGAACAGGGCTCGACGGTTCGCGAGGGCGATGTTCTCTATCTCATCGACCCTGCTCCATTCCGCGCCAAACTGGCCTCCTACAGGCAACGCTGGATGCGGCACTGGCCGCTCAGACGCTTGCCAGGCAGAAAGCGGATCGGCAGACGCAATTGCTGCAGGGCGGCGTTGCCAGCCGGGAGACGACCGAAAGCGCCGTCGCGCAACTGGCGCAGGCCAATGCCGATGTCGAACGAGCGCGGCCGATTTGAGCACCGCGCAGCTCGAGCTGCAATATACCGAAATCCGCGCGCCGATCTCGGGGAGGATCGGCTGCGCACTGGTGACGGAAGGCGCTTTTGGTAAGCCAGACATCCGATGTTCTGGCAACAATAAATTGACCCATCTATGCCGACTTCACCCGGCCGGCAGACATCCTCATTGCCCTCAAGAATGCGGTGGGCAACGGAAGACTGAAGGCGGATGAAACAGGCAGTGCTCTTCTCAAGCTCGCATCGGCAGAAGGTCAATCCTGTCCGCATAACGGCAAGCTGCTGTTTTCGGAGGCGGTCGTCAATGCAGCGACCGGACAGATCATCCTGAGAGCGGCGTTTCCCAATCCCGAGACAAACCTTCTCCCCGGCATGGATGTCAGGGCGAGAATGAAGCAGGCCTCGATGGAAGGCGCATTCGCCGTACCCCAGCAGGCGGTGCAACGCGACAATGCCGGGAAATCGCAACTCTATCTGGTTGGGCAGGACGACAAGGTTGAGGTTCGCAGTGTCCATCTCGGCTGGCTTCTCGATGGTCGCATGATGGCGTTGAAGCGCAGTGGACCGTCGGAAAGCGCTCCGACCGCCATGATCGTCCATTTGTCGCCGACACGGTCGAGAATCTGGCCAAGCAGTCTGCACTTTGCGTGTTGCTAATCGTCGAGCGTATCGCGTTCCTTCGTCATCGCCGGCATGTAGACCCTTCCACGCACATAAAGGTGCGTGACGCACCGTTTTGTACATTCTTACGCGTTGCGGTGGGAACATATACAACATTGGGAACAGCTTGTGCGTTAAATCAAACAAAGAGGCCAACAATTAAAATCGGCGTCAGCGGTGCTTCCGGGCATCTCGGCAAGACAGTGATCGCGGAATTGCTCCAGCGAGGCGGCGGACATGAGGTCTTCGCGATCTCGCGAACGCCGGAAGGAGCTCCGGATGGCGTCCAGCAGCGACCTGGGAATTACGATCAGCCCGACGGACTTCCCGACGCCTATGCAGGGCCGGACCGGTTGCTGCTGATCCCCTCGGCCGACCTGGAGCCGGGCAAGCGCGCGGTGCAACTGGTTGCCGCTATCGATGCTGCGAGGAAGTCTAGCGTACCCCACATCGTCCTGATGTCAGCTGCGGGAACGAAGCGGGCCGACGATGCCGAACTGGGCTCGGGGTACTGGAAGGGTGAGCAGCATCTGATCGCCAAAGCGCCCATGTGGACGATCCTGCGCATGAGTTATTACGCCGAGGCCCTGGCCGACGAGGCACGGGCGTCCCTTGGCAGCGGCGTGCTGACCGGCCTTGCCGAGAACAGGGTTTCCTTCGTCTCGCGCGACGATGTCGCCGCGACTGCTGCGGGCATTCTCCTGAGCGAGGGACACGACGGCGCGATTTACCACGCGACAGGAGAACAGCGCCTCTCGGGCGCTGAGCGTGCGGCGCTCATCGCCGACATCATAGGCCGCCCCCTCACCTTCCTCGTTCTGCCAGAGGAGCAACTGCATTCGGGCCTGTCGCAGGCTGGATTGCCCCAGGCGGTGGTGAATGCCGTCATCGATATCCAGAAAAGCTTCATCCGCGGCGCATTCGACATTGTCACCGGAGATGTCGAACGACTCTCCGGCCGTCCGCCCAAGGCTCTGCGGCAGGTCCTTGCCGCCCTACTTCTCTCGTAAATAGGAAATCACCAATGAAGCTGAAATGGATTTACTGGGTCGCCACAGGCCTGTTGTCTCTCATCTATCTGGCCGGCGGCGCCTATTATCTTTCCGACCTCGCCGGCGTGCAGCGCATCTTCCCGACACTCGGCTACCCGCCATATCTCGTGCCAATACTGGCTGTATTGAAGCCGCTTGCTGCGGTGACGATCCTTTGGCGGTTCAATGTCGCTCTGTCTGACCTTGCCTATGCGGGAATGTTCTATCACCTGCTGCTGGCGATTTCCGCACATCTCAATGCTGGCGACTACGGCTTCGCGCCAGCTTTAATCGGGTTGACCGCCTTGCTTGTCTCGTTTGCCACGCAGAACGCCGCGCGACGCAAGCCCTCGCCTTATGGTCAACTCTTTAAGGTAGCCGAACCCGCGTGAGGATAAGACCGTCCGGCCTAATGCCGGACGGCTCCGTCAATCTTTTGCCTTGCGGTTTCTTGGCTTTGGTGGGGACTGCCTGCCATATTCATTCCACCACGCGGTGAGCGCTTCCATGGTGGGGCCGAGCCCCCGCGCTTTGTCGGTCATTGCATACTCGACGCGCGGCGGCACCTCGGCGAACACCGTTCGGGCCACTAGTCCATCGGCCTCGAGCTCACGAAGCTGAGCCGTCAGCATATGCTGCGTGATGCCGGGGATGCCCTTGCGCAATTCGCCGAAGCGATGGGTACGCTGATGCAGCAGCCACATGATCTCCAGCTTCCATTTGCCCGACAGCATATCGAAGGCGCGGCGCATCTCGTCCTGCATCGTGAAGTCGTCACATTTTCCCATTGGTCTTATTTTCCATACTTACTGTCGAAAATTCATACTACTTGCGCTTTTCCGTTCAATATCCAAATTGTGGTACAGGTTCTCGGCTGCGATGCCAATGAGGACATGAAGGAAAACAGCGAAATCGGCCGACGTCTCATCGGAGGCGCGACGCCCACGGGAATAGTCATGACAGCAACCGTCATCTACTGGGTCAGCACAGCACTGCTTTCGCTGCTCTATCTAAGTTCCGCGTTTCTCTATTTGACTAAAGGAGCCTGGGTTCGGCAAACCCTTGCCGAGCTGAACTATCCGGCTCCCTATCTCCTGCCTCTCATGATCGGGGTGAAGGTTCTCGGGCCACTCGCAATCCTGTCGCGGGTCAGCGTGCCGCTGAGCGATCTGGCTTATGCAGGCACCTTCTTCCATCTGATCCTATCGGGATCGGCGCATCTGGGCGTTCGCAAGCCTGCTGGTGCGCTGCCTGCCGTGATCGGCCTCGCATTGCTCGCCGCTTCCTTTGCCACGCAGAATGCCGCTCGCGATGTGCCGTCGCCTTACGGTCTGGTCGCGGCAACCCAACAGACAAGTCTCAACTGAGGAGAAAACACCATGGCAAGACTTGAAGGAAAAATCGCACTCGTCACCGGCGCCAGTCGGGGCATCGGCCGCGCGACCGCGAAGCTGTTTGCAGCCGAAGGCGCAAAGGTCGGCGTACTGTCGCGCACCCTGGCCAACGTTGAAGCCGTCGTAGCCGAAATCAAGGCCGCCGGCGGCACGGCGCTCGCGGTTCCAGCCGATCTCGGCAATGCCGATGACATCAACGCAGTGGTAAAAAAGGTGGTCGACGCCTATGGTGGTCTCGACATTCTCGTGAACAACGCCTTCGATCCTACCGTTGCCTACGCGTCCGTGCTCGACCTCCCGGTGGAACAGTTCCAGCGCAATCTCGACATCGGCCCGATCGCTTATCTGCGCGCCATGCAGGCGGCCTATCCGCATCTGAAAGTGAGCGGGGATGGTCGTGTCATTAACTTCGGCTCCCTGGCCGGCGTGTCGGGACTGGCAGGCATGGCTCCCTACAACATGGCCAAGGAGGCGGTGCGGGCGCTCACGAGAACGGCCGCCCGCGAATGGGGGGGGACAAGATCACCGTCAACAATGTCCTGCCGGTGGCTGAGACTTGGGACCCGAAGTCGATGTCCCGCCGCCGACCAATCCACTCGGCCGTTACGGATCGCCGGAGGAAGACATCGCGCCCGTGGTGCTGTTCCTGGCGAGCAAGGACGCCCAGTTCCTGACCGGCTACTCGCTCACGCCCGATGGTGGGTCGATCATCGACAGTGCCCGCTGAGCTACCCGAGTGGTCCTCGCAAGTGAGCGCATGCGAGGGCGGGGGCCGCTCCCTGTCCGAAGAAACAAGGAAACAGACCATGAAAATACACGCTGTCACCATCGACACTGCGAATCCGCAGAAACTGGCCGCCTGGTGGTCGCAAGCTCTCGGTATCGCGGTCGCCAACGATTTTGGCATGATCGTTCAACTGGCGGCGTCTCCTGATGTCCCCCCGTTCCAGTTCCAGAAGGTCGGAGACGTGCCGACGCAGCGCAACCGCGTCCATGTCGATCTCAGGACATCTGATCTCGACGGTGAGACCGAACGGCTGGTTCAGCTCGGCGCGACGGTCGTGCAGAAGTTCGAACTGCCGCAGATCCGCTATACGACGCTGAGCGATCCGGACGGCAACAAATTCGATCTCGTGCAGGAAAAATTTCGCGGTGCGGGGGCAGTGAACCCGTCGCGCTGGCTTCAGGAAGGATGCGAAACATGAACGTCACCCTCTTCGGCCCGACCGGCAAAACCGGTCCCTATCTGATCGATGAAGCGTTGAAGCGCGGCTTCGAGGTGACGGTGTTTGCCCGCTCTTCGACACCTTTCCAGGACGACAGGGTTCATGTGGTACGGGGAGATCTCTCGGATAGTGCGGTCCTGCGCGAGGCTGTTCGCGGCGCCGATGCCGTGCTGTCGGCGCTCGGCCCGTCGAAAACCCCGCACCCAAGACACCTGCCGATCACCCGGGCGACACAGGCCGTCATCTCCGCGATGAAGGAGGAGAATGTCACACGGCTGATCGCCATCTCCACCGGCACGCGGACTGCTGGAACGACCGTTTCGCCGAACAGCCGGATGGAGCTTGCGACCATGTCCTTCGGCATTCCGCCGAGATCGACCTGTCCCATGAACCGGTCGATACGGAGCGTCGCACGAAGGTCCAGAATCCTGGGCGCCACCTCCTGCGGACTGCCGACCATCAGCGCGCCGCGTGGCTCAGCGGCCTTGTCCATGTCGGAACGCTCGACATGCCAGCCGCGTCCGCCATTGGTTTTCGGCGAAAGATAGCGCTGATAATAGGGAAAGAAGCGCTCCCGTGCCTGCGCCTCAGTTTCCCCGACGTGGAAATGGCTCGTGATGCCGACCGACAAACGGTCGTCGGCATGGCCGGCGCGGCGTCCGGCCTCGCGGTAGATATCGACGATGCGCCTGGCTTGATCGATGGTGCCGCCGATCAGGCCGAGCATCATCGGCAGGCCGAGACGTCCCGCCCGCTGCGCGCTTTCCGGCGTGCCGCCGACCGCGACCCAAACGGGGAGAATGGCGGTCGCGCGCGGAACAATACGGGCGGCGTCCAGCGGCGGACGAACGGTTCCTCGCCATGAAACCGGATCGTCGGATCGGATTTTCAGCAGCAGATCGAGCTTTTCTGCGAATGTCTCGTCGTAACGGGCCATGTCCTCGCCGAACAGCGGGAAGGGTTCGGCGAAGGCGCTGCGCCCGGCGACGATTTCGACCCGTCCGTGGCTGATCAGGTCGAGGGTCGCGAAGTCCTGATAGAGCCGGACGGGATCGAGCACGGTGAGCACGGTCGCCGTGGTGGCGAGCTTGATCCGGGACGTCGCCTGCGCGACGGCGGACAGGAGCACGGCCGGCGACGACACCGCGAATGCGGGACTGTGATGTTCGCCCACGCCGAATATGTCGAGCCCATGGCGCTCGGCGAGCTTGCCGTAGTCGATGATGTCGTCGATCCGGCTCCGGGCCGTGTCGCCGCTGTCGGGATTGATATCGGAAAGGGAGAATACACCGAGTTCCAAGGCCGCTTCCTTTACTGCCTCCGTTATGCGTTAAGCCTGAGCAATGCTGGCGGCCCTCACGCGGAATGGGCGACCGGGTTGCCTATGCGCCATTCCATTATCGGCCATTACAGCGGTGTACTATGGGACCAGCACCAGTTTGCTTCCAACACCGCCCGCTTCGAGCCGACGATGCGCTTCTGCCGCCTGTTCGAGTGGCATGGATTGAGGAGCGGGCACCTGCGCCCTTCCGGCAGCTACCGCCTCCGCGAAGCGCAGGAGGTTTGCGGCACTGCTCTCCACGACAACGTGCCCAACTGTAATGCCGCTGTCCGTGGGTACCTCGGGCAACTGCCCCACCACCGTCACGAAGCGGCCCTTTGGTCGGATCTGGGCGACGAGCGATTGCGCAAGATCGCCTCCAACCGTGTCAGCCACCGCGTCGAAGGGGCCTGTGCTCGCGATCGCGTCTCCATTAGGAAGCACGATCGTCTCGGCTGCGCCGCTGATCGGCACGTCAACCGGCGCACGCACCAGAGCGATCACTGTCGCCCCGCGAGCGGCAGCGGCATATACGGCGGCCCGACCGACGCTTCCGGCCGCGCCGGTCACGAGGATACGCTCGCCGGCCCGGGCATCTATCCCCCGCTGGATCAGGTCGTAGCCGGTCATGACGCCCATGGGCAGTGCCGCCGCCACGATCAGGTCCAACCCTTCCGGCACCCGCACGGCGTCCTCGGCCGGAACGCTCACCTGTTCCGCATAGGCCCCGCCGCGAAGCACGCTGATCATCCCCATGACCCGTTCGCCGATCCGCGCCTCGCTTACACCGGGCCCCACCGCCACGATGGTGCCGGAAAAGTCGCCGCCCGGAACATAGGGCAGGTTCAGCGGCAGAGCTTCGCGCGCCCAGCCGTTTCGCAGCTTGTAGTCGACAGGATTGACCGCGTCGGCTGCGACATCGACCAGAACCTCTCCCTCCGCCGGGACAGGCGCGTCGATCTTCTCCAGGCGCAGTTGTTCGGGCGTGCCGTAGTCATGGTATCGAATGCTCTTCATGGTTCCTGCTTTCGGTTAGGAGACCATCGGCGTTCCGGCAGGTCTCTGTTGTTTTTGATGAATGCGTCATGGCTCGCGGGTGAGGCCGGCGATCATGATGTCGATGACCCGCGCAACGCCGGTTTCCCATTGAGGTGCGTGCCCCAGATTGGCGCCCCCGGCGATAGCCATCAGCAGGTCGAGGGGTTCGACCTCGCGACGGATGGCCCCGCTCGCTGTCGCGTTATCGAGAAGATAACCGCATGCCGCGATCAGCCTTTCGGCCGAGGCCGCGCAGATCTCGTCGGCATTGGGACCCAGCAGGCTCAGGACATCGGCCATGATCCGCTTGGTCGCGAGATAGTCGGCGAACAGCAACAGCCATTGGCGCAGCGCCTCGATGGGCGGCTCGCCTTGCGAGAGATTTTCGGCTGCTTCCGCAAGCTGATCGCCCTCGTTCTCGTAAAGTTGACCGATCAAGGCTTCGCGGGTGGCAAAGTGACGGTAGAGCGTGCCGATGCCCACTCCGGCCGCGCGGGCAATCTCGTCCAGGCTCGCCGACGTGCCTTTGTCCGCGAACACCTGTTTCGCCACAGCCATCAGCCTCAACCGATTGCGCTCGGCGTCCGCGCGCGGTTTGCGTGGCGTTTGCGATTGGGCGGTCATCATAACTTCCTGGCTTGATAAACGGAGGAAATCTCCGTATGTATAAAACGGAGGAGTCCTCCTCTTATTATCATAGTCTTGCCCAAACGCAAGTGACGCCGATCCAACGAAAGGAACGACCCATGGCCCAGCCAGCGGCACTCAAATCCGTCACGCCTACGTCGCTGACCTATTGCACCTTCAATCCTGCGACCGAGGAGCTGGTGAAGGGCTATCCGACCCTGACCGACAATGAAGCAGAAGCGCTGCTAGCGCGGGCGCACGATGCCTATCTCACGTGGCGCTCGGTGCCGGTGCCCGAGCGGGTGCGCCTGTTCCTGAAGCTGGCGGAACTGCTGGAAGCCAACAACGAACGGCTCGCCCATCAGGTGTCGCTCGAAATGGGCAAGACGCTGCCGCAGGCGAAGTTCGAGGTCGCACTGCCGGTCGATATGCTGCGCTACTACGTCAGGCATGCCGAAAGCCTGCTCGGCGATACCGAGATCGAAGTTGCAGGCTTCTCGCGCGTCTATACCCGGCGCGAATCCATCGGTGTAACGCTCGGCATTTCTCCCTGGAACGGCCCGATCTATCAAGCAGGTCGCGTCGCTGCGCCGAACTTGTTGCTCGGCAACGCCGTGATCCTCAAGCCCGCCGAGATCACGATCGGCTCAACCCTGATCCTGGAAGAGCTGATCGTCGAGGCCGGATTCCCCAAGGGCGTCTTCCAGACGGGGGCACTTTCTCATGAGCAGATTTCGCGGCTCATCGCCGATCCGCGCATTCGCGCTGTAACCCTGACCGGATCCGATCGGGCCGGCTCGGTAATCGGAGAACAGGCCGGCCGTCACATCAAGCCGGTCGTGCTTGAACTCGGTGGCTCCGATCCCTTCATCGTGCTGGATTCCGCCGACGTCGATGCCGCCGCTGGCACGGCGGCCGTTTGCCGCCTGGCGCTTGGCGGCCAGGTCTGCGTGTCACCCAAGCGGGTGATCGTCACGGAGAAGATCGCCCACGCCTTCATCACACGCTATTCCGAAGCCTTTGCGAACCAGAAGGTCGGAGATCCATTCGATCCGGCAACCACTTTGGGTCCGGTCTCCAGCCCAGCAGCGGTGGAGACACTCCAGCAGCAGTATCAGGACGCCGTGGACAAGGGCGCCACCGTCCTCGTCGAAGGCGGCAAGGTGGAAGGAACGGGTGCCTATTTCAAACCCGCGGTGCTGACCGGCATCACGCGCGACATGCGCCTCTATCATGAAGAGGCGTTCGGCCCGATCGGCATCATTCATCGGGTCGCCGACGCCGATGCCGCTATCGCCCTTGCCAATGACAGCAAATATGGCCTCGGCGGCACTGTCTACGCACAGGACCTGACCGAGGCGAAACGCGTCGCCGAGGCTCTGGATACCGGTATGGTCGGCATCAACCAGTATCTCGGCGCGCCCGTCGAAATACCGTTCGGCGGCACGAAGGCATCCGGCGTGGACCGCGAGCTAGGCAGCAGCGGCATGGATGCCTTCGCCAACATCAAGACCTACTCGTTGGCCTGAGAGCCGACTGGCGATGCCATTTGATGAATGGTGACGGAACAGCCGTCGCCGGAACCCCGAAACAAATCTCAAACCTTCATATGGAAAGTACACCATGCAAATAGACGGATACGCTGCGACCGCCCCTGATGCCCCCCTGAAGCCGCTCTCGTTCGAATGCCGCGAAGTGCGCGACAACGACGTGACAATGGAGGTGCTCTATTGCGGCGTCTGCCACACGGATCTGCATCAATCACGTAATGACTGGGGATGGACGACCTATCCACTAGTCCCCGGACACGAGATCGTGGGCCGTGTCACGAATATCGGCCCTGACGTGACGCGCTACAAGGTAGGCGACCTCGTGGCGGTGGGATGTATCGTCGACAGCTGCCAGAGTTGCGACCAGTGCCGATCGGGCGAAGAGCAGATGTGCCGGCAGGGCGTCACGTCTACCTATGGAGCCCCGGACCGGATCACCGGGCAATTGACGACCGGCGGCTATGCAGCGACCCTCGTCGTTCGAGAGGAGTTCGTGCTGCGGCTGCCCGAAGGACTCGATCCGGCGAAGGCGGCCCCGCTTCTTTGCGCCGGCATCACCACCTATTCGCCGCTCCGCACATGGAATGTCGGGCCAGGCAGTCGCGTAGGCGTCGTCGGGCTGGGTGGTCTTGGACATATGGCGGTCAAGCTGGCTGTCGCGATGGGAGCGCACGTCACCGTTCTGAGCAGATCGAACGACAAGCAGGCCGATGCCCTAGCACTGGGCGCCGAGCGTCTCCTCGTCTCGTCTGACACCGAGGCCATGGCATCCGCGCATTCAAGCTTCGATCTGATCATCGATACGGTCCCTGTCAGGCACGATGTCGATCCTTACCTGCCGTTGCTCGATGTCGACGCCACCCTTGTTCTGGTCGGCCAGCTTGGACCGATGAACGAGATGAACACGCTTCCCTTGATGACAGGGCGGCGCAGGATTGCCGGATCACCGATTGGCGGTATCACCGAAACTCAGGAACTGCTCGACTTCTGCGCCCCAGGCCAAAGTCCTGCCCGATGTCGAATTCATTCGCATGGATGAAATCAACGAAGCGTTCGAAAGACTTGAGCGTGCAGATGTACGCTATCGCTTCGTCATCGATATGGCGACCTTGCAGCCATCGATTTGAATGAAGTTGGTATGAGAACCATTGCGTGGCGCGTCAGCGCCGCGCCATCACCAAGTCTTAGCGAACCATCATCCCGATAGAATGGTTTTCGCAATATAGTCTACAAAATAGATAAACTTTATTTTCTTTGTTGAGCCAAGCTCGCTAGCTTGTTGGCGTTTAAGGGGAGTTTAAGTTATGTCCAATCACGCTTCCGATGCTGGCAAGGCGGCACCCGCGCGACGCTCCATAGAATGGCCAACAGTCATCCTAGCAATCGCAATCTACGGCGGATTTGTTGGGATTACCTGGTGGTGGAAGTCAATGCCGTCGATCCTGGTTGCGGTTGCCGGAGGGTGGCTTATCGCATGGCAGGGCTCGCTCCAGCATGAGGTCATGCATGGCCATCCGACCCGCAGCCAGCAGATCAACGACGCGATCGGATCGATACCGTTGTCGCTTTGGTTACCCTATCAAATTTATAAAGACAGTCATCTGAAGCATCATCGTGATGAGCATCTCACGGACCCGATCGAGGATCCTGAGTCGTCCTATTTCACGCGCAACACGTGGGAACAACTCGGTCGGTTCGGACGTGGCCTGGCGCTTTGGAACACCACGCTTTTCGGGCGTCTAACCATTGGTCCCGCCGTGATGATTCTGAGTTTTCTTGCACAGGAATGGCCCCTTGTGAGGGCAAACGAAGCTGGACGGAGGCGAATCTGGGCAGGACATCTCGTCGGCGTGAGCTTACTGCTCATTTGGGTGACGGTCATATGTGGCATGCCGATCTCGCTCTACTTCTTCGGCTTCGTCTATATCGGCGCGGCGATGACTCGGCTGAGGTCATACGCCGAGCATCGTTATGCCGAAAACCATGAAGAGCGCACGGCGATCGTCGAGAATAGTCATTTTTTTGGATTACTGTTTCTTTATAATAACCTTCACGTCCTTCATCATCGTCGCCCAGGCATTTCGTGGTATCGATTGCCGAGAGTGTATCGCCAAAATCGCGAGACGCTCGTTCGTTCGAACGGCGGCCTGGTCTACAATGGTTATTGGGAAATAGCGCGACGATTTTTCTTCAAACCGCACGACGATCCCACCCACCCACGTCATTCATGACAATCAAGCTGCATGAGTGAAAAGGGCGCGGATTCGATATCGCTGGCACAATGGCCACAGGTTGACGACCGGGTCTGATTTTTCTTCGCAGTCTGCCGCCGTTCGTGCGATTCAAAAGGCCTATTGCGGATGAAGTGGTAGGCGACAACGCTTTCGCATGCACAAGCTATCAGACCTTAAGCTAACAGACCCGATACTCGGAAACATGAAGGATTTCGTAATGCTTGCAAGCCTTGCCATGTACGTGCGCCCACCGCCAATCGCTGCGGCGAACGCAAGACTTTGGGGCTTTGTGCGGGACACATTGCGGGATGAGGGTCTTGCCGGGGTTCCCGAGGCATTGGACCAGACTATTCGCTACGATGCAGCTTGGGTCCATCCTCAGCTTCTGCTCGCGCAGAGCTGTGGCTATCCTTATGTGAAGCATCTGCGCGGCAAAGTGCGGCTTGTTGCAACGCCGGTTTATTCTCTTCCAGGCTGTGATGGGCCGAACATGTGCAGCTTCATCATCGTGCATAAAGATTCTCAAGTGCGCTCCTTGGGAGGCCTGCGAGGGGCTCGAGCAGCAATCAACGATCCGAACAGTAATTCCGGCGTCAATCTCTTTCGCGCCGCAATTGCGCCTTTTGCGAAAGGTGCTGACTACTTTTCGTCGGTCATCGAGACGGGCGGTCATAACAGTAGCCTAGATGCGGTGACAGCGGGTAAAGCGGATGTGGCCGCTATCGACTGCGTAACCTATGGCAATACGCTTCGTTTCGATCCCGACCGGCTTGCAGGGGTCAGAGTCCTTGCCGAAACCCGCAACGGACCGGGGCTTCCCTTTATCACGCGGCGGGATGCTTCCGATGACGACGTTGCCGTACTTCGCCGCGCACTTTACAAAATGATCACCGATCCTTCGCTTGCGGAAACACGCGACACGCTGGCCCTCAAGGATATCGCTGTCCTTTCTGATGCCGATTACGAACCTCTAGCGGAGCTTGAGCGTGATGCATACCGCCAGGGATATCCCGTCATCGGCTAAAAATTGCCAGCCGAAAAGCGAAAGCCTCGGGTCAACTGGGTGGTTTTGTGCAGCATATGCGGCTCGGGCCCTATCTCAGCCTTTTAAGGTCACATGAAAGCGCCGGGTCCAGATTGGTGGTCGACCGTTCGAGCGGGGCGCTGTGTGCCGTGGACTTTAAAGTCTGGCGACCAAGAGAGAGTGCCAGGAGAATATTCTCTATGTTACGGAGCGATCATGATCGTCTTTGAAGACGTGGTAAAACGATTTGCCGATGAAACTATCGGTGTGAACGGCCTTTCTTTGAAGGCTCCCAAAGGAAAGCTCACGGCACTGGTCGGCCCATCGGGATGCGGGAAGACAACGAGCCTGCGTATGATTAACAGGCTGGTGGTTCCCACCTCTGGTACAATCTTCATTGATGGTGAGCCAACACAAAATATGGATGTCGTGAAGCTCCGTCGAAGCATAGGATATGTCATTCAAAACGCCGGACTGTTTCCGCATCTGACGGTTCTGGAGAACGTCGCTACGACAGCAAGGTTGAATGGCGTGTCCAAAACAAAAGCGCTAGGGTCTGCCAAAGAACTGCTTCAGCGTGTCGGTCTGGCAGACGAAATCGCAGGCCGATATCCCTCCCAGTTGTCCGGTGGGCAACAACAACGTGTGGGCGTTGCACGGGCGTTGGCATCTGATCCTGAACTTATGCTGATGGACGAGCCATTTAGCGCCGTGGATCCAGTAGTCCGTACCCAATTGCAGGACGAATTTCTTCGGCTCCAACGTCAGCTGGGAAAGACGATCATAATGGTCACCCACGATATCGATGAGGCGCTGAAACTGGCCGATCAGATAGCCGTGCTGCGACCGGGTGGAACGCTTGCACAGGTTGCAACCCCACGCCGGCTTCTTGCCGAGCCAGCCGACAAATACGTCGCGGAGTTCGTGGGTCGGGATCGCGGTTACCGCTTTCTTGGATTTGCTGGCACAGCTGAAGCAGTTCGCCTCGAAGCAGAGCCGACTGTTCGACCGGGTGCCGACGCCCAGGAGGCAAAGGCGGCCGCGCTTGGACGGTGGGTTCTGGCCTTGGACGAACACAACCGGCCCTTGGGTTGGGCCGACCTGAACCTGCCGTCCAAGCGCATTTTGCCTGTCGAACTTAATCTTAGCGGTACCGTGGCCGCACAAGGTGATCCGCTGCGCGTGCTTCTCGATGCAGTGCTGAGCTCTCCGTCGGGCCGCGGCGTCGTCGTCGATGCCGATGGCCGGCTGCTTGGCACGGCTACTCTCGCCAGCGTTTCTGCTGTTCTAGAAGAGGGCCGGTCGCGCAATTGGGCGGAAGTGCATTGATGAGCTTTGATTGGATCTTACGTGAGTCGGGATCGATCGCCACCCTGTTCCTGTGGCATCTTGCTCTTTCCGTCGTGCCGGTCATCATCAGCCTGATCCTGGCCATCCCGATCGGAGGGCTGGCACACCACTCCGGCTTCATGCGTCCCTTCTGGCTCGGCTTTGCGGGACTCTTTTATACGATACCCTCCTTGGCTCTCTTCGTCCTCCTACCGCTTGTGCTTCACACGCGCATTCTGGATCCACTCAACGTCGTTGTCGCGCTAACGGTCTACGCCCTGGCGATGCTGGTCAGAACGGTGGCAGATGGGCTTTCGACAGTCTCATCGGATACGTTGCAGGCTGCGACGGCGATGGGCTACCGGCCGATAGCGAGGTTTCTCGCGGTGGAACTACCACTGGCCGTCCCCGCCATCACAGCCGGATTGCGAGTAGCGGTCGTATCGAATGTCAGCATCGTGTCGGTGGCCGCACTGATTGGAACCCCGCAGCTCGGAAGTCTTTTCACGCAAGGGCTACAGCTTCGCTTCCTGACGCCGATTATCGTCGGCATCGTCCTCTCCTTTCTCCTGGCATTGCTGCTTGATCAGGCTGTCGTCCGGGTCGGTCGTCGACTAGCTCCTTGGAACAGGAGCAGCAAGTGAAGTTTTTTGGGTACTTGCTTGATACGGATAAATGGGTGGGCTCGGAAGGCATTCTCGCCCTCTGCGGTCAGCATCTTTGGTACACGCTTATTACTTTGCTCCTGGCGGGTGCGATCGGCTTTCCGATTGGCATCTACGTCGGCCACACGCGACGAGGAGTAACTATGGTCGCTGGACTAGCGAATGCGTTAAGAGCTCTTCCCAGCCTCGGCCTTCTAGTCCTTCTTGTCATTCTCTGCGGTCCGCTCTTCACCTCGGACCTGGCGTTCGAAGTACCCAGCCTGATCGTTCTCGTCCTGCTTGCTGTGCCGCCCATCATGACGGCGACTTATGCCGGTATCGCCGCTGTTGACCCATCTGCCGTCGATGCTGCCAGAGGCATGGGATATCGGCCACTAGGCATCGTTTTTTATGTGGAGATTCCCTGTGCACTTCCCTTCATCTTTTCGGGCCTTCGAAACGCGACTCTTCAAGTCATATCCACAGCTACGATCGCTGCTTACGCCTCCCTTGGCGGCCTTGGCCGACTGATCATCGATGGGCGGGCCCAAAGCGATTACGGCCAGATGGTCGCCGGTGCGGTGATGGTGGGCGTTCTCGTCATATTGGTGGATTTTCTAATCGGTACCATTGGCCGAGTTTTGGTCTCTCCCGGGCTGGGCCACCCTGTCTAGGTGCAAGGAAGATCGAAACGACGTTGTGCATCTGCGCACTTTAAGACGCATCTGTTCCTCTAAACCGGCCTACGCTAGGCGAAAGTACCTGTCACCAACACGCGATATTGTATACATAATCTATAGGTATGGAGAAGGAAGCCTCATGAAGAAAACCGCCGTAACGGTTGTCACCGCCGCCACATTGATGGCGTTCACTGCGCTATCGGCGTTGGCTCAAAGCGATCCTCTTGGGGGCAATTCCGTCGTGTCAGACAAATCGACGATCGTCGTCGGTTCCGCTGATTTTCCGGAGAGCCAGTTGCTCGCTACTATTTATGCCAAGGCGCTGGCTGCAAAGGGTGTGAAAGTTGAGATCCACGCGAACATTGGTAGTCGCGAAGTGTATTTTCCGGCTTTGAAGGATGGTTCCATCGATCTCATACCGGAATATGGTGGCGCGGTGCTTCGATACCTCGACAGAAGCTCGACGCTGAACTCAAGTGATGACGTTCTGGCAGCACTTAAGACGGTTTTGCCAGAAGGCGTGCAGGCGCTATCGGCATCGTCGGCGCAGGATACCAACACGGTTGTCGTCACGCAGGCTAGCGCCGAAAAATATGGATTGAAGGCGATTGGTGATCTTAAAAATCATGCTGGTGACTGGGTACTGGGCGGACCGCCCGAATGGAAGGTAAGGCCAGATGGCGTTCCGGGATTCGAGAAGAATTACGGCGTCAAGTTCAAGTCTTACAAAGCCCTGGACGTATGTGGGCCGCTGGTTCTCTCCGCTCTCAACAACGGCCAGATCGAGGTGGGTTGCGGCTTCTCCACCGACCCGGCGCTCAAGTCTAACAAGCTCGTCGCGCTCGCCGACCCGCTAAATCAATTCCCCTCTCAGAACGTCCTTCCATTGATATCATCGACAAAGGTAACCAAGGAAATTACTGCGGCATTGGACGCGGTTTCGGACGCGCTGACGACTGACGATCTTCTCGATATGAATGCGCGGATCACAGCACATGAAAGCTACGATGTTATCGCTGACGACTGGCTGAAAGCGCATAAGCTACAGTGAGAGGACGGTCGGGCCAAGATGGAGCCCGGCTTCCCAGCTCCCCTTCTGCTACCGCCCGAGGGGCTAGGCCCGAACGATGGGCGCCGGAATTTGCAATGAGGAATTCGACATGCCAAGACGCCAGCACATGGTCCTTTCTGCGTTCTTTTATAATCCGCAGGGGGACCACCGGCTTTCGTGGAGGCATCGGGCGGCCCCCGGTCGTGAGATTTTCGATCTGGACTATTACAGGAACCTCGCTGAAATCGCGGAAGAAGCCAAGATCGACACGATCTTCATAGCCGACCACCTTGGCATTTGGGATACCTTCGAAAGCGGCGTCGCGCATTATGCTAATGCGCGGTTGGAGCCGCTGTCCCTCGTCGCTGCACTGTCGGCGGTTACAAAGAAGATCGGCTTTATCGTCACGGCGTCGACGTCCTATAACGAACCCTATAATATTGCTCGCACGTTCGCTTCGCTTGATCATCTCTCAAAAGGTCGGGTGGCCTGGAATGTGGTCACATCGGCGCTAGAGGAAGAAGCCAAGAACTTCGGCTTGAGTGCCAACATAGGCCACGCAACCCGCTATCAGCGGGCCGAGGAGTTTCTAGAGGTCGTCATCAAGCTCTGGGACAGTTGGGAAGACGCCGCGCTGCTCATGGACAAGGAAAGTGGGTATTTTGCTGATCCTTCCAAAGTCCACTATCTCGACCATGCCAGCACGCACTTCAAGGTTCGAGGACCGTTAAACGTTGCACGTTCGCCACAGGGGCGCCCGCTCATCGTACAGGCTGGCTCTTCTGAGGCAGGAAGGGAATTGGCTACCGACTTTGCAGACATCCACTTCGCTGTCTTTCGCAACGAGGAGGAAGGGAAGCAGTACCGTGCCGACGTCGAGATGCGGCTGGCAAAGAAGGGTAGGACAGCAGAGAGTTTTCTGCTCTTGCCGGGCGTGCTTCCCGTTGTCGCGTCTTCTCGACAGGAAGCTGGAGAGCGTCAAGCAGAACTTGAGGAGCTCATGATTGACCGCGTCAGCCTCGATCTCTTGTCAAGTTGGTCGGGGATGGATCTGTCCTCGCATGCGCTCGATGGACCTATGCCAGATCTTCCAGACGAAGCAAAGTTCGACGGCTGGCGAACCTGGCTCAACATTGTCAAGAGCGAGACGAACAGTTCTGCTACGGTCCGCGAGTTGGCGCGAAAGATTGCCAATACCGGCTCCGTGCCAATGGTCTCGGGTACTGTCAATGACGTAGCAGATCAGCTGGAGGGCTGGTTTTCATCTGGCATCGCCGATGGTTTCAATCTGATGTTCCCACTGCTCCCAGACGACTGGATCAATTTCGCTCGCTCGGTCGTCCCGGAACTTCAACGTCGTGGTCTATTTCGCACAGAGTACGAGGAAGGAACTTTCCGTGACCGCCTTAGTCTGAGGCTCCCGCCAAATCATTTTTTGGGTCGCGGGTAACAGGACGCTCACACCGACACCCTTGGTGTCGAAACGCGATCTTCTCGATTAGAAGGCTCGCGGACGGTCTATGCGGAATTCCACCGCGAATTCACTATGGAGATGGCCGCCAAATCGCCAGAGCTCGGTCCGACCATGGACGCTGACCGCGTGGTGGCAGGAGTTTGGCGACACCGTGATAGCCACGCCGATCGCGCTGGGGCGCGCGGCACGCGGGGCAAGGCAATAGGTGGGGGCACGTACTATCACGGTATGACGATGACGGTCTTCCCCTTCCCCCCTTTACCCTGCTCCATGGCAGCGATTTGCGCGATGGCATCTTCCAGACCGATCGCACGGCCGACAGGGATGCGAAGCTGACCAGCGGAGGCGAGATCGACCGCCGGCTGGATCTCCTTGGCGCTCATGCTTCCGAACACCATTTTTCGCCGACGCGACAGGATCGCCAGCAAGCGTTTGCGCCCTGACGGGTTGGTGTCGAGGATCACGCCTCCAGGCTGGACGAGCAGATCGCCTTCTGCCGGCGTCAGGCTGCCATGGCAATCGAAGACGATGTCGAACTGGTGGCGCAGCTCAGGTGGGATCGGCCCCTTGTAGCTGATGGCCGGATCGATGCCGGCTGCTCCGGCGGCCAAAATATCGTCCGGACCAACGCGGCCGGCGATGACGGAGGCTCCCTTGGCGCGGGCAATCTGCGCAGCCGCCCGCCCGACGCCGCCCATGGCGCCGTTGATGAAGACCGACTGGCCGGACTGAAGGCGGCCATATTTCAACAGCCCGCGCCACGCCGTGACGCCCACCGTGGGAAGCGCCGCCGCGGCCTCGAAATCAAGTCCGTCCGGCATGAGTAACGTCTGACCCTCTCGGGTAATGAGCGCTTCAGCGAAGGCGCCGGGCGTGCGCAACGGCGCGATGCCCATCACGCGATCGCCGATGGCAAAGCGGCTGACCTCCGGCCCGACCTGCTCGACTACACCGGCAAAGTCCATGCCCATGCCGCGCGGAAACCGCCAGCCTGTTATCAGCTTGAGATAGCCGTCTCGCAGTCTCCAGTCGATCTCGTTGACCGAGGCCGAGCGGACACGGACACGGATTTCGTGCCGTCCGGGCGGCGGTAGAACATGGTTTTCAAGCTTCATCTCTTCGGGACCACCAAAGCGGTAATACTGGATGCGCCTGATGGGTGGAGTGGGGTTGTTCATCGCCATGCGTCGTCCTCAGAGCTGTTGTTGACGGTTAGGCTTTCGCCTTCGCCGTCATCGTCGCGCCGGCCCACCAGACAAGTTCGTCCAGCGCGGCTGTCGCGGACGGAATCAGGTTTGCCTCGATCGTTTTGATCAGCTGCTTCCCTGCTTGAGGATGGATCGCCATGAAGTCGGCGCCGCCGATATGGACGGCGGATCGGGTGGAAATCATCTGCAGCTCGACGGCGATGCCGCGCAGGTGCTCGACGGCCCGGGTGGCGCCCGTTCCGCCATAGCCGATCGCGGTGAACGGCTTGCGATTCCACTCGTTGTAAGCCTGGTCGAGCGCGTTCTTGAGCACGCCAGTGATCGAGTGATTATATTCGGCGACGACGAAAATATATCCGTCGTATTGGCCGATCGTTTGCTGCCAGCGCACCGCTTCCTGATTCTGGCTTGGCATCCAGAGGTTCGACGCAAATTCGTCGAAAAAGGGTAGCGGGTGGTCGCGAAGGTCGACCACCTCGACCTCGATGTCGCCGCGCGCCTGCGCCTGCTTCAGCATCCATTGTGCAGGAATATCGGCCATCCTGCTGGGACGGGTCGAGCCGATGATGAGGGCGATTTTTGGCGTGGAATGCATAATGAGCTCCTCGTACTGGTTGCTTATATTAAAGGGTGACGCGGCAAACGGCAGTTTCGGCCCAGCGGCCTTCTCCGTCGCGAATGTGGCGAGGAAGGCCCTAGCCAGACCAGCGCAGACAAAGCAGCATTGATCGAGCCTCACTCCGGTTTTTCATTTTGCACTTCCTCCCGGCTGATAGGCACACTCTGTTCCTTATGTTATATATGTTCTCTGACAGGCGCGTAAGAATGTACAAAATGGTGCGTCACGCACCTTTATGTTCGTGGAAGGGTCTACATGCCGGCGATGACGAAGGAACGCGATACGCTTGACCATCAGCAGCACGCAAAGTGCAGATTGCTTGGCCAGATTCTCGACCGTGTCGGCGACAAATGGACGATCATGACGGTCGGAGCGCTTTCCGACGGTCCACTGCGCTTCAACGCCATCATGCGGCGTATCGGCGGCGTGTCGCACCGCATGCTCACACTTACGCTGCGTGGTCTGGAGCGCGATGGCATGGTCCTCAGAACGGCCTATGCCACCATCCCGCCCAAGGTTGAATATGAGCTCACGCCACTCGGTCACTCACTTACCGAGCCCTTGGCCACTTTGCTGGAATGGGGAGAGAAGCATAGCAAGGACATCGAAGCTGCTCGAACAGCTTTCGATGCAAAATGCAGTTGATCCCGCCGTCGGTGAGCCCTGCTGACACCGCCCGGCGCACAAACCATGCGGTCAAGTTTCTACATGAGGATGCGTGGGTCATAAAGAGTTTCCGGCGCAAACTCCCCGGCGCGTGCGCGAACGTGCAAGCCCCATTGAGAGGCGCCAAGCGCGTGCGCGTCGATCATCTTGTCAGGATCGACGTAGACGCCCACCGGATTACGCGCAACTCGGGAGACGTGCGGATATACTCGCCGGAGGTCCACGCATTACCGAAATTGTCGACGTTGATCTCGACGATATTGCCGTCAGGATCGGCATAGTAAAACGCTGTTTGAAGACCCCCATCCGTACATAGCACAGGCAGAATACCTATTCCCTTGAGCCGCTGGTATGTCCCAAGAAGGTCATCGAGCTTCGGATATTCGAAGGCGAAATGCTGAACCCGGCTGTGATGGGATCGCTCGGCGTTGACTTCCAGGCCGGGCACTTCGACCAGAGCCAACCGGTGATTTGCCTCGTCATTGCTCATCCAGATGCTTTTGATAGGAGGAACACCCGCGTGTGCAGGTGCAGCGGACTGCGTCTCGTGAACGACGACCATCCCAAGCACCTGCCTGTACCACTCGGCCATGCGCGGGCCGTTCGAGGTCGTAAGGCCAATATGATGAAGTCGCGGGTGAACGATTGTGTCAGTATTCAACGACATGAGGCAAACCTTTCTTGCATCAGGCAGAGAAGCGGAGCGCGCTTTGTTGCGTTACGCTATTCAACCGGGATACAGTTGATCGTACAAGAAGGATGAAAATGAATGCGGGTTTCGGTAATTCGCGGACAGGGATTCCATTAAATCCCGGACAGCGATTTCACTAAATCCGGGACAGCATTTCCGCTAATTCCCGGACAGCGATTCCGGTGAATCCCGGACAGTCTTTCGGCATAAAGATCGACTTTCGCACGCGCCGTTTTGCCATTCTGGACCTCGATTTGAACGAGGGGCTGATGAATGGCGAGACGGAAGCAGGTGAGACTTACTGACGTGAAGGACATTCGATCGATATTGCGACTGACGCACGAACAGGGGCTTTCGGTTCGTGCGATATCGGAACGGCTGAAGATCAGCAAAACGACCATTTCGACCTACCTGCTGCGGGCGCGTGAGGCCGGGCTGACGGGCTGGCCGTTACCGCCTGGGCTGGACGATGATGGCATTCTGCAGCGCCGCCTGTTCCATCGTCGCGGCCGTCCGCCCCAGGACATGCACGAACCCGACTGGGGCAAGATCGCCAGTGAATTGAAGCGGAAGGGCGTGACACTGACGCTGTTGTGGCAGGAATATCGCGAACGGCACCCCAACGGTTACGGATACACGTGGTTCTGCGAGCGGTTTGCCGCTTTCGAGCAGCGCGCCAGCGCCACCTTCCGCAATCGCCACACTGCCGGCGCGGCGATGCAGACCGACTACGCCGGCCAAACCGTCCCGGTGATCGATCCGGTGACGGGCGAAATCCGGCTGGCGCAGATTTTCGTCGCGGTTCTGCCAGCCTCCTTGTACACCTTCGCCTATGCAAGCTTCACTCAACGGTTGCCCGACTGGATCGAGGGTCAGCAGCTGGCGCTGGGTTTCTTCGGTGGCGTGACGAAAGCCATCGTCTGCGACAACCTCAAGGCCGGCGTTGCCAAGCCCTTGTGGTTCGAGCCGACCATCAACGCCACTTTTGCGGCATTCGCCGAGCATTACGACACGACGATCCTGCCGACCCGTCCGAAACGGCCGAAGGACAAGGCCAAGGTCGAAGGCAGCGTTCTCATCGTCGAGCGCTGGATCCTGGCGCGGCTGAGAAACGACCGTTTCTTCAGCCTTGTCGATCTCAACGTGCGGATCAGCCAGCTTCTCGACGATCTCAATAGCCGGCCGATGCGCCGGGTTGGCAAATCCCGCCGGCAGCTCTTCGAGGAGATCGAGCAAGACGCGCTTGCGCCCTTGCCGGCAACGCCATTCGAATATTCCGAATGGAAGTCGGCAAAGGTTCATCCCGACTACCATGTCGAGGTCGACAAGGCCTTCTATTCCGTGCCGCACCGCCTGATCGGCCGCCAGGTCGATGTCCGGCTTACAAGCCGGATCGTCGAGATCCTCCATGATCACCAACGTGTCGCCAGCCACCGCCGGACGTCGCAGCGGGGCGGTCATGTCACCGTCAACGAGCATATGCCGAAGACACATCAGCATTATGCCAACACGACGCCTGCGAGCCTCATCAAGCAAGCTGCAAAGATTGGCCGCAACGCTGCAATCCTGATCGAGCGGCTGATGCGCGATAGACCTCATCCTCAGCAGGGATACCGCGCCGCTCAAGGCGTTCTATCGCTCGCGCGCCGGTACGGCCCCGAGCGTCTGGAAGCGGCGTGCGATCGGGCACTGACGATCAATGCGCTCAGCTATTCCTCCGTCAGCACCATCCTCAAATCCGGTCTCGATCAGGCCCCGCCTGGTGCTGAGCCAGTCAAGCCCACCCCGGTGCATGGCAACATCCGCGGCAGCTCCTATTACCAGTGAAGAAAGGAAGATACTCACATGCTCACACATCCAACCCTCGACCAGATGCATGCGCTCGGCCTATCCGGCATGGCGGCAGCATATCGCGACCTGGCCAATCAACCTGAGGGCAGCGATCTCAACCGCGATGAATGGCTCGGCCTGATGCTTGATCGGGAGATGGCCGTGCGCGGCGACAAGCGACTGACCAACCGGCTTGCAATCGCCAAACTGCGTTTCCCCGATGCTTGCATCGAGAACATCGACTTCGCCGCCCCTCGCGGCCTCGACCGCCGACAGCTCCTCTCGCTTGCCCAAGGCGAATGGCTCAAGGCCCATGAGCACTTGATCCTGACCGGACAAACGGGAACGGGCAAAACATGGCTCGCCTGCGCCATCGGACGGCAAGCGGCCCGCCTCGATTATTCCGTTCTCTATGTCCGCATGCCCCGTCTCTTCGAGGATTTGGCGCTAGCGCGCCTCGACGGGCGGTTTCCCCGATTGGTCGACAAGCTCGCGCGTGTTCAATTACTCATCCTTGATGACTGGGGAACCCACGCGCTCAGCGATCAGCAGCGGCTCGATCTCCTGGAAATCTTCGAAGAGCGCTACCGCCGGAAATCCACTCTGATCACCGCCCAGCTTCCCGTCGCGCAGTGGCACGAGATGATCGGCGAACCAACGATCGCTGACGCCATCCTCGATCGTATCGTCCATAACGCCCATCGAATTGCGCTCGAGGGAGACAGCATGAGGAAGCAAAAACCAAGACCGCTCTTGACCGAAGCGTAAAACGCCGAAATCAATAACCAATGACATCAACCAGGCGAACGAAAGTCAATCCCGCGGGACTGTCCGCGATTTAGTGAAACGACTGTCCGGGATTTACCGGAATCGATGTCCCGTTAATCTGAAATCCGCAAAAATGAATACCTGGGATGAAAATGAATACCGACGATCTGTTGCGCAGCTCTCCGGCTGAAGTGGCCGAGATGCGATCACGAGTGCGGGCAGCCGTGGGGCTGATAAGCGGCAAGTGGAAGCTCGAAATTCTCTCGCTGCTTTACCAACGTGTCCACCGCTTCAACGAGCTCAAGCGGGCCATCCCCGGTGTGACCCAGCACATGCTCACCGCACAGTTGCGAGAACTCGAGGCAGACGGGCTCGTTACCCGGACCGCCTATCCGGAGATACCGCCACGCGTTGAATATGGAATGACAGAGCACGCGCTCGAACTTCGACCGGTGTTTGCGGCCATACTTTCCTGGGCGGCTGACGGCGGCAAGAAAGCGATGCCACCGAATGCCTGAAGACAATAATCGTTGATTGTGGCTCCACGCGGCGTCAGGCTGAATATTCCAGCTTATCCTTCTAAACGATCAGTCCGCCGATGCATGCGTCATGTGGCCTGCCAGCATCGCGACGAACGCAGTCACCTTAGGTGGTCGAAACTTTGCGGCGGGATAAACCGCATGGATGCCGCCCGATGGCAAGGACCAGCCTGGCAACACCTGGACGAGCGTGCCTCTCTCCAGCAGCTCGCTGACCAGAAAGTCCGGCAGTACCGAAAGCCCTCCGCCGGCTAGTGTCGCGGCAAGCACGGCTGGTGTCGCGTTGATGGTCATCGTTGGTCGCGTGCGTATGGTGCGGCGATCAAAGTCGGAACGCGAGAAATGCCAGACCAGCGGCTCACGTAAGGCAATGTTGGCGATGAATGGCTGCTGGGCGAGATCATCGGGTATATTGGCGGCGATCGTGCGCGCAAAGTCCGGCGCGGCAACAAGCAACTGCCGGAAAGTGCCGATACGGCGGGCTTGCTGGCTGGAATCGTCGAGCCAGCCGACCCGGATCGAAACGTCGATGTGGTCGGTGATCAGGTCGATCCTAGCGTCCGACAAGACGAGGTCAACCGTGCAGACGGGATAGATCCGGCAGAATTGAGCCACCAATGGGGCAATGGTCGATGTGCCGAAGTCGTTCGGCGCTGTGATCCGCAATGTCCCAATCGGACTGGCGGTGACCTCGGCAACCTCTCCGAACGCATCCTCCGCTTCGCGCAGGATGATCACCGATCGCGCGTGCAGCAAACAGCCCGCTTCGGTCGGCTCGACGCGGCGGGTCATCCGCAAGAGGAGGCTCGTCCTCAGGTCTGCTTCCAGCCGGGCCACCTGCTGGCTGACGACAGTCTTGGTGATGCCGAGCCGCTCGGCGGCACGCGTGAACGAGCCCGCGTCTACCACGGCAACGAAATAAGCGAGCCGATTGAGATTGATCGCCTCCATAAGACGCTCCCACATTGTAAGCCAATGACGCACAGTCTGGGCGACGTCATCGCAATTATCAATTCAATCCTAGTCGCATATCTTCAGTGCCAGACAACACGGAAAAACGGATATGCAGATCACCTATCTCTTCGATCCTCTTTGCGGCTGGTGCTACGGCGCCGGTCCAGCGCTTGAGAAACTGTCACGACTCGACGGTGTGACGCTCGATCTGGCGCCGACCGGCTTGTTTGCCGGAGAGGGTTCGCGGCCAATGAACAAGCAATTTGCAGACTATGGCTGGCAGAATGACCAGCGCATCGCCCGCCTGACCGGGCAGCCCTTCTCCGACGCCTATCGCGAGCATGTGCTCGGTGCGGTGGGCGGCCTGTTCGATGCCGCGCCGGCCACGCTTGGGCTGGTCGCTGTCGGCCTCAGCGAGCCGGCGCGCGAGGTTGAAGCGCTGAAGGTCCTTCAGCGCGCCCGCTATCAGGAGGGCCGCAACAATTCCGATCTCGGCATCGTTGCCGAAACGCTCACATCGGCCGGCTTCGTCGAGACGGCTCAGCGGGTTCAGGCTCCGGACGAGGCGCTTCTCGCCGCCTATCGGAGCAGGATCTCGGCGGCACGGGCCGACATGGCGCGTTTCGGCATTCAGGGCGTACCCGCCATTCTCTTAAGGCACGGGGATCAGTGCCGAAAGATCGATAGCCGTCTTCTTTATGGTGAATTCGATCTGCTCGTCGCCGAACTTCAAGTGGGCTGATCGAAGCGCGCCCAATCAACATTTCCAACATCGCTGTGCGTGCGCGTATCGGCAACTGATAAGACAGGAGACAACCATGTATTCAAGGAGAGACCTCATGAAAACGACGCTTGCAGCAGGTGCCGCCATCGCCTTCGCCCCGGCAGGTCTTGGGCATGCAGCCGGATCGACATTGACGTGGAAACATTTTCCCGCCGGCCAGAACGGCTTCTTCCGCGCGCCGGTGCTGCTTACCGGGCCGACCGAAGCGCTGCTGATCGACGGCGGCTTCACCTATCCGGATGGCCGCGCGCTGGCCGAGGCGATCAAGGCCACGGGCAAGACGCTGACCACCATCTATGTCAGCCAGTCCGACCCGGACTATTATTTCAGTCTGAAGCAGGTGCGCGAGGCGTTCCCGAATGCCAAGGTCATCGCCGCTTCCGACACGATCGCCGCCATCAACGCCAACGTTGAGAAGAAACTGGCCGTCTGGGGGCCCCAGTTGAAGGAGAACGGGCCGCAGACGCTCGCCGATATCGTGCTGCCCGAAGCATTCGACGGTTCGACGTTGACCGTTGATGGCGAGACGGTCGAGATCGTCGCCGCCGAGGGGCTGGCCAGCCGGCGCTATCTGCGTGTTCCCTCGCTCAACGCGGTGTTCGGTGGTGTGCTGATTTTTTCGGGCGTCCATGTCTGGACTGCCGACACACCGACCAAGGAGGTCCGGGCGGCATGGGTTGCCAATCTCGACAAGGTCGCTGCTCTGAACCCGGCCGTCGTCGTGCCCGGTCACCTCGATCCGCAGGCCGCGACCGATCTTAGCGCCGTCGCTTTCACCAAGGCCTATCTCCTCGCCTTCGAAGAGGAACTGGGCAAGGCCGATGACGCTGTCGCGCTGAAGTCAGCGATGGAGACCCGCTTCCCCGGACTTGGTATGGGCATTGCACTGGAGATCGGCTCCAAGGTCGCCAAGGGCGAAATGAAGTGGGGTTGAGATGAGCAGCAATCGCGACATCATCCGGAGGACCTATGAAGGGTCCTCCGAGGAGAACGGCAAGAATCTTCTTGCCGTTCAGTCTCCCGACATCGAGTGGACAGAGGCAGCGGGATTTCCCTATGTGGGCACTTATGTAGGAGTGGATGCCCTGATGAGGGGCGTCTTTCATCGTCTCGCGACGGAATGGGGTGGCTATAGGGCCGAAGTTCACACCTATCTTGCCGATGGCGAACGCGTTGCCGCCTTCGGCATTTATTCCGGGACCTACAAGGCGACCGGCAGGTCCATGACCGCCCACTTCGCGCATCTTTACGAACTTTGGGACGGCAAGATCCTGCGCATGCAGCAATATGTCGACACCGCGATGGTGCAGGACGCCCTCCGCTAAGACAGGAGCCAAGACAATATGAACGAGATTTCTTTCCCGGCTGTCGGCCATGCTTATGAAGTCGATTTCGGCGGGGGCAACGCCTTCCGCATCGCCTTCAATTCGAACACCGAAATGGTCTTTACCAGGCTCGTCGAGCCCAACAAGGGTTCCGTCGAGACAGTCAGGTTCACCCACAAACCGATCCGGGACGATGTGTTTCTCGTCTACTGGCAGGAAGCCGACAAGACGACCGTCGTCCATGTGGAGGATTTTGGCAAGGGCGAAATCTATACGAACATCACGGGACCCGATGGCTCGTTCTACAATGGTTTCTCCAAGTTGACCCAAGTTTCCTAAAAGATCGTCGTTCGTGTTAAACAGATCGGTGCCAGAAGCACTGACAGTTAGGAGGGCGGCGACGTCCTAACGTTGGCCCCTCATCGATGGGCGCGAACGCAGGAGTAATCGATCATTACAATGTCGCCGCCATAACGCTTACGATGTAAGGCACCTGCTTTCTATTGGCTCATCAATCCATTTCGGATAATTTAATCACGGCATCCCGACCAAGTTTCAGGGTCTTGAATGGGAGAGCGGCGGTCTGAACAAGCACAAAACCTGCGCCATTGATTGCGGCTTTCCCAACTTCAACAGCTTTGTTTGTCGGCTCAGTTTCCATGTTTTGATAAGAGGCCGAATGTGGAGCCGCAGAAATTGTGGGGACCGTGCCGACAACGAGAGTATCCCTAGTTTCGCAATCGGGAGCACACCGGTCATAACGCAGAACAGACGCAGCGTTTAATGCCGATACACGTTGATCTGTCTGGCCAGATCCTCGAGGTTTCATATTCGCATTGGCAGGACGTCTAATTGGAACGACCGAATATGTCGGCAAGACAGGTTGTGTGTCCGCGCCACCGAGTTGCCTCAGCGTGACATCTTCGACATGCTGGAATTTTGTTGAGACCTTCGCACTTTCCTGTGGCGCTGGATACGAGGCCATTGCCTCGTTCAAAACCGTGGCATGCCGTGAACTCAGGTCACCATTGGCGAGCATGCAGGTTGCGCCAAGCAGTAGGACACCCGTCCCAAAGGCAAGCGTCAGCACACGATGCTGTCTCGGCTTTTGTGTACGAAGCTCCAGATTATGTCGGTGCTGCCAGACACGTTCGACACGGATCACATCCTCTTTACGCGATGTCGTCGAGGGCAAGATGATATCGCCGTTAAGATTTTTGGACATTGGATGCTTTTCACATGGCGGCCGGCAATCGCCTGTCGGGGCCGCGCCGCTTGGCTAAAGAGGTGGTTCGGATGAGGCGTTGCCTCAGTATTGGTCGTGGACAACACCCATGATATCGCCAGACCGCGATACGCTGACGAGCACCTTATCCCCGCCTCGGGTCGCATTGACAAGAAACCGCTCCCCGACATCCTGCACGTTGCTCACCCGGTAACCACGATCCTGGAGTAGGATGATAACGTCATCTGGTCCGAAATTTCCGCTGCGCCCCGACCAACGGTTCTGGTTGTCGTGATGGCGGTTCCAGGCGTGAAGAAAGTCCGATTCCGTGTCGCCATCGACCGAGTAACGGTCCGAAGACTGACCATCGTAAATCACAACCTGCGAAAAGGCCGGTAGCGTAGCGATCGCGCTGAGAGCGATGGCGACACCGACCAGAATGACATTGCGTCTCATAGACTTTTCCTCGATCTTGTTGTGCATAGGCTCGTTTGTAAATCAGCCGGACGCATCAAGTTTGGCGACGATACTGTCCTGCCGATACGGTGCGCCTGACTGCTGTTGCGGTGTGTCGCTTGTTGTTATGAAATGTTGCGGTCGATCTCATGGGCGCAATTGAGCCAACAGCGCGTCTGCGCCCTTTTCGATGGCCACCTGAGACGCCTTCAGCGCGCCAAAGCTGGCGCCGACGTTCATAGCATTCGGGTACTGCTTGGTAACATAGGCGGACAAAAGCGTGTTGGTTGTAGCGTCGTATATTTCGACGGCGTAAGACACAGAGCCGGTCATCGACCCTTCCTTGTCACGAACAGATTGCACAGCGTTGTAGACACCGCCTCCGACATCAAGATGCGAGAGAAGCCCAAGGACAGGCGTGGTCGTCTTTGCTCCCGTGAGTGTCAGATGAATACGCAACGTTCCAGGCATCGGCGAATTCACGACGGAAAATCCTGTTCGCAGCTTCTGCGTAAACCGGGACTGCATATAGCTGGCAAGAGCGGCCTTGTCCTGCTCGCTGACTTTAATGAACTGATTGTCCTGCCCACGATAGACCGTGACAGGATCGATGATTATCTTGTTGTACTCGCTCCAGTTCGCTCCGCTGTTGTAGCGGTACGGGACACGACCGCTGCGATCACTTGGATCAGCTTTGAGACGCTGGGCTGACGCGAGACCGCTGTATGCCGTCGGATCTGCCGTGGTACAACTGGCAAGCGTAGCGCTGGCCACGAGGACGCAGATCGTGGCTCTGGAAAATATCTTCAATGGTTTGGCTCCAGCCGGTGTTGTGCCGTGTGGCGAATGTGGCTGGAAAAGGGATAACGCACGGAGATATTGCTGTGTCTTTTGTAATGTTGAAAAATGTTCGTGCCGCGAGAATGTCTTATTAGACAACTATATCGGGGGAAAAGCTGCCGGGACGAGCCATTTGCTGTTTTGGTAACACGATTTCGACGATGAGACCATTTGGCTGACGGTCCAGTAGCCTGAGCGAACCTCTGTGGCCGATGACCACAACGCCCTGAGCAATTGAAAGCCCCAATCCAAAACCACCGCTTTTAGTGCCAGTCTGTCGAGACTCATCCGCTTTGAAAAATGGTTCGAAGACCTTTTCCTTGAGATCATCCGGTAGACCAGGCCCGTCGTCAGTAACCCTGATGAACACGCCGTCACGACGATCCTGCAAATTAATTCCGATGTGTTCAGCATAACGAGAGGCATTATCAACGAGATTGGAAATCGCGCGTGTCAATCCCTGCGGCATGCAAACATATGTAAGGCGTCTGGGTCCGGTGAATTCTATGCTGACCCCGGTGTCGGCAAAATCGTCAGAAATCGTTTGCAGCAGGCTCGAGAGGTCAATCTTGCGAGCCGGCTCGAACTTGTTGTCCAAAAAACCGAGTGCAGCGTCAATCAGAGAAGAGAGGGTCGTGACGTCGGCCAGCATCATTTCTTTCAGCGCAGGCTCATTTGATCGATCGATCCGCATACGAAGCCTTGTGAGCGGGGTCCTGAGATCGTGGCTGATCGCTCGGAGGACCCGCGTCCGTTCGCGCAGCATAGTTTGAACCCGGCCTTGCATAACGTTAAGTGACGCTGCGAGGCTCCGGATTTCGGATGCACCTTCGGCTTTAAAGGGCTGCTCGGAGTGATCATCCATGCTGGCGCGCTGGGCTGCGCCGGCGAACCGGACCAAAGGTTCAGTAACCAGCCAACTTCCAAGATAGGCGAGAAGTATGAGCGGAATGACGATTTTGAGAAGTCCGCTTGCCATGGCCGGTGCAAGCCAGACGCTGGTGGGGAACTGTGGCATGGCGAACGACAGTGCCCTACCCTCATCGACCTTGACGGTTAGCGTCGACAGACTGCTACCGGAGACAGCGCTTCGAATCGATGTCAAAAATCCATCATTGATGAGACGTTTAACCTGCTGCAAGACTTCGTCATTTGGCGCGCCAGCCTCATACGACATTGACGCTTGCGCAGCGTTCGCGCGCTTTGTCGAAATTCCCATCCGATCAGCAAACCGAATTGCCGCATCTTCCTCAACTGCAGTTTTTGCACGGACAAATTGTTCGAGCACGGTCTCTATGCGACCAGCGAACAAACCGATCTCGATACCTTTGTCATGGCGTCCATAAATGAAGGGTTCCGTTGTCGCTGCAACTGCTGAAACGAGAACGACCAATAATATGGCAAGAAACAGAAGTTGTGTGCGGATAGAGGCGCTCCGGAGCCCTTTCATGCAATACGCTCGACCTTAGATGCGAACATGTATCCACCCAGCCGCACGGTCTTGATGAATGTCGGGTCCTTGAGATTAGGCTCGATCTTCTGCCGAACACGGCTGATATGGGCATCGATGCTGCGCTCGATCGGGCCAGCCGAGCCCGCATGTGTCATCGCCAAAAGCTGTTCGCGGGTCAGGACCTTGTGGGGATGGCAGCAGAACGCCCAAAGCAGGTCAAACTCTGCAGTCGTCATGGAAACCTGAGCCCCGTCCGCATCGAAGAGCTGACGGCTTCTTGGATCTATTCGCCATCCCGAGAACGTCTTGGGTAGAAGCTCAGCTTCCGCGTCATCATGATTCGAGGCCCTGCGCAGAATATTCTTGATACGTGCCATCAATACACGAGAGTTGAAGGGCTTGGTGACGTAGTCGTCGGCACCCAGTTCAAGTCCGAGAATACGGTCGATATCCTCGCGGAGGGCGGTCAACATCAGAATCGGCGTTTTTCCGGAAGACCGTAATCGTCGGCAAATGCTGAAACCATCCTCGCCAGGCAACATTCCATCCAGAAGGATCAGATCGAAACTATGACGGGCGAGGATCCTGTCCATCTCTATCCCGTTCGCGACCGAAGCTGTTTCGAAGCCATTGGCTTTGACCAGATCGACCAACATGGCTGCGATGTCGCCGTCGTCTTCGACGATCAGGACCTTTGGCGCCGTAGTTCGATACAATATGATACTTCCCGGCTGCTGGGGGGGCAAGGCCATGTCTGTAAGCTCTTTCCGGTCAGGGCTAGTATGCGGTTGCCGAGGTCAGCGGTTCTGCCGCGTGCCATTCTACATCTATCCGATGTCGTGCAAAACTTAATTCAGAAATGTTGCAAGATGTTGCGGTGATTTGCTCTCGGGCAGATTAGAAATAAATGACTTTCCGACCGGCCGGCTATTTCTGCGCATTATAGATTTCCAAGGGGTTCGTCCGGAACTGGGAGTCTACAATCACGGCAGCGAGATAGCATGCTCTGAAGGTCAGGAGCGAGAAGAACGCAACGGACGCCCAGGCAATCAGATGATGTCTGGTGCGCGACCGATTGGGTAGTCTTTGTGCGAACGCAAGGCAGCTTTCCTTGGCAAATCGCGCAAGCGCCACGAGTACAAATATTGCCAGTATCGCATATCCAGTAAAGGACGCGGTATCTATGAACCAGGATATCAAGAGACATCCTCCCAAAAATATTCGTTCCTGCCTCGGTGCAGCGATTTTCCAAATAACAGCGGCGCGTAACCGCCGCATCGAGCTCATCGCCTTTACAGCCTGCCTACATACCGTTCCGGCGCTGAACCAGACCAGCAGACTGGGCAACATTGAGAGATTCGATAAGCATGTGACATAACGACGAGGGCCATCGACAAGCGACATCCATCGAATCTTTGCGGCTTCAGAGGCCAAGCGTGTTTGCCGCGCGGGTCCACCATTTGAAGCTTCTTCTTTCTACCATCTGTGGCGCTTTTGCGCGACCTTTCTCGGCTTTCGATCCCACCTTCGTTGAAGCTCGAGCGAGAAACTCGACCCGTTCAATAAAGGCCTTGTTGTCGAACCATTTCGATTTCACAGAGCTACCATCACCCGAGATGCCCGCGTGAAAGAAGACCTCGAGATTGATCACCGGCAGTGGACGAATATTCCGCAGCAAGTTGATGTCGGGCCTGGTCGTGATGGCAAAAGCGAATTTGTCGGACCGAAGTGCGTCAAACGCTTGCGGTACAGTGGATATTAAGGCGGACGTAAACCCTCTCTCTGACAGTCTGGCAATGATTGTTGTTCCGGCCGTCTCCGGTAGAAAAACGAGTAGTTTTGACGATTCACAGTCGCTGGGCATTGGGCGCTTTCCTGATCGCTGGTCATGGCAATCTAACGCATGCCGTTGCAGCACTGTGTTTGGTTTTTTGCAGTTTTATGCGGATCGTAGCGCTGCAACAGAACTATATGAAAAAGAAGCCAATCACCTTTTTGCCACGTCTACTGAAGCGTCCTGTGCCAGTGAGCATTGAACTGACTCGGGGCGCGCGTGCGTTTCCGCTCGACCGAGAATGGGCTTTGGCCGATGAAACGGCTCGGTCGGAGACGACTTGCGCGGGTTGCAACACGGTCTAGCCGCATTCGGTGGAACCCGTCTTAGGGGCGAATTCTCTCAGGCGCCGAGCCGAAACAAATTTAGATCACTCAGGTTTGGAATCGATCAATTCGAAGTACACCAAGCCGCCGCTTCTCTCACGACAGGTCTTGTTGTTGCGGATCGGAATTTCCCGACCTGTCAGTGTGTTAAACAAACCGAGCAAGCCGGGTCAATGCGCTAACGATCGAACAGCACTTTGCTTCAAACCTCAAATTGGAGCATGTTCGGGACATTCTGGAAGGCCAGATTTTCGCGACCATTAATCGTAGGGACAGCCGAAAGAATGAGAGGCGAAGGATCGACGGAAAACGTCGATCCGACGTGCAGGTTGGAGGCGGCGTCGCCGCGTCGAATGCGGCCTTCGAGATGATCCTGTTCCGCGTGGCGATCTGATGCCCGCCACAAGCCCTTCAGTGGCGGGCATCGCCTTATTGAGCCTGGTTTGAAAGAAACCTGACTAGGTGGCGTCGTTTAAAATCAGGGAGGTGAAGCCTACCAATAGCAGGCCGATGCTCCAGACTGCTTCGAGATTGAACCAGCTTCGCTTCAGAAGTCCCAATCCGAGCGAACGGTACACTGCCCATGCGATCAATCCTCCGCATATCGACATGGCAATGGTGTGAACGACGCCAACGAGAATTCCAATACCCAGATTCGTTCCGGCGAGCGACGTTGCGGCTTGAGAAGCGCTGTCCATTCCCATCGGGCCACAAAGGCCAAGGTAAACCGGGACAAGCATAAGGCCCGCCCCATGTGCGACGGCGACGGCAAAGGACCATAGCGCGAGGCGTGAAGGCGGTATCCTCACCAAAGCACGTGGGTGTCGGCGCCAGATTAGCAGCACAAGACCCATGAAAATCAGCAAAAGGCTCGCAGCGACCTGTATTTCACGCTCCCAGTCTAGCAAAGCCGAAAGCAAGCCAAATGGGAGAGTTACAACCAATATCGCTAAGCTATGGCCGACACCTAACCAGCAGAGCGCAGCAATCAACCCCTTGGCGCTGCGATCCATGAGGGCATTTGATACAGCCAAGGGCCAACCCATCGAAGGATTGGCCCCATGGTAGAGCCCGCTGAGAAGCACGGCTGCCCATAGTGCCACTTGCGAAGAAACGCTCAAGATTTCGCGGACGGATAGCAGAAGGAATCTGTCGAGCAATCCCCTCCTTCCAAACGGATTTGATGTGCGGCATAACCTTCGGGGAACTTGACCCAATAATCCTCTGCCAAGCTGATCCCGCCTTGCTGGTTCACGTGAGCCATGACCTGCGCTGCTGGCACCCCCGCCGGATAAAATTGCGTGTCCCAAGTCGAATACAGGGAATTCGTCCAGTAGACACGCTTTCCATCGCGACTGATTTCCACCATCTGGGGTCCGCCGGCGAAGGTCTCTCCATTCGGGTGCTTGGCTTTCCGCACGATCCTGTCAATCGGCGTTGAATATTGGCTCTGACGCAATTTCGATGACATTAGGGCGCTCCGACAATACGTGCCTCGAGCAAATCCAGCTTCCCGCGTCCGTACATCTGTCGTTTGATGAGTTTAAGCTTGGTGATCTGTCCCTCAGTTTGGCCGTTCGACCACATTGAAGTTATTGCGTTCTGGACCGCCGCCCGGTCGCGGATTATGCCGTTGGCAAACGACGCGACCAAGCTTCTTGCGGCGCGGTCGATCCAAGTTTCCAGATCATCTTTGGACTTGCTGCGTAGCATTTTGTGGAAGCTCTCGACGACATCCCTGGCCTCAACAAGATCTGGTAGCCTCTCTTCGATGGCGGCGACGGTCACCGTTTGGGCTTTGGTCAAGTTGTTGCGTTCAAGCGTCATCAGGCGGACGATGGTACGAGCGGCCGGCGCATGCCCGAGTCCGTTCTCGGCCTTTTCGGCACGCCTTCGCCGCGTCGCCCATTCGGTGACAACCCGGAGACCGCCGCCGAAGCCAGCCAACCGTAGCTGCCGCCAAAGTTCAGCGCCGTTTCGCAATCCGGCGTCCCATTGCGCTTCAAGCCAAGGCAGATGCGGTTCCAGGGAAGTTTGCCGGACCCGAAAGATGTCGGTCCGTTGACCGCGAACGACACTGCGAACCAGCTTTCGGCTGTGTCCGGTCCTGCGCACGATCTCCTTGATGGATACGCCTTCTTTGACGAGATCACGGATGACGGCGTCTGCCTCTTCACGCCGCAGATATCCCTCATATTGCAGGCGCTCGGCGGCAGTCAGAAGCTTTGGATTTATTGTTGCTGTGCCGATTGCAACGCGGACCTGCCGCATCGACTTGCGAACAGCGTCAAGAAAGGCGTGGCTGGCGTTTTCCATAAGATGCCAGAGGTCGGCGACCTGTTTGGCGTGTGGCAGAGCTTGTGCAGCGGCCTGCGCATACCCGCCGCCGCGGTCTCGTGCGACGATCTCGATCTGTGGATAATCGACCAGCCAAGCCTTGGCGGTCGAGGGTTCTCGGTCAGGCAACAACGCGATCGTCTTTCGTCGTTCGAGATCGCAAATGATCGTGCCATATCGATGATTGCGACGCCATGCCCAATCGTCGATGCCGATCACTGTCAGCGCCGTTGGCGGCGGGCGATCATATCGGCGAACGGTTCGTAGCAGCGTATCATTGCTCACCGGAAGTCCGAGACGATCGGCAAACCGTGTGGCCGGGCGACCACCTAATGCAAGAGCGAGATGCTGTACCAAGCAGTCCAGACGGACCGTTCGACGGGCCATGGGGCGGATCACACCATCGCCGAAGCGCTCGGCGAAAATCTTTCGATGGCAATTGGCTGCACAACAGACGAAGCGCCGGACCGCCAGGCGCAATTCGATCCTTCGACCAGCACAGGGAAGATCGGCAATTATCCGGTGGTAGCGACTATGAATACGACGTGAGACGCTACCGCATTGTGGACATCTGCAATCTGCTGAACGACCACATGCGGCAACGACGATCGTGTCGGCAGATTGATGCATCGATTCAACGCTTAACTCGGCAGGGATCAGATCGGAAAGTCGAAATTTGGCTTGCATGGCGCTGATTCTCTATTGGAAACCAAGCCAATTGAGCAACAAACATCATCGAGAATGAGTCAGACCCCCGGGTACATGCCGATTTCAGGACCTTCGACCTCGACGCGGAAATCAAAAAACCTGGTTGCTCTCGGCGCCGAGCATTTCCAGACATTCGACCTGTCTCACATACGATATGCGCGACGGGCTGATCCCGAGGGCAACAAGTTCGATGTTGTTCAGAGCTGATTGGCACGAAGTGTCAGTCGATCGCTGGGGCGGCCCGGACCGCGACAGCAGGTGAATTGATAAGGCTACTGTCGCTGGTCCCGCCTTTAGGCGGGATTGATGTTGTCTAATCGGCAGCACACTACGTAATTCCAAAGATGTCCGAGTTCGTCGTAACGCTAACCGGAAAACACAACACTAAATCACTCGCGTGAGTTCACGCGTTGGCAGCGTAGCGCTCAAGATTGTCTTCAAGGACCTCCAGCATCTGATCTCGGCGTGGATCCCGGACGGCCTTAACCCAGGCGACGGCGAGAGGTAAGCGGTCGGGCCTTCCCTTTTCCGTCACGCGCAGGGGGATATATTTAACGCCATCCAGCACAAGTTTTGACGTCCAGCGGGGCACCAATGCAGAACCGATACCTGCGGCAACAAGATTGATGATCGTCTGTTTCTCGTCAGCAACCTGGGCGATACAAGGCCGCAGACCGGCCTCTGCGAACATTCCGAATGTCAGATCGTGACTGTGCGGCCGCGAGCGCCGTTCAGGGACGATAAGCGGCTCGTCGGCAAGATCGCCGATCGAAATCTCCCCTTGTTGCGCCATCGGGCTATGGACTGGCACCGCAACGACGACACTTTCCGAAAACAGCCTTTTTATCGAGAGGTTGCGACTGAGCTTTTCGCGCGGCCTAATCAATACCAGATCGAGGCGGCCTGCCAGTAGCTTCGGTATCAGCCGAATCGATTTGTCTTCCATAAGCTGTGTCGAGGTTTCAGGTGATCGCTCACGGAAATCGTGCAGCAATTGAGGCACCAGGCCCGCCGCTGCACTATCGATTGCACCGATGCGCAATACATTTGTCTGGTGCGGACGTGACGTTCGAAAACGATTTGCCACGGTTTCGAGGCGGCCAAAGAGAGGCTTCACCTCCCTCAGCAACATGACGCCGTCGTCGGTTAAGTCGACGCTCCTTGTCGTTCGGGAGAGAAGCTTGGTTCCGAGTGATTCTTCCAGCAGCCGTACATGGCGACCGAGGGAAGCGGGTAACATGCCGGTTTTTTGCGCCGCTTTGCCAAAATGCAGTTCCTCGGCGACCGCGACAAAGCATCTCAGTTGTTCCAGCTCCATGACGCCTCATAATATCAAATAATTATATAATTATCTGAACATTGGATTTCCGCAAGCGGCAGAATACCGTTTTTGGATGGCGCAGGAGGATGCGTCTCATCGAACATCGGGAGGAGCTTGCTATGTCCAGCGAGTTGGAATCGCGCGTCCTGCGCAAAATTACATGGCGTATCGTGCCATTCATCATGGTTCTTTATCTGATTGCCTTCATAGACCGAGTGAACATTGGCTTTGCGGCGCTGACGATGAACCAGGATCTTGGATTTTCATCGACTGTCTTCGGCGTTGGGGCCGGCATCTTCTTTCTTGGGTACTTTATTTTTGAAGTCCCTTCGAACCTGATTCTCGACAAGGTGGGCGCGCGCATCTGGATTGCCCGCGTCATGATTACCTGGGGTATAATCTCGGGTGCCATGGCTCTCGTTCAGGGCACGACGAGCTTTTACACTCTGCGCTTCCTGCTCGGCGTGGCGGAAGCCGGATTTTTCCCCGGAATCATTCTTTATCTCAGCTACTGGTTCCCTGCCCGTCGCAGAGCGGCTGTAACCGCCATGTTCATGGCTGCCGCACCTCTTGCGACAGCGATCGGCTCTCCAATTTCCGGCGCGCTTCTCGAAATGCACGGCATTTGGGGGCTGGCTGGCTGGCAGTGGATGTTTATCATCGAGGCTGTTCCTGCCGTCATTCTTGGTGTCGTCGTCCTCTTTTATCTGACGGATCGCCCCGAGAAGGCCAAGTGGCTCAACGATGAGGAGCGTAACTGGCTGGTTCAGACCATGGAGCAGGAACGTGCGGGCAAGCCGAAGGCAAGCCATAGTATCTGGGCCGGTCTTGCTGACGTCCGTGTACTGGCACTGGCGCTCGTATACTTCGGCACCTCGGCAGGTCTCTACACGCTCGGCATCTGGTCGCCGCAGATCATCAAGAGCTTCGGCCTCTCCTCGTTCCACACGGGCCTGATCAACTCCATTCCTGCCGTGTTTGCAGTTGTCGCGATGATCCTCTGGGCACGCCATTCGGACAAGACGAATGAACGTACCTGGCACGTCGTCGGCGCTTGTCTGCTGGCATCAGCCGGCCTCGCTCTCGCCACCGGCGCAACCACAGTCTTCGCCGTCCTCGTTGCACTTACACTGGTCAATATCGGCATCAGCGCATCCAAGCCTCCTCTTTGGAGCATGCCAACCCTGTTCCTGTCGGGCCCGGCTGCTGCTGCAGGCATTGCAACAATCAATTCGATCGGCAATCTCGGCGGCTTCGTTGGTCCGTCGATGATCGGATGGATCAAGGATACGACCGGAAGTTTCGCTGGCGGTCTCTACTTCGTATCGGCGCTCCTCGTCGTTTCCGCTGCGGTAACGCTGATCCTTGCTCGCGGCGCTTCGAACCGGGGCACTCCCCCAGCTTCCACCCAGAACAAAATTCAGATTGGAGAATAAACATGCGTGAATACAAGATAGCCGCCATCCCCGCCGATGGCATTGGTCCGGAAGTGATTGCCGCAGGACTTCAGGTTCTGGAAGCGCTCGAGAAGCGCAGCGGTAACTTCAAGATCCACTCCGAGACCTTCGACTGGGGTTCGGACTACTACAAGAAGCACGGCGTCATGATGCCCGCCGATGGTCTCGAGCAGCTCAAGAAGTTCGATGCGATCTACTTCGGTGCCGTCGGCGCCCCCGACGTTCCGGACCACATCACCCTGTGGGGTCTGCGCCTGCCCATCTGCCAGGGCTTCGACCAGTATGCCAACGTGCGTCCCACAAAGATCCTGCCCGGCATCACCCCGCCCCTGCGCAATTGCGGTGCTGGCGACCTCGACTGGGTGATCGTGCGTGAAAACTCGGAAGGTGAATATTCCGGTCATGGCGGACGTGCCCACAAGGGCCTGCCGGAAGAAGTCGGCACCGAAGTCGCCATCTTCACCCGCGTCGGCGTTACCCGCATCATGCGCTATGCCTTCAAGCTGGCCCAGTCGCGCCCACGCAAGCTACTCACCGTCGTCACCAAGTCCAACGCACAGCGCCACGGCATGGTGATGTGGGACGAGATTGCCGCCGAAGTCTCCAGGGAATATCCGGATGTGACCTGGGACAAGATGCTGGTGGACGCCATGACCGTGCGCATGACGCTGAAGCCCGAAACCCTCGACACCATCGTCGCCACCAACCTGCATGCCGACATCCTGTCCGACCTCGCCGGTGCGCTGGCCGGTTCGCTCGGTGTCGCACCGACGGGCAATATCGATCCCGAGCGCCGTTTCCCGTCGATGTTCGAACCGATCCACGGTTCGGCCTTCGACATCACCGGCAAGGGCATCGCCAACCCGATCGCGACATTCTGGACCGCAGCGCAGATGCTCGAACATCTCGGCGAGCAGGAAGCCGCAGCGCGCCTGATGGCAGCCGTGGAACGGGTCACCGAGGCAGGCATCCTTACTCCTGATGTCGGCGGAACCGCAAACACCCAGCAGGTCACAGACGCAGTCTGCGAAGCAATCGCCGGATCGAATATTCTGGTCGCTGCCGAATGACCTGGGATGATGTGTCCGCCCGCAAGGTGCTGCGTCGAATTTTCGACGCAGCCGTAGACAGTGCCGATCCGGCCAAGGTGGTCGCGACACATCTCCCTGAACGTCCTAAAGGTCGTTGTGTCGTCGTAGGCGCCGGCAAGGCATCGGCAGCAATGGCTGCTGCACTCGACACAGCCTGGGGTGATGTGGAGCTCACAGGGCTCGTCGTCACCCGTTATGCCCATGCGGTTCCCGCAGGTCGCATAGAGATCATCGAGGCAGCTCACCCTGTCCCCGATGAGATGAGCGTGGAAGCGGCAACGCGCATTCTCGGTTCGGTCGAAAACCTCAGTGCAGACGATTTGGTCATCGCCCTCATTTCGGGCGGTGGTTCCTCTCTTCTGGTTTCGCCCGCTGGCAACATGACCCTTGCCGACAAACGAGCGGTCAATCAGGCATTGCTTGCAAGCGGTGCAACCATTTCGGAAATGAACACGGTTCGCAAACAGCTTTCGAATATCAAAGGCGGAAGGCTGGCGCAGGCCGCATATCCCGCGAAAGTGGTTACGCTGGTCATATCCGATGTACCTGGTGACGACCCTTCAGAGATCGCATCAGGGCCCACAGTTGCCGATGACACCACGATCGAGGACGCCAGGGAAATCGTTGCCCGTTACGGACTGGAACTTCCCGCCGCAGCACAGGACGTGCTTGCACAGGGCGGCTCGCTCGATGCATCCCGCCCACTGAATGCCGAGGTGCGGCTGATTGCATCTCCATCCATAGCCTTGGAGGCAGCGGCAAAGGTTGCGAAGGCCAACGGTTTGCAGACGCTCGTTCTCGGGGACGCGCTAGAGGGTGAAGCCCGTGAAGTCGGCACCGTCTTTGCAGGCATTGCCAAATCGACCAAAGCGAAAGGGCTTCCCATCTCCGGCCCTGCGGTCATTCTTTCTGGCGGAGAGACATCCGTCTCATTGCCCAAGGGATCGACCGGCCGCGGTGGTAGGAATACCGAGTTCCTTCTGAGCCTGGCGATCGGTCTGGACGGATCAGCGAATATCTGGGCCATTGCGGGCGATACCGACGGCATCGACGGTGTGGAGGACGCTGCTGGCGCCATCATCACTCCGGATACGTTGTCGCGCATGCAGGAGGCCGGCATCTCGCCACGCACCGCCCTTTCCGCGCATGATAGCTACACCGCCTTCAAGGCCGCAGGCGATCTGGTCGTAACCGGCCCGACGCTTACAAACGTCAACGACATACGTGCAATTTTGATCGGTTAAATCCATGTTCATTCGCAGCAATCGTCGAGCCAAGATCGTCGCTACGGTCGGGCCATCCTCAAACTCGCCCGAAAAACTGCGGGAAATGTTCCTCGCGGCGTCGATACCTTCCGGCTCAATTTCAGCCATGGCAGTCATGAGGATCATGCCGCCTCCTTCCCCCATATCAGGGCGCTGGAAAAGGAACTTGGAACGTCCATCGGTATTCTTCAGGACTTGCAGGGTCCCAAAATACGCATCGGCGTTTTGAGCGAAGGGAAACTTGATCTTCCCAAGGGATCGGCTGTCCGGTTTCTGTGTGGTACGGAACCGGGCAAAGGTTTGCTCGACATTCCGCTTCCCCATCGCGAAATCTTCGCAGCCGTGAAGCCTGGGGATGATCTTCTGATCGACGACGGCCTGGTTCGCGTGCGCACCACGATTGGCTGCTCGGGCCTGTCGGGTTGACCTGCTTTCTCTGCATGTGCTTCAAAGATGCGGTTGAAGACGCCGAGCCTGCTCCAGCGGACGGACCGGTTACAAAGCGTCTTATGTGGACCGTATTCCTTCGCCGCAGGTCGAATGCAGTTGAACTGAGATGGCGTCAGCAAAAACAAATCACTGGTGGCAAATCCTCCTATCATAAGTGAATCAAAAGAACGTCAGACTGGGAATATGATTGATTAATAGGGCCTGAGCCATTCTAAACTAGTGGATATCGGGGACAGAACGCCGTCGTCACGCTCTTCTTAAGCTTTTTGTGCTGAACTCTCCCAATGACGAAGCCACCGAGATCAGAGTCGCTCCTTCGTGATACCGAAGCCCCGATCCGCTCAAAGCCGCGTCGGAAGCGCAATCCCGCACAGCCACAGCTTTTGATCGATCCGATGCCTGATCGCGTCGAGCCAGCGCTTGCGCAGCTAAAGGCGCATCCACCCAAAGGTGACCAGTGGAGCTGGGAGCTCAAATGGGATGGCTATCGTCTGGCCGTCCATCTCGAGCCAACAGGCGTCCGCATCCCCACCCGTGGCGGCCATGACTGGACGCACAGGTTTCCGGCGATTGAACAGGCCGCCACAGCGCTTGGACCAGCAACGATGATCATCGATGGCGAGGCGGTGGTGCTCGACGATGAGGGGCGACCGGATTTTGGCCTACTGCAGAAGTCATTGGGTGCTTCGGGCAGGGCTACCGGTAATCGAGCCTCTGATGCTGTCCTTTACGCCTTCGACCTGCTTTATCTGGATGGCCATGATCTCAGAGAGATAGAGTATCGCTCGCGCCGCCATCTTCTTGAAGACACATTGAAGGGATGTGAGGGTGCTATCCGTGTGTCGGAAACCCTCGACGCCAAACCCGACGTTTTGCTAGAACACGTTCGCAGCCTTGGCCTTGAGGGCATCGTCGGCAAGAACATGGATCAGCCCTATCGCTCCGGCCGCACCGGCGACTGGGTGAAGATCAAATGCGTTGCGAGCGAAGCGTTCATGATCGTGGGCTTTGAGCCATCGACGGTATCACCTGGCGGCTTCGCCTCAGTGGTATTGGCTGCCTACCGCGGTGACGAGTTCGTCCACATCGGAAATGTCGGCACAGGCTTCAAGGAAGCTGAGATGACAAAGCTGCGTAAGATGCTGGACAGGCTGCGCTGGAAGCAAAAGCAGCCGCCTGTGCCCTACCCCGAAAAATCAGATATCGTCTGGGTCGAGCCAACCCTGATCGCCGAGATCGAGTTCAGAGCCTGGACTGGAGACGGCAAATTGCGACATGCTTCTTATAAGGGTCTGCGGGAACGGCAGGACAACGCCGACGTTTTCAAGCTCGACTAGCGAAATGAGTGGCATCCGGGCCCAATTGTCGTAGCGCCAAGTAAGCGAAGCTTCGGTTTAGTTCTGCTCGAGCGCGTCGCAGAAGACTACTTTGGCGACGAGAGTAAACAAAAATTTAAGCCTGTGGGTGTTAAATACACCTTGAGAGCGAGGTCCGCTCGGACAAAGTAACAACGCAGGGCGTGCTATCTAGTTTGAGCGCTAAATAGAAAATCCACCGAGATGAACCGAGCTTTATGCAAGCCTTGGAGAGACACGATCCGCGACCTCGCCATTGGAATCGCGGTGATGCTGATGATTTTAGCCGTCATCCGCCGAAAACTTTGAGGCCTGCCCGGCAGCGCAAGCTGATCGACGGCATGCTGGTGGACTGGGGCATATCAATCCGACGGGCCTGCAAGGTCCTGAGGTTCGACACCTCGACATACCACTACAAGTCCCGCCGCACCGGACAGGCCCCACTCGAACGACGCATCAAGGAGATTTGTGAGACACGCGTGCGGTATGGCTAACCATGGAACCAACCTCCCGAGATCAGATATCTGCAACCGCACTACTCGACGGGTGATTGCTTATGAACTCGTCAGATAGGCTGGCCCAAAGTCCCTGCACTAGTTTTTTCATCACAAGCGCGTCGTTCCAACGGTCTGAGATATCGTTGCCATCCGGGCCCGTTATGGCATAAGGCTTTGGCCCAAGCTCACAGACGAAAGGCAACGTGGCATCGGCACCGGCGCGTTTACGCCAGCTTTGAAAACCATTACGCCACCAGCCAAGGAAAACATCGACCCATTGTTGATGCTGGGGAAACGATATCTCGACCTGTATCTGCTGCGGGCTCGATACGCGACCGTGATAGGCCCAGCAGTGATCCATAATTCGCTCGATCTGTACATGTATTTCATTTGATATCGGCCACGCAAACTCGCGCCCGACCATATAGTGCGACAAATCACCAAGGAGTTGAAGGTTTGGGAATTGGTCCAGAAGATCCAGTGTAAAAAGAAGATCGCTAGTCACCCGGTCGCGATGGGTCTCAAGCAAGACTGGAAATGTGATCTGCTCAGCCAAACGCTGCCATCCCTCGATGACAGAGACGCAATCGCTTATTTTTCGCGGACGGATATCGGCGTGCACATCCAGATGGTCGACCCCGAATTCCGATGCAACTTCAAGAACTGGTTTGAGATCATCAATGGTTTGTACGAAGCACTGCCCCTCATAATATTTACATCCGTCCGGCAAAAGTTTCTTGATGCGGCGTACGCTATCCCGATCATGGCAATGAGCGCTAACGCCACCGAACCCGGCACCTGCGATTTTTGCGATATTTTCTTCCAGCAATAATTCGTATCCGTCAGTATGACGTCGCTCCATTGCCCATAGCGACTGCAACACAAGAAAGTTCTGCATCGAAAACACCCCATCGGCTCATCTTAAGTTGACAGGAAAGCTGGATTGTTAGATTCAGTCAAGCGCTTAACGAAGGTGAAAATAGTTTTGTTAAGCGCTTGACTATTGCTAAATGAGGCGTAGGCTTCATCCAGTCAATGTCGGAAAGAGCGTTGTAATGAGGAAGCCTCGAATCAAAGCGCTGGATGTAGCGAAAGCCGCCGAGGTTTCGACTGCGACGGTCTCGCTCGTAATCAACGGCAAAGCGGATAAACGTGTCCCTCTTGAAACCCGTCAACGGGTTTTGAAGGTGGCGTCCGAATTGGGATATACCGTTGATCGTCGGGCTCGAGGGCTTGCCACTGGAACGAGCCGACTTATAGGCTTTATCGTCCCCAACAGTGTTGGTAACCCATTCTTTAGCGCTGTCCATATGGAGCTCATGCGAGAACTGGGAAGTAGTTATCAGGTATTGATTGTTGCAACTGATGTTGGTGAGGATATCGCCCGACAAAACATAGAGCAACTACTCGCGATCGGTATCGATGCACTTGTCGGCATATCTGTCGATAGCGCTTACCTGAAGCCGATAGAAGCCAATATTCCAATGATTTTGGTCGATTCTGATCGCTCCGGCCCCGGGATTGCAGCGCTGAATTTCGCTGTAGAAGACGGCGCACGAGAGTTAGCACGACATTTGGTTGATTTCGGGCATCGCAAATTCGCATATATCGATGCAAAAACCCAGTCTCGTACATTTCCCGCACGTCGCAATGCGTTTATGGCAGCACTCGCGGAAATGGGTGTGGAAAGTCCAGTCATTCTGGAAACCGAAATCGAGATGACAGACGCAGAAACGACTGTCGCAACCATTCTTCAAAAATGGAAGTCGGACGGGATCACAGCCATCGTGTGCGCAACCGACCTACAAGCCTACGGTGTCCTCACTGCATTGAAGGCACTTGCAATACAGGTGCCGGATGACATGTCGCTCGCAGGGTTTGATGACTTGCCGTTTTCCCGAGCGATGGACCCGCAGCTGACGTCCGTGCGACTTCCCGGCGATGCACTGGCAAGAGGCGCTGTCGCTGAATTGCGTGGGCTGTTAAAGCAGAAGTCTCCACGCATAGCCAGCATCGTTATCAATGTAGAGCTGCACCCGCGAGCCTCTACAGGCAAAGCTAAGACACTCGCCTGAAACGATACGACGGTGTAGGGCACACATCTCGCGCAGTTAGTTAAGCGCTTAACTTGAAAACGTTTCGCTTGAGTTCGGGGAAAACTATGAAGAAGATGCACGTCAAGGTCAATCTTGAGGCCTGCCAAGGACATGGGCTTTGCTACTTCGCAGCCGAGGCACTTTACGAAATCAGAGACAGTGACGGTCGGGCGATTGTTCTGTTGGACCCAGTGCCCGAGGACATGCACGATGCTGCCAGAAAATCTGCGGAAGTCTGTCCCGAGCGGGCAATCGAGATCATTGAAGAGTGAATTTCCAGCCGTCGGACCGAGTCAGGGTCACTTTGTATAGGAGTTAGCGCTGTGAGCACAGTAGATTTTGACCACAACAGCAAAGACCATGTGGACAACGCATACGATACATACAAGCTTCACCGATCGAAGTGTCCCGTGGCCAAGACCGAAAGACACGGGGGCTACTGGGTTATTGCAGGATATGACGAGGTTTTTCAGGTTGCCAGAGATGACGACACGTTTTCGTCGGCTGGTGGAACAGTGGTACCCAACACAAATGTCGGCAGACTTTTGCCGATCATGGCAGACCCGCCTGAGCTTGAGCGTTACAGGACCCTGATCAATCCATTCCTTACGCCCAAGGCCATAAAGGAAATAGAACCGTTCATACGGCGTATCACTGACGACGCGATAGACTCCTTTATTGAACAAGGTTCTGTCGATATCGTTGCGGAGCTTGCAAGTCCCATTCCGGCAATGGGGACAATGCGCTTGCTTGGCCTTGATCCGTCTGAATGGTGCATGTTTGCCGAGCCCCTTCATGACGTCATGTACACGCGGCCTGGCACCCCTGAGAATGAAGATGGCCAGCGTCGGGTTCTCGCGTTTTCGCAAAAGATTGTCGATGAGATCGATGAAAGAATAAGAGCCCCGCGGGAGGACATGATCTCCCGACTTTTGGCCTCGGAATCCAACGGCATCAAGACTTCGCGCCAGGAAGTCATCGATCTGGTCAGGATGGTCATTTTCGGTGGCATGGACACTGTTGTCGCTGCATTGGGAAATATTTTCCTGCAACTGGATCGCCACCCCGATATTCGGCAGCGCCTCATCGCCGACAGGGCACTGTTACCAACTGCCATTGAAGAATTCCTCCGCTTCGAAGCGCCGATCCAAGGCTTCGGACGCAAAGTAATGCGTGACACTTGCGTCGGTGATCAGTCCATCAAAGCAGGCGAAACTGTTTTCATGCTGTGGGCGAGCGCTAATCGGGATGAAAGCGTCTTTGGTGAGACTGCAGACCAGCTCGTGATTGACAGAGTGCCAAACCGCCACATGACGTTTGGCATCGGGGGCCACCGTTGCCAGGGATCGACCATGGCGCGCACCGAGTTGCGGATCGTGCTGGATCGAGTTCTCGAAAGGCTTCCGGATTACAAAGTTGTTTGGGACAAGGTTGTGGGTCCTGATACGGTCGGCTCGTCCTATGGTCAACGTGCTGTGCCGATATTGTTCACACCCGGCAGAAAGCTGAACACGGTGGCTGCGTGATGGTCATCTCCACGACACCACGACAGCCAGATCAAAAGCGCATCGCTATCGTTGGAGCATCCGTTGCTGGTGTTGCAGCGGCAGAGGCGCTCTCGAAAGGCGGGTTCCTGGGGACGGTTGACGTTTTTGATTCCGAAACGTCGCTTCCCTATGATCGCCCGCCCCTTTCGAAGCAGTTCGCCCTCGGCACCTGTAATGTGGAGAAGCTTCAGTTTTACGATATCGAAGGCTGGGACAGGCTTGGTGCGACCCTGCATCTTGGGTTAAAAGTTGCCGCGATCGAGGAAAAGGGTCGACGCTTGCGTTTGAGCGACGGTCGTTCGTTTGAGAATGATGGCCTGATCATTGCAACAGGTGCTGAGCCAATCAATCTCAAAGTCTTGAAAGGTCGCGAAAACGTTATCTCGCTGAGAACACTCTGCGATGGTCAGCGTCTTGCCACAGCCCTCAAGAGCTCCCGGCGTCTTGCAATCGTCGGAAGCGGTTTTATCGGGCTCGAGGTTGCAGCTGTCGCGGCAAGTCTCGATATCGATGTGACGGTAATAGAGCGATCTCCGCTTCCAATGGAAGCGAGATTGGGGAAAATCGTCGCCAAGCGAATTCTGGATCTGCATCAACGCCATAACATCAACTTCCTGCGTGGACGGACGGTTGCCTCTGCGGAGGGAGGTGTAAAGGTCGAAACGCTGGTTCTAGATGACGGCACGCGTTTGGATATCGATACCGTCCTCGTCGGCATCGGTGTGCGTCCGGCTCTGGCGTGGCTGGAAAATTCAGGCATCGCTCTGAGCGATGGAATTGTCTGCGACGACCATGGCCGTACGAACCTTTCGGCGGTCTATGCCGCAGGAGATGCTGCCTCCTGGCTTAACTCGCTTTTCAATGAGCAAATGCGGCTTGAACATTGGACGACTGCCAGAGAACAGGGACAGCACGTCGCACAATGTTTGATCCGCGAACTGGCCGGTGAAAGTTCCCACGAAATGGTGTTCGATCATGTCCCTTATGTATGGTCCGACCAATATGGCCTGAAAATTCAGACTGTTGGGCGATTTCTTCCCAATGATGTATTTCGCATTGATCATGACGAGCCTGAGAACAACAGGTTCGCAGGCAGCTATTGGCGCAACGATAAAATTCGCGGTGCAATAGCGATAAACATGCCGAAACAGCTCATGTCCTACCGAAAGGAGATAATCTCTCAATACAAAGGCGTTTGAGCGCGCATGACGGCTGGGCTGCCGTGACACGAAGCAAGTGGAACGTCCGCCATCAACAATGAGTATCAAAAACAGGCGATCCAAAAGGGGAACAACAATGTCCGAAGAGACAAAGCCTGCTCTTGAATGTCGCAAGGTTACCGTGAACTATGGACAGGTAACCGCGCTTGAAGACGTATGCGCCAGATTTGCGCAGGGGCAGATTCACGCGGTAGTAGGTCAGAATGGCGCTGGCAAAACAACATTTGCGCGCGTCGCAGCAGGTCTTGTTCGCCCCACATCTGGATCAGTCATGGTCATGGAGCGAGAAGTCCGAACTGGTCATGTCAACGACAGCCGCGCTGCCGGTGTGGAACTCGTGCACCAGAGCTTTGCGCTTCCGCCCTCATTCACGGTGGTCGAAGCCATGGAGTTCAGCGTTGCCGGAACTGGAGGCTTCTACAGCCGGAAATGTCTGAAAAACAAATGGCATGATCATCTCCGAGATCTCGATATCACCGTCGATCTCGGCGAGCGTTTACGCGCTCTGCCCGTTGAAACCCAGCAAGGCATAGAGATTGCTCGCGCTCTGGTCACAGATGCCAAAGTCCTCATATTGGACGAACCCACGGCAGTACTGTCTCCTGCGGGTATCGATGTTTTGTTCAATCGCGTGAGACGTCTCAAGGAACGTGGCGTGACGGTCATTATGATCCTTCACAAAATCCGGGAAGTCCTTGCCATTGCAGATACGGTTACGGTCTTGCGTGGCGGTCGCAAGATCGAAGGCCCCCTCTCGGTTAAAGAGCTGTCAAGCGAGCGGTTGGCGAAACTCATCATCGGGGATTCAGTCGTAAGGGCGCCGAATGCACTTGGTCAGAGTGTTCCTGTCCAGGTCACGCAATCCGACATCGCCGGAAGCGGCAAAATTTCGGAGCCGAGCAAACCAAAGGCGCTCGAACTGCGCGGTGTTTCTACGAATCCGGACAGCGAAGGGATGCCTCTCGACGATGTCGATCTGGAGATACGAGCGGGCGAAATAGTCGGCATCGCAGGCGTTGAGGGCAACGGGCAAAGAACCTTGGTTCGCACCATAGCGGCACTTTCCGATATGCACTCCGGACACCTCTGTCTTGGGGGGCAAGATGTCACGGATCAATCGCTTTCAGGCCGCCGAAACAGCGGTTTACGCATCATTCCTTTTGAACGAAACGTAGAAGGCCTGAGCCTGACGAGTTCGCTATGGGAAAACTGGAGCGCGCGAGCCCTGCTACAAAATGGTCTTTTGCGGTTTATCGCACCAAGCGCAATCCGAAGAGACTGCGACCAATCGCTAAAAAGCTGGGGTGTGCGTTTTCACAGTCCCGGTCAGCGAGCGGAATCTCTTTCCGGCGGCAACGCGCAAAAGGTAATCTTCGCCCGCGAAATCGATCCGGATGCGAAGCTCATCATTGCTGCGCAACCCACGCGCGGGCTCGACATCGGCGCGACGGCTTTCGTCTGGCAGACACTACGAGAAGCCCGTGATCGAGGTGCTGCAGTGCTGCTGATTTCGTCAGACTTGGATGAACTTTTCGACATTTCCGACCGAGTTCTCGTGATGCTGTCTGGCCGTATCAACGGTGAGTTTTCCGCGCCATACGACATGCTGTCTGTTGGCAGGGCCATGACTGACGCAGCGACAGAGGTAACAGCATGAGAGACAGTCTCGCTACAGTCGGACGCAGTTTTATCTTCGTCATTTTGGCACTGGCGCTTTGCGCGGTGGTTTTCCAGGCGTGTCGTTATAACGCCCCACTCATGATTTGGTCCGTTATCGAAGGCGCGTTCTTTAGAAATGGTGCGATTGTCCAAAGCCTGAGATGGGCGCTACCGTTGTTCATCACTGCGGCTGGCGTCGCCATTTCGTTTCGAGCAGGCTTTTTCAACATAGGTGCGCAGGGTCAATTTTATGTTGGTGCGATTGCAGCGGCAACCGCTGCCCATTTTCTGTCGGGCGGTCCGGCATTTGTGGTCATACCCCTGATCTTCCTGGCAGGAATTTGCGGAGGTGCGATTTGGGCTCTATGGCCGGGGCTTTTAAGATTAAGTTCCGGCACTGACGAAGTCATCACGACCCTCATGGGCAACTTTCTGGCCGGACTTTTGCTGATTTACGTTACCTCCGGCCCACTCAAGGATCCCTCGGGTTCGGGGCAGCAAGCATCCAGCAAACCTCTTGATCCGGCCTATCGTATGTCGGACTCGCTTGGTCTTTCTCCAACCATTATTGCCATCGCGCTGATTGTTGGCATCGCGACGTGGCTGCTGGTCAATCGTACTGCTTTTGGCGTGCTTGCGGGCCTCGCCGGACGTAACGTTGTCATGGTAAAATGGCAGGGAGCGCGGATCTGGAAACTTGGCCTGTCGAGCTTTCTAATTTCTGGTGCATTGGCAGGACTTGCCGGAACGATAGAATTCATGGGGCCGAACGGCCGTATCGTATCTGGCTTCCTGCCCGCTCATGGTTTCACTGCAATCCTCATCGCTCTTGTCGCCAACCTGTCGATTGTCGGAACCGCAGTCACGGCCATATTCTTCGGTGGCCTATCGGCAGCTGCACTTTACCTGCCCATCATCGCGGGCCTCCCGGCCTCTGCCATCGATATCATAAATGCTGCAATCGCCCTGTTCATTACGGCCAAATCGAATTTTATCGACAGGGTGTTCGGTGTTGGGAGTCAGCCCAAATGAATGAAATCATTATTGCCATACTCCGTTCTGGAACTCCGCTGATTTACGTGACACTGGCTGGTGTATTGGCACAGCGTGCCGGTGTCTGGAATCTGGGCCTCGAAGGGTTGATGATCATAGGCGCATGCGCCACGATCGTGGGCATCATGCTGACCCATTCCGTTGCAGCGGCGATCCTTATCGCCATTACGCTCTGCGTGCTCGCCTCGGTGCTTCTGTGGTTTGTCATCGATAAGCTGAAGGCAAACCCCATCATCGCAGGCCTTGGAATGACAGGTCTCGGGCTTGGCGGAACGGCACTTGCGGTTCAATCGATTTTTGGCAGTCAGGCTACGGTAACGGCGCCATTCGGCCTGCCGAAACTCGGACCGGCATTCGGCGCATATGGCGTCCTTTCCATCGCTGTCGCTGCCATGCCTTTCGTGGTCTTCGGCATTTGGCTTCTATTGCGCCGGTCTCGCTTCGGCCTAAAGCTTGCTGCGTCTGGAGAACACCCTTTCGCTGCCCGTAGCGTCGGCATAAATCCTTCACGAATGCGCTTGATAGCCTTGATTATAGGTGGTGCACTCTGTGCGCTCGGTGGAGCAGAGCTTGCAGCTGGTAGCTTGCAGTTCTTCGCGCAGGGAATGACGGCAGGCCGTGGCTTCATGGCCTTCGCAGCCGTGATTTTTGGAGCTGCACATCCGGTGGGCGCAGCCCTTGCGGCCGTGTTTTTTGCGGTCGCCGGTGCAATCGGCGTGCGCGCTCAATTGTTGTTCGGAGGAAAGATGCCGAACGAGATCCTCCAAAGCTTACCCTATATCGCGACGATCTTTGGCGTGTGGTTATCAGGGCGACTGCGTGGAGGTGCCAAAGGCGTGAACGGTTTCAACGAACTTAAAGATCAGTGAGAGGATAACTGGAATGGCACGCAAACTGATCATCCTGACCGATCCTGGCCAGGATCAGGCGGCACCGATCCTCATGTTTCTGGGTCAGCCGCAGTCCTTCGACGTTCTCGGTCTCGTCGCAACTGCGGGCAACATCAACCTCGCCAATACGATCAACAACTGCCTGAAGCTGCTGGAACTGGCTGGGCGTCCTGACATTCCTGTGTTTGCAGGATGTGTCCATCCCCTCGTCCGCCCGCTCGTCATGGCCGAGCATGTCCATGGCCCGACAGGTCTTGACGGTCCAGATCTACCGTCACCGTCGATCCTGGCTCAAGACCAACATGGCGTGGACTTCATCATCGACACTGTTCGCGCGCATCCCGGCGAGATCACCATTTGTTCGCTGTCACCCACGACCAATCTGGCCATGGCTTTGCGCGAGGAACCGGACATCGCCGACAAAATTCAAGAGATCGTCGCCATGCTGGGCGCTTATTTCGAGGTCGGCAATATAACGCCCACGGCGGAGTTCAACTGCTACGTTGACCCGGAGGCTGCCGATATAGTGCTTAAATCCGGTGTGAAAACAACACTCCTTCCGCTGGATGTCACCCATCGAATGCTGTCGAACCGGGAGCGGCTCGATGCCATGCGAGCAGTCGGCAGTCGTTGCGGCGTGGCTCTTGCCGAAATGCTTGAATTCTCCGCGGCTTCTGACCTCAAGAAATACGGTTGGGAAGGCGCACCTCTCCATGGCTTATGCGTGTCAGCCTTCATGGCCGCGCCGCAGCTTTTTTCTGGGCGAGATGTCATTGTTTCCGTCGAACTGGCAGGCACGCTGACAACGGGAATGACAGTCGTCGATTGGTGGCAGATCACCAACAGACCGAAGAATGCCTTTTACGTAAGAGACTGTGTTGCATCCGATAGCTACCGACTTCTCAATCAGTCCTTGGCAAATCTACCATGACCCAAAAAACGCGTTGGACGCGGGAGTAAATAGGACGGCCTTTGAATAAGTTTCACGTTTAATTGCTGAAATAGGCATGACATTAAAAAAGGGAACGAAAATGAAAAATAATACTGGGATGATGACAACAATAAACCGTCGCACCTTTCTCCAAGGCAGTGCTGGTGCCGTTGCCATGGGCGTGGCCCTAAGCGCAATTCCTGATTTTGCAGGCGCCGCAGAAGGGCTCGTTGCGCTGGTGCATACACAGGCCGCGGGCGATAATGGTCCTGTCGATCAGATGATTGCAAAATTGAAACAACTCTCGCAGGAAAAGGGTTTCGAGCATCGCGCCATTTACGCGCAGGACCCTGCAACCTATGAGGCGATTTTCCGAACACTCGGTGACGCTGGCGCCGCAATTGTTATTTCCACCTTTAACGGCGTTTCCGAACCTTTCAAAGCGCTTGCACCATCATATCCACAAACCAAATGGATCCAGCTTTTCGGCGATGCCTTCAATCCGCCTATCGCCAATGTGGTCACGGTATCCTACGATTATCATCTGGGCTGTTATCTCTCCGGCGTCTTTGCCGCCCACATCACAACATCAGGTAAAATTGGCTACGTCGGGGGCGTGTCGTTGCCGCAACTAAATGCGGATTTCAATGCATTGAAAGCCGGCGCACTATCCGTACGCCCCGAAGCCAATGTAACCAGCGCCTTTGCCGGATCGTTTCAAGACCCGGCTAAGGGTCAGGAAATTGCGACGCAGATGTACAACAGCGGCATCGACTACATTCAGACCGACGCTGCTGCAACTGACAGCGGCATAATCGCTGCGGCCAATGAAAAAGACGGGCGTTTGGTCAGCTCTATCTCTCCTTCCCAATATGCACTTGGACCGAAATCCGTCGTCTCAATCGTCAGCCTCGATTTCGGCGTCTCGCTCTATAACGAAATCTCGAAGGCGTTGACGTCTGGGTGGAAGGGTGGCACGCATGAGAAAACTGGACTGGGCAATGGCGTAATCGACTTTATCGCCTCACCGGTATTTGCTGAACAAAGCGCCGGCGAACTTGCGCAAAAAGCCAAAGCGGCGATGCTCGAAGTGGAAAAGGTTCGTGCGGGAATCCTCGACGGTTCGATCGTCGTTCCTTTCAACACGACGATCTAGCGTATCGGTTAAAGAGGGAGAGCATTTGCTTTCGAGCCGGATCTGAAGACCATGGTAAAGAGACATGACAGTTTTTGAATAATATGGTAACGATACCTCGCCACCAAACGGCACAATTTGCCTAACGCGGATTTCAAGAAACATCCGCTTTCGGAGAAACAGTATGGAAATTGGTGTTTTCATTCCAATCGGAAACAATGGCTGGCTGCCGAATTGTTTCACTGTCGTTCGTCTCGCTTGCTTCCGTCATGGCATGGCCCCTCTCAACCGATGATGAGGAGGCAATGTGCCAGAACGGCGCTTGCGAAAATCGACCTAAATCTGCTTCTGAGACTGTCCCGTATTGTTGATTTCCACTGAGAGCTGACCCGGCAGTGGAGTGAACCCCTCGGGCTGGACCACGGGACCCAGAAAAACTGGTACACTCTGCGGGCCTCAATCGGAGAAGGCTCATGGAGTCCCGAGGTCCATATCGCCGGCATTCGACGCCGTTCAAGTTGCAGCTTTGCCAAGATGTCCGAAACGGCGTCATCGGACGGCGCGACGCACAGCGGACATACGGCGTTTCGGCAAACCTCATACAGCTGTGGCTGACGCAGTTCGATCGCGGCGATCTGAACGATGAGGAGGCTGAGGCCGGCGTCATTGCCGAGTACGAGGCCCACATTGCGGCGCTTGAACGCAAGGTCGGCCAGCTCACCATGGAGCTGGACCTGGTTAAAAAAACACCGCGCCAGTTGATCGTCGGCGACAGCGGGAGCTCCTCCATCATCACCGGTCCCCGGCCTGCTCTGTCAGACGGGGGTGCAAAATGATCGATCTCCCGAGGAGCACTTACTATTACCGATCAACGGCAAAAGCTTTAAATCTCGGCGACAGCGAGCTCATTGCAATCATAGAGGACATCCAGGACGAGCTGCCTTGCTATGGATACCGACGCGTAACACACGAGCTTCAGCGAAGAGGCCACATCGTCAATCACAAGCGTGTCGCCCGCGTCATGCGGGCCAATGGCCTCGGGATCAAGCCTCGCAAGCGGTATGTTCGCACGACGGATAGCAACCACGGTTCGCCGATCTACCCGAACCTTTATCGCAATGTGATCCCGGCGCGGCCCGATATGGTCTGGGTGGCCGACTTCACGTACATCCGCATCGCCGCTGGTTTCTGCTATCTCGCTGTCATTCTCGACGCCTGCAGCCGGAAAGTCATCGGCTATGGCCTGTCAAAACGCCTGGATACGCCGCTGGCATTGGCAGCGTTGCGTTCGGCGCTCGAGAACAGAAAGCCTCCACCCGGCTGTATTCACCGTGAGCGTCCAGTGAGCTGTTTTTGCTGATCGGGCAAATCAGGCGATGTTCTGGCATTAGAACCAGCATTAGTGCTGACATAAATACCAGAGCAAAGAGGTTTCATGGCCCGCATGGAGATCATGTCCGGTACCGAGCGCAGACGGCGCTGGTCGGACGAGGCGAAGCTGAGGATACTGGCGGAAGCTGATGAGCCGGGTGCTCGCATTGGTGACGTGGCGCGCCGGCATGACGTTCATCCTGGCCAGATCCGCTTGTGGCGAAAGTCGTTCAACTATGTTGATCGACCGACGGTGTTCCTTCCAGTGGAAATCGTGGAGGAGTTTGGCGTAAGTCAGGCGTCTACGACGGCAACGAGGCTGGCGATCGTCGAGATCTTGCTTCGAAACGGTCGGAGTTTGAAGGTTCCTGTTGACGTTGAGTTGAAACTGCTCGGCCCGCTCGTCGCTTGCGTGGAGGCGGCATGATCGGGCCGTCAGGGAATGTACAGGTTTATCTGGCCTGCGGAGTGACTGACATGCGTCGCGGTATCGACGGTTTGTCAGCGCTGGTCGAGGGGGTGATCAGACAAGCGCCTGGTTCTGGCGCGATCTTCGGGTTCCGCGGCAGGCGCGCGGACCGAATCAAGCTTTTATGGTGGGACGGCCAAGGCTTTTGCCTGTTTTACAAGGTTTTGGAACGCGGATACTTCCCATGGCCGGCGGCCAAAGATGGCGTTGTGCATCTGACGCAGGCTCAGTTGTCGATGCTCGTCGAGGGGATCGACTGGCGACGACCGACATGGACGTCAGCGCCTCATCGCACGGGCTGAAAGCGTTAATTTGCAAGGGTGTCAGGGGTAAAATGCTGGCGCTAAAGGGCCAAATCAGTTACATTTTTGGGTATGGAAACAACGCCGCCACAGGGTCAGGACGAGCTATCTGCACTGCGTGCATTGGTTGCTGAACAGGCGGCGAAACTCGAGCGACAAGACGCGGAAGTTACCAAGCGCGATACCATAATCGACATTTTGCGCGCGCAGTTGGAGTTGCTGCGCCATCGACAGCATGGGGCCTCGTCCGAGAAAATAGACCGCAAGATCGAACAATTCGAACTGATGCTCGAGGAGATTGAAGCGTCCCGCGCCGAGGCTGAGGTTCGCTCTGGAAGGACACCACTGCCGGAGCTGGAAGATGCCTGCGAAAAGCCAAAACGCAGACCTTTGCCGGATGGGCTGCCGACAGAAGAGCGGATCTATCCGGCGCCGTGCAATTGCCCGACCTGCGGCGGGACATCGTTCCTGAAAGCACCTGATAAGGTGGTCCAGGTCATGGAGCATGTGCCGGCATCCGTGAAGATTGTTCGCCATGTCGAAAAGCGCTTCGTTTGCAAGGACTGCGACACTTCGTTGGCTGGCAAGATGCCGACCCTGCCGATCGAGCGCGGCAAACCCGGTCCCGGATTGCTTGCCCATATCATGGTCTCCAAGTTCGACGATCACATCCCACTTTACCGACTGTCGGAGATGTACGATCGGCTTGGGATCGATATCTCCCGTTCCGTGATGGCCGACTGGATGGGGCGTGCATCGGCTTTGCTCGGCCCCCTGATTTTGCTGATCAGAGCGCATATCGCGGCCGTCGATCGGATCCATACCGACGACACTCCGGTCGATGTTCTCGACCCTGGACGAGGAAAGACCAGGACCGGGAGGGTCTGGGTCTACGTCTTCGATGGGCGTGGCTATCAAGATCCCAGGCCCGGAGCGATCGCTTATTATTACAGCCCTGACCGCAAGGGGGTTCACCCAGCCGAACATCTTTCCAACTTCAGTGGCGTGATGCACGCGGACGGCTATGCTGGCTACAACAAGCTGTACGGCAATCAGATCATAGAGGCTGCCTGCATGGCGCATGTACGCCGCAAATTCCATGACGTGATCAAACTCAAGCCATCAACGATCGCGCAGGAAGCGCTGTCGCGCATTGGTGCTCTCTACGATATCGAGGATCGTATCCGTGGCATGTTGCCTGACGAGAGGCGGGATTTGCGCCAGCAGCATGCCAAACCCATCCTGGACGAGCTGAAAGAGTGGATTGAGGATGTCCAGACAACACTGCCACAGAAACAGAAGCTGGCGGAAGCGATGCGGTATGCGCTGTCACGATGGGCAGCATTGAGCGTCTATCTTGATGACGGCCGGGTTGAAATCGACAACAACATAGCTGAGCGTGCCATGCGACCACTGGGAATTGGCCGAAAGAACTGGTTATTTGCGGGCTCCGACAAGGGTGGTGAGCGCATCGCAAATATCTTGAGCATCATCGAAACCGCAAAGCTTCATGGCCACAATCCGGAAGCCTATCTGACCGATGTGTTGGCCCGGATCCAGGATCATCCCAAAGACCGACTTGAAAATCTGCTGCCTTGGAACTGGACGCCGGCAAACGCTCGGTGCGAGGCTGCCTGATGGCACGCTCAAGGTTCATTTACACACTCAACCAAGTCGCCGGCATGATCGGCGAGAACCTCGAACTGATCGAAGAAGTGACGGCCAACTCGGACAACATCTCCGAAGGCGAACTGGTTTACGTCAGCGATGGCACTGAAGATGGCACGAAGGGTCTGACCGAGAACGGCATCAAAGAACTTCAAAGCCTACTTGCCGACATCAGGACGTGGGACGGCGGTATCCGCGAGTTCCTCATCGACACACAGTGCGATCCTGAAATAATCGACCGCATCATGGCCGATGAGATGAAGCGCGGCCTTTAGATTCTATCTCGCGACACCCGAAAAATGCTTTCGCCGGACGCTCACTATTCACCACACGGACCGCGGGTGCCAATACGCAAGTGAAACCTATCGACGAGCGCTCGATGCGGCAGGTCTACAGGGATCCATGAGCGCCGTCGGCAACCCTTATCACAATGCGCAGGCAGAAAGCTTCATGAAGACCCTGAAAGTGGAGGAAATCTACCCCGCAGGCTACGAGACATTCGCTGACGTGGCCGAACACTTGCCCAGGTTCATCGAGCAGATTTACAATGCCAAACGGCTGCATTCAGCCCTTGGCTATTTATCGCCAGTAGAATTCGAAACTCAACTCGCCCAGCAGGCGGCTTAGTTTGAAGCGGTCCCGTGGTCCAGCCCTAGGTGTTCACTCCAATGCCGGGTCAGCTCTCAGTGGAAATCAACAACGATCGACAGCCTGTGCAAGGAAACTAGCGTTGAAACTAGCCAATGAGCGCACTACCACCATCGCTTGGCTTCTGAGGTTAATGAAGGTCAATCGATTGATCGAGATTTGCCGCACAATCGCGACCGTCGGCGCATGGGCCGGTCAAACCAAAAGTTCGCTCTCCAAAACGGGTTAGAGGGTGCAACTCCCTCACGTGCAGAGAGAAATTCGAACTAAGGCAACCTGCTTAACTTCGCTTTCGATCGCGTTTAGAGCACAAGGGAAAGAAACCTAGGTACCGTTAGCTATCAGTAATTGAAAGGTTCAATTCGAGTAGGCTGCAAAAGGCCCAAGTCTGAGACCAAAGTAACGTACCTGTTTATCGCTAGGACCAAGTCTCTCGACTCACTATCAATATTGTTTGTCGTCAAACCCTGCCAGATCTCCGCCATTTGCCAAGATAGAACCCGCAGGCGGGTCAAGCCAGCTTCATCGTTCAAGATCGTCTTTAAGTCTTCTGCTTGCACGTAGCCTACACCAGGAGCGACTTTTGTCCCATACCATCGGTAGCCTTCCGGCAGCACCCCAACGAGATTGGTCACAAGCCCGTGAGTGATGGAATCGAACATCTGTCGGACGGCCTGTTTGGCCCCCTCAACCCGTGATGAATGATCTGTGTCTGCTACTGCGTGCGGCAGCAGAAGCATACGGCCCGGGTACGTTTTTGCCAGTGCGATATATGGTGAAAGTGGACCGCTGACGCTACAATCTTTTTCATTTACGAAGATGTCGGCATCAACGGCAAAAAAGCTGATCGTCCCGTTCTCAAGAGCTTCAGCAAGGGAGTCGATATCGACAATTTGTCCGCGATCATAATTTACGACCACTGCACCGGGGCTGAGCTTCCCGAAAAAGCTTCGATCCATCAACTGCTCATTGGCAAAGTGCTCACTGCCGTTTTTCTTGGTTCCAAGGCCAACGTGAGCGCTGACAAAATGAGCATCCGTTGCAGCGTCAGCGAGCGTTTCACAATAGCGGTACCCTTGAGCCTCTATCCAATCGCGGTGAATCTTCCTTGCGTAGATCGACACATGCATCCCGAATGCCTTTCCCAGCTTCGCGACTTCACGGCCAATGTTTCCGTATCCCAGAACGAGGAGGTTTTTCCCTTCGATCTTGTCGGTCGGGAAATTCTTAAGGTCCCGCCCAGTGTCCATCTGACCCGCGATCACCGCCTCATGGAGCTCATCCAGCGGCAGGTCAGGGGATGCTCGTAGAATAGCCTTGAAGACCATATGCGCTGTCGCCCGGCTGTTAAATCCGGGTGTGTTCATCAGTGGAGCCGTTCCACCACTGCCGTCAGATCCTCCCCAAGACTGCGACTGCATGTTGCCCGTTCCGGCACCAATGCGTACGCCGCCTTTCTCGAACCTACACGCTGGAGGAATAATTGTTGCTGCAGCAATGACGGCATCGTATCGACCGCCGCCTGCCGCGAGAATGAGATCTTCGGCTTCCGACAGATCGGGCTGGTAGTAAAAATGCAGCCGATCCAACGGAGTGTCCGCATCCATACTTGCTGGACCAATATGGAAGACCCCTCCGTGTTCCTCAATAAATTCTACGACCTCGCTGAAGTCGTGGCATCCATCAGGATCTGAACGAAGTCCAATTCGGTCGCATATGAGGATACGTGCGCCAATTTTTCCGCGTTCCATTTTTCCAACTCCTTGCATTTAATTGAAGCGACCAAGACTATAAGGTTTGGGATCGATTGCTGTCGGGCGATTTAGGACGAGGTCTCTTATGAGAGATGAAGTCTCGCTTGCACCCACCATGCCGGTATGCCCGTGGCCAACAGCCACAAAAATGTCCTTATGCTTTAAAGCCGCTCCAATAGCCGCGACGCTATCGGGAAGCGACGGGCGGAAACCCATCCACTGCTTGCATGCGTCAGCCTGGAGTGTTGGAAAGATTGCACGTGCCTTCGCATAGAGCGCGTTGCAGCGCGTTTCATTTGGCGCTGAAACCAAACCCGCGATCTCCACGCCGCCCGCTAGGCGAAGCCCATGTTCCATCGGCGTAATCGCCATTCCACTATCGCGCAACAGTATCGGCAACTTGTTCGAAAGGCTGGGTCCTTCCAGCATCACATGATAGCCGCGCTCCGTTTCTAGCGGCAGCTTCACGCCGAGCGGAGCCAGTAGTTCTTTGGCCCAAGACCCTGTTGCAATGACCACCTTACAGGCCCGACGATTTTGGCTATTGGTGAACAAGTCTACATATCCCTCTCCCGGGATAAGCTTCAGCACCTTTTCTGCCGCCGATTTCCCGCCGGCCTCATGGAAGAGACGCAGCAATGTGG